>CAZIMT010000051.1:0-18843 GCA_964540295.1 uncultured Phycisphaeraceae bacterium
GTGTTATTGAGCGGGTTTGAAGGACTTATCTGGCTTGGGCGGGTTCTTGAGGGGCGGGACCGGGTTGTCGGCGATGAGTTTTTTCAGGTGCTCGATAGCGGCCTTGAGCTGCGCGTCCTCGCCCTTGAAGGTCGCGTGCGGGAGGTTGTCGACGATGATGTCGGGGTCGACGCCGTGACCCTCGATAAGCCAGGTTCCGTCGGGCCCGTAGACGCCGGTCTCGGCCGCGGTAGCGATGCCCTGATCGACCAGGAAGTTGTTGCCGCTGAGCCAGATCTCGCCGCCCCAGGTGCGGGTGCCGATGACCTTGCCCAGGCCGAGTCGTTTGAAACCCTCGGCGAAGGCTTCGCCGTCGGACGCGGTGCGTTCGTTGCAAAGCACCACGATGTGCCCGCGGAACGCGTACTGCATGTTCCACGACGGGGGCGTGCCGACGCGGTCGCTCCAGAAGAACCAGGCTTGGCGGAGCAGCTTGCCGAGGATCCAACTATCGATGTTGCCGCCGCGGTTGTGGCGCACGTCGATGATGAGTCCTTGACGGTTGAAGACGGGGTAGTAGCCCTTGGCGAAATCGCTGTAGTCGCCGCCTCCCATGGCGCGAAGGTGGAGGTAGCCGATCTGGTTGTCGCTGGCCTTCTCGACGTCGAGGCGGCGCGTGTACTCCCACTCGTGGTAGCGGAGGTCACTCGCGGATTCGGTGGAGATGGGGACGACGATGACGTCGCGACCGTCGCCGCCCGAGGCTGGCTTGACGCGGAGGAGCACTTGCTTGTCGGCCTTGTGACGGAGGAGCACCGCGCAGTCGGAGGTCGAGAGCGTGGGCACGCCATCGATCGACTCGATGACGTCGCCAGCGACAACGTTCACGCCCGGGCGGGCGAGCGGCGAGAGGCGCTCGGGGACGTCGGGGTCGGACAGGAAGACGTGTTCGACGCGGTATCCGCCGTTGACGGCATCGCGGGCAAGGGTTGCGCCGAGCGAGCCGATGCGGACTTTGTCCTTGCCTTGGCGGATATCCCCGCCGCGGACGAAGGTGTGGAGCGCGGAGAGTTCGGCGACCATCTGCGCGATGACGTCGCTGAGTTCTGCTCGTGTGGTCACGCGATCAACTAGCGGCAGGTACTTGTCGCGCATTTTGGGCCAGTCCACGCCGTGCATCAGTTTGTCGTAGAAATAGTCGCGTTCGAGACGCCAAGCTTCGATGAACATCTGCCGCCATTCCTCGCGCGGCGTGATGGACATTGTCCAGGCGTTGAGGACAACGTCCTTCTTGGCGAGGTCGGCCGGGCCGTGCGCAGCGTCGATGATGAACATCGAATCGTCCTTGAGTACGAGGATTTTCTTGCCGTCGGCGGAGAGCTCGAAGCTCTTGATGTCGGCGACAACCTGCTTGACCTCGATGTTCTCGTTGACGATGGCGACGCTGGAGAGTGCGGGCTTGCTGTCAGGGCCGCGCTCGGTGGTGGTCCAGAAGAGAGCCTTGTCGTTGACGGCGAGGTTGCCGTAGTTTCCGGCGGGGACGGGGACTTCGCTGAGGCGCCGCTCGATGCCAGCGAGTTCGATCACGACTTCGGGGATCTTTGCGGCGTCTTTCTTCTCAGCCTCGGGCTTCGGTTCGAGCTTCGCCTCGGGCTTTGATTCGGGCCGCGGATCGGGCTTTTTCTCGGCAGCATCTTCGGGCTTCTTGTCCGGGGTCTTAGGCTCGTCCTTTTTTAATTCGTCCTTCTTGGCGTCGTCTTTCTTCGCCTTGTGAAGTTCGTCTTTGGGAAGGAACGGCGAGCGAGTTCCGCCTATGAGCGCGATCTGATAGATCTTCGTCGTCTTATCAAAGAACGGCTCGGGCTGCATCGGTCCCCACGGGCTGCCGACGAGGCTCTGGATGTTTCGATCCGAGAGCAGGTAGAGCCACTGCCCTTCGGTGCTCCACGCGGGGGAGTAGCTTTCGAAGCGATCGGTGGTGACGAAGGTGCTGGCCCCGTTGTCGGTGTTGTGGATCTTCACGCGACGGTTGAGGTTGTCCGCCATGTACGTGTACGCGATCCAGCGGCTGTCGGGCGACCACGCGATGTCCGTGATCGATTCATTCATCGACTGGTCGGCCTGGGTGTGCTCTTTGGTCTTGGTGTTGTAGAGCCAGAGGCGGTTGTTCTTGTCGGTGCTGGCGATCCAGGCACCGTCGGGCGAGGGCCATTGGTCCCAGCGGAGGATGTCGGCGTTGGTGGTGAGTTTTTCCGGCGTGCCGACGCCGTTGGCGGGGAGCTTGGTCAGTTCTGTTTCACCGGACGCATCGCTCAGCGCGACGAGTGACTTGCCGTCGGGCATGAAGCGAGCGCTGCGGTAGCGCACGCCTTCTGCTTTGGTGACTTCGACGAATCGGCCTTGGCGGTGCGGCGCGACGAAGACGCTGCCGCGCGCGGTGATGACCACGCGGTCGCCGTCGGGCGATAGATGCGCGGCGCTCAGGTAGTCCATCGGCTTGGCGACCCAGTTCTCGCGGGTGTGATCCAGGTCGGATTCGAGCGTGATGTTCAGCGTGGTATCCGTGTTCGCGGCGATGTCGTAGACGTGGATGTCCGCGCCCTGCTGGAAGGCGATCTTGCCCTTGGAGAGCGAGGGCGAGGCGACGTCAAAGCCGACAGCCTTGGTGTGCTGCGTGACGCTCGTGCCGTCGGGTTTAATCGACCAGATGTTCATGGTGCCGTCGCGGTCGGTGGCGAAGTAGATGCGGCCTTGCCACCACATCGCGTCCTTGCTCGCGCCAGCGAAATCGGCGGTGAGCGGCACGGCCTCGGCGGCGTTGGTGTCGAAACGCCACAGGTTCTGCGCCGTGCCGCCCTTGTAGCGCTTGGTCATGCTGCCGTTGAATTGCAGGCGTGTGAAGAACAGCGAGGATCCGGCATCGTCGTAGACCCCGGCGCTCGCTTGCGCGAGAGGGATGATGCCGCGGTCGCCGGTCTTTGGGTCGATCGTCGCGAGTTGGAAATTGGGCAGGCCCGACAGCGCGTCGGTCGTGTACATCAGCGCGCCTGCGGGCGTCCATCCGACGACCGCGGCCCGCGCGGCCTCGAACGTGCGGCGAGTCGGCAGGCCGCCGACGCCGGTTCCGAAGGGCATGGTGTAGACCTCGGTCGGTCCTTCATATTCCGCGGTGAACGCGAGGGTCAAACCGTCGGGCGAGATGCGCGGCGTGCCCTCGTTGCCCGGGTGGCTGGTCAGCCGCGTCGCCACGCCACCGCTCGCGAGAACCTTCCACAGATCGCCCTCGGCCGCGAAGACAATGAGGTCGTTGTGGATGCAGGGCATGCGGTAGTAGCCCTGCGTGCCCGCGGCGTGAACGGAAGCGACCGTCACGAGGCTGGCGATGAAACCGAGCTTGCACATATCGAAACTCCTGGGCGATCGACTGAGATCAGTCGGGTGGAAACAGACGAGACAGGTTGAGCGAGTGGGATATGGAAGGTATCGAGCATTGCAGGTTGGAGCAACTGAGTACGGGCGTTGCGATGGATTCGGTCGTAGAATCAGCCTCAGAATCGTCACGTTTGTGTGCTGATTGGGAGTAAATCAGCGACGGCGCGTCTTGGTTTCACGGTCGAGAGGCAATGGAATGCGATGCGCGGCAGCGAGCGGGGGGCAGGATGAACTTCAAGCCTGAGGATCTGATCCGGGCGGCCCGCCCGCGCGGGAAGCGGACCGCGATGCAAGCGGGCGTGGCCTTCGTGCTCGCGCTGCTCACACTGCTTCTCAAAGTCTTTCTTCCTTCTCAAGGCGGCGATCGCAAGCCATCGGGCGGTACGGCTTCCACGAGCGGCACGCGCGTTGGTAAGACCGATGATCTTTCGATTGTGAACGCGATCAAGAATCAGGCCTCGGGCACGATCGTGGAGGGCAGCGGGCGCGTGATCAAAGTTTTGCCCGACGACAACGACGAGAGCCGGCACCAGCGGTTCCTCATCAAGCTCGCCAGCGGCGATGTCGTGAAGATCTCACACAACATCGACGTCGCCAAGCGATTACCGATCGAAGTGAAGGACACGGTCGAGTTCTACGGGCAGTTCGAGTGGAACGATCTGGGCGCGGCCGTGCACTGGACGCACCGCGATCTTCGCGGCAAGCACGAGGACGGTTGGTTGAAGCATCGAGGCAAGACCTATCAGTGAGCATTCAACGAATGCCGAATGCCGAATGCTGAATCGTGAACGATGAAAGCGGTGGATGGCGAAGACCGAGCGCCCCAGTGAGGAGCAGGCAATGCAGGACTTTGAGAAGCTTGGGACGTTTTACCTTGGCCGCTCGTACGACCTTGCCAAGAAGACTGGCGACCGCGACGCGCTCGTTCTTTATGACTCGAAGGACTTGGTCACGCACGCGGTCTGCGTCGGCATGACCGGCTCGGGGAAGACTGGGCTGTGTTTGTCGTTGTTGGAAGAGGCCGCGATCGACGGTATCCCCGCGATCATCATCGATCCCAAGGGCGACCTCTCGAACTTGCTTCTGACGTTCCCGTCGCTGCGCGGCTCGGATTTTCTGCCGTGGATCAGCGAGGAGGACGCGGCTCGCAACGGCGTCACGCCGCAGCAGCACGCGGACCAGCAGGCGGCACTGTGGGCCAAGGGGCTAGCGGACTGGGGTCAGGACGGCGCGCGGATCCAGAGGTTGAAGGACTCGGCCGATTTTTCCGTGTACACGCCGGGCAGCAACGCGGGGCTGCCGGTGTCGATTCTCAAGTCGTTCTCCGTGCCCGTTCGGTCGATTATGGACGACGAGGAGCTTCTGCGCGAGCGGATCAGCAGCACCGCCACGAGCCTGCTCGCGTTAATGGGCATCGACGCCGATTCGATGCACAGCCGCGAGCACACGCTGCTCTCGACCATCTTTTCGTCGGCGTGGAACGCGGGGAAAGACTTGGACCTCGGGTCTTTGATCGAGCAGATCCAGACGCCGCCGGTGCAGCGTTGGGGCGTGATGGACATCGAGTCGGTGTTCCCCTCCAAGGACCGCTTCGCGCTGGCGATGCTGCTCAACAACATCCTCGCGGCGCCCGGCTTTGCGGCATGGATGGAGGGCGAGCCGCTGGACATCGGCGCGGCGCTGCGCACGCCGACGGGTAAGCCGCGCGTCTCCATCTACTCGATCGCGCACTTGAACGACGCGGAGCGGATGTTCTTCGTGTCGATGCTGCTCAACCAGATGCTGGGCTGGGTGCGCACGCAGAGCGGTACTGCCAGCCTGCGGGCGCTGCTGTATATGGACGAGATTGCCGGGTACTTCCCGCCGACCGCCAACCCGCCGTCTAAGACGCCGCTGCTGATGCTGATGAAGCAGGCCCGCGCGTTTGGCGTGGGCGTGGTGCTGGCGACGCAGAACCCGGTCGATCTTGATTACAAAGGATTGGCGAACGCGGGGACGTGGTTCATCGGCCGGCTTCAGACCGAGCGCGACAAGGCGCGCGTCCTCGACGGGCTGGAGGGCGCGGCGGCCCGGGCGTCGGCGGGATTTGATCGCAGCAAGATTGAAAAGATTCTTTCGCAGCTTAGCAGCCGCGTGTTTTTGATGAACAATGTACACGAGGACGGGCCGGAGATCTTTGAGTCGCGTTGGGCGATGTCGTACCTGCGCGGGCCGCTGACGCGCGGGCAGATCAAAGCGTTGATGGACCAGAGGCGAGGGGCGATGAAGACCGAACCTGGAGCGGGAGACGCGGTAGTTAGCGGCCCGCCCGACGCGTCTGCGAGCACGGCGAACGGTGCAACTGTTGCGAGTAACGGCGGTCGTCAAAGTCAATCAGGGAATGGCGAGAGCACGTCACGGCCCGTCATGCCGCCGGAGATCAAGCAGTGCTTCCTCCCCATCCGCGGCAGCAAGCCTGCGGGCTCATCGCTGGTCTACCGAGCGTCGCTGCTGGGGTGTGCGCGGGTGTATTACCGCGACGCGAAGAACGGGATCGACGATAAGCGCGCGGTGTCGCACCTGACCGCGCTGGGCGCGGGGCCCGTGGGGGTGGACTGGGAGGCCTCGAGCGTCGCGGAGTTGATCGAGACGGACGTTGAGAGCGAGCCCGCGACGGGCGCGAGCTTTGCGCAGGCGGCGTCCGAGGCCGGGAAGGCCAAGTCGTACGACGCCTGGACGAAGGGCTTCAGCGACCTGGTGTATCGCACGCAGCGGCTCGACCTGCTCAAGAGCCCGAGCGTTGACGAGGTGTCAAAGCCCGACGAGAGCGAGCGCGATTTTCGCGCACGTCTGCAGCAGACCGCGCGCGAGCAGCGCGACCAGATGAGCGCGAAGCTGCGGCAGAAATACGCGCCGAAGATGACAACGTTGCAAGAGCGGGTTCGCCGGGCTCAGCAGGCCGCAGAGGTCCAGCAGGCTCAGGCCAAGGGCGCGAAGCTCTCGACGGCGATCTCGTTCGGTGCGGCGATTCTTTCGGCGTTCATGGGTCGCAAGGCGGTGAGCGCGAGGAGCATTGGCAAGGCGGCGTCGGCCGCGCGAGGTGTGGAGAAGAGCATGAAGGAATCGGGCGACGTGGGCCGCGCCAACGAGACGGTCGAGGCGTTGCAGAGGCAGCGCGCGGATCTGGAAGCGCAGTTTCAGGCCGAGGTCGATTCGATGAGCGCGACCGTTGACCCGCTGACAGAGAAGCTGGAAACGATCACGCTTAAGCCAAAGAAGACGGACATCACCGTGCGTGTGGTGTTCTTGGCGTGGGCACCGGAGTGGCGCGATGGGTCTGGGAAGGTCACCGCCGCGTGGCGTTAGATCGCATCGTCCGAGCGGAACAGAGTGTCGAATCGCAAGGTTGGGCCGTTCTCACGGCGTTTCTACGGTCTGCGGAGTTCCGTTCCAGACATTCCGTAGATCTCGGACAATCACTCGACCGCGGTCGGAGGTCTCGACGAAGCCGCGTCCGCGCTCTTCGAGAATCCCTGCGGCGACCAGCGTGGTGATCACGTCCACCGTGACGTCGCGGTACCTTTCGAGCTCGGCCCGAGTCGCGCCGCGCAGTGGCCAGGCGGGGTGAGTGTCGGCGATGTCGTCGGTCACGAAGGTGATGCGGTCGCGCGGGTGCTCCATCATGTACCACGCGACGATCGCGGCCGCGGCGGGGTTGCCAGCGATGTCGTGCTTGGTGCGGCCCGGCAAGGTCGAGAGGCTGAGCCGCTCGCGCTTGGTCGCGTTCACGAGTTCGTACTGGAGTGCCACGTCTGGATTCCTTTCCGAGGCCGAGCGGCTGGATGTTCGCCCGGAAATGTGTGACGAATGTTGTCTTCAGTGATTCGATCAAAGAACGGGCGATGGCTCGATCAAAGCTCGGGCGCGAACCCGCGCCGCATGGTGTTTTCGCAGCTTGCGCGAGGTTCGACGAACTGCATCAGGTAATCCGCGCCGCCAGCCTTGGACCCGACGCCGGACATCGCAAACCCGCCGAAGGGCTGACGTCCCACGAGCGCGCCGGTGATGCCACGGTTCAGATAGAGGTTACCTACCCGGAACTCGCGCTTGGCCAGTTCGATGTGCGCCGGCTTGCGGCTGAACACGCCGCCGGTCAGCTTGTAGGGCAGGCTGTTGGCGATCGTGAGGGCCTGCTCGAACGTGCTGGCGTGCATCACGGCGAGCACTGGCCCGAAGACTTCTTCTTGGGCGAGCGAGTGCTGCGGTTCCACGCGCGAGAAGATATGCGGCGGCACGAAGGCGCGCTGGGCCAACGGATCCCCCGCGAGGTTTGGCATCGGCAGGGCGAGCTCGAGCTTGCAACCTTCCTTGAGCGCGGTTTGAATCATGCTGTCGATTTTGGCCTTGGCTTCTTGATCGATGACCGGGCCGATGTCCGTGCCGGGCTTGGTCGGGTCGCCGATGGTGAGTGCTTTGGTTGCTTCGACCAGCCGCGTGGTGAAGTGCGTGATGGCTGGGCCGCTCGGGCCTTGCGCGTCGACGATGATGACGCGTGAGCAGGCCGAGCACTTCTGGCCTTGGAATCCGAACGCAGATTGACGGACGGCGAGGACTGCCTCGTCGAGGTCGGCGCTGATGTCGATGATGATCGCGTTCTTGCCGCCCATCTCACAGACGACGCGCTTGACGTGCGGCGGCGCGACGAAGGGCGTGCGAGGAGCGCGGTCGAACGGCGTGCCGGGAGCGGCGGCGGTGAGAATATCGAGCCCCACGTCGCGCGAGCCCGTGAACGCGATGAGCGCGACGCGTGGATCGCGCACGAGCGAGGCGCCGGTCGTTTCGCCGGGTGCTGGGCAGAAGTGCAGCACGTCTTTGGGGGCACCGACCGCCGCGAGAGATTCGCTGAGGATGTCGAAGAGGATCCGTGCGATCCCGGGCGTTTGCTCGGCGGGCTTGATGATGGTCGGGTTTCCCGTGACGAGCGCCGCGGTGACCATGCCAGCGCAGATCGCGAGCGGGAAGTTCCAGGGGCTGATGACCACCGCGACGCCGCGCGGCTGGTACCAGGTCTCGTCGAGCTCGCCGATGAAGCGCCCGAGCCGCGAGCGATCAAACATCGGGACGGCCACCCGTGCGTAGTACTCGCAGAAGTCGATCGCCTCGCACACGTCCGCGTCGGCTTCGCGCCAGGTCTTGCCAGCTTCCTTGATCATGACGCCTGAGAGCGCGTCGCGTTGCTGGCGCATGGTCTCGGCGGCGCGAGTCAGAACTTCGGCACGCTTTCGAGGATCGAAGTCGCGCCAGGCCGGGAACGCGGCCGCGGCCTTGGTCACCATCTCTTTGCCGTGCTCGGGTGCGCGGTCGTTGAGGATCTTGGGGACCGTTGCTCGTGCGACGGCGTCGGCGAAGGCCTTGCGTTGCGTGCTGGCCGAGAAATCGCGGAAGGACTCGTTGAAGAACGGTCGGCCGTTGCCGACGCCCTTGGGCGCGGGCGAGAGTGAGTGGCGCTCGGGGGCCATCGCGCCGACATCGGGGGCGGTCGGTGTGGCGGCGGGCGTGCTCGTGTTTATGCTCGCGGGCGAGGGCGCGCGAAGCAGCGTGCCGGGGTCGGCGTTGTCGAGGAAACCAGCCTTGAGCCAGCTCTCGTTGCTCGTGTTCTCCAGCAGACGCCGCACGAGGTACGCCATGCCTGGGATCATCTCGCCGACGGGGACGTACTCGCGCATGCGCAGCCCGAGCTCAGCGGCCGCGTATTTGAGCTGGTCGGCCATGCCGTGCAGCATCTGGAGTTCGAGCGCTTCTTTGGGCAGCCCGCGTGCTTCGAGCCCGGCGACCGCGGCCGCGATCGAGCGCACGTTGTGCGAGCCGAGCGCGAGCTTCACGCCCGCCTTTTCGCCGGGCCGGGGCGACGCATCGAGGTACACGTTGGTCATCTTCTCGAAGCACGCGTCGGTCTGCCACTTGGTGGACCACACCGGGCAGGGCCAGCCCATCTGCTCGGCCTTGATCGTCTCGGCGTCCCAGTACGCGCCCTTGACGAGCCGCACGGTCACGATCTGGTTGGTCGACTTGGCCCAGTCGCAGATCTTCTTCGCATCATCGGGCCCGGAGCGCAAATAGGCCTGCATCGCGAGCCCGGCCTGGAAGTTGATCTTCGTGCAACAGCGTTGGAAGAGATCGATCGTGAAGTCCTTGAGCGCGTGATGCTCCATGTCGAAGTTCACGAACACGCCCTTGTCGCGCGCGGTTTCAAGGATCGGCAGCAGCCGCTTCATCAGGTCCGCGATCGAACCTTCGGTGTCGATCGGGTCGCAGCGAGCCGAGAGCGCGGAGATCTTGATCGAGACGTTGGTGCGCGGGATCGGCCCGAGGTGATCAGACTCCAAGCGCGGCTGGGGCTTCCATCCGGCGACGGCCGCGGGCAGGTTCTGGATCAGGTCGAGGTATTTCCTTGCGTAGTAGTCTGCCTCTTCATCAGAGACGCAGGTTTCGCCCAAGAGATCTACGCTGAACGCGATGCCGTCGTCCCACATGGACTTGAGCCCGGGCAGCGCGGTCGCGGCGTCGGTGCCAGCGATGAACTTGCTGGCCATGCCGGTGATCTGCCCGCTGATGGTCTTGGCCGCGAGCCCCTTGGCGACCGCCCCGGCCTTGAGCGCCGCGGCGATCGGGCCCGGGATCGTGACGCCCGGTTGGGTGAGGTAGTCGTTGAGATGATCGTGGATTGCTTCGGGCGTGCGGAGCATGGGGAACGCGTCGACGAAGCGGAACATCTGCACTTTAAAGTTCGGATCTTTCATGGACCATTCCATGAGCGCGTCGGAGTAGAACTTGGCGGAGAGGATGCCGGTCTTGTGGGCGCGTGCGCGAAGAAGCATCTCGGAGCCGAACTCGAAAATGCGCGCTTCAGCGGGGGCGGCCGGGCCCAGGCCAGACGATATCAAGCCCGGAGAGACCGAGCCTGATGAGATGACAACCGGGGCGGCCTGAGCGAGCTTGGAGCGGCGGAAAAGACCCATGAGTACTCCACAGAGATAAGGCAGTGGGAAGGTGACCTCAAGTATACGAGCGAGGCTCGACCCGAGCATCTTTCTGGCCAGTTCGGGCCGAGGCGCGAGGCATGAGCCTCTGGCTCGAGCTTACTTCTTCTGAGCGTTCTGGTACTCTTTGAGCGTTGCGATGATTTCGTCTTTCGTGCCACCGTCTACGTTGGACCCTTGGTCCTGCGTGGCCAGCTTCACAGCCTTGGTCTGCAGGTCAACGGCCTTGGCGAGATCGCCCTGCCAGAAATAGACTCGTGCCAGCGTGTCAACGATGGCCGCGTCACGGTGCTGGGTCAGCTGGTCGGCAAGTTCGGCGGCTCTCATGGCGAGCTTCAGGTCCTTGTTTTCGACATTGTTTTTAGGATCCACAATCGTCCAGGCGATCTGGTTGAGCATGTTCGGAGACTCGGCGGCGATGCCGTCCACAAGCTCGTTCCCGAACTTCGACGCTTTGGCATAGTCCTTGAGAAGCAAGAGCAGGATTTTGAACTTGCCGTCGCTCTCGTTTCTACCGACGGCGGCCTCGAACGCGAACTTGTTGCTGAGGGGTGCGCCCTCGTCGTAGGCCGCAACGGCCGCCTCCCAGTCCTTGGCCTCGCAGGCTTGGGCGAATCGCTCGCCATAGCGGCGTGCCTCGCGAGACTTCTCTTGCTCGGTCATCCGCTTGGCCACGTCCGCTTTGTACTGCTCGGCCGCCGTGTTCAGGTCGAACGTGCCGTCGGCGAGTTGTTTGAGCGGCTGGTCGATCTTTGACGGGTGCCCGATGAACGCCAAACGTCCCTCACGATCGATGAGGAACACGCAGGGGATGTAGTTCTGGCGTGAGGCCTTGAGGTACGCATCAAGCGTCTGGCGCTGGGTGTCCCACGCGACCGAGTAGTTCATGCCCTCGCCCTTCTCCGCGACGAGGCTCGTCACCGCGTCGAGCGTGTTCTTGGCGTCGGGGCTGGTCACGCCGACCACCACCACACCAGCGTCTTTGTATTGAAGTTGAAGTTCGGTGAGTTGTGGGATGCTGGCCACGCACGGGCCGCACCAGGTCGCCCAGAACTCCAGAACATAGATCTTGCCCGGTTCGAACTTCGAGAAGCCTTCGCCCTTGACCCATTTCTCGATGACGAGTGGCGGCGCGAGATCGCCGATCTCCAGTTCCTTCAGTGCGCGAGCACCGGCTCGCGGCTGAGGTTGCTCTTCGACCCCCCGCTGCCGCGAACGATCAAACCCTGGCCTTCGCAAAGGGCTCTGGGCCGACGCGTATGAGCAGCTGAGCAGAACCAGAGCGGAGGCTAGAGCGATAATCACGGAACGTCGAAGCATCAGAGTTGACCCTAGGTTTGACTTCTTTCGACCGACCAGATCTCCGCCAACTCGCGTCTTGGCGACAGAAAGTGGGCAGGAACACCAGGCGCGACAACGACAGCATTCTAACGCACAACGCTCTGTGATCGTTCGCGCTGTCCGGTCTGGAGCGCGATTGTGTGCGGCCGCCGGGCCCTATGCTTAAGCATGAAACCGCTCGGATTGCTCGGGATTCATCACGTTGCCGCGATCTGTTCGGATTACGAGCGATCCAAAAAGTTCTACGTCGAGATCCTCGGCCTGCGGGTGATCGCAGAGACTTTCCGGGAGGCTCGATCGTCCTACAAGCTCGACTTGGCGCTGCCCGACGGCACGCAGGTCGAGCTCTTCAGCTTCCTCGACCCACCGCTCCGAACTTCGCGCCCCGAGGCGTGCGGGCTGCGTCACCTGGCTTTTCGAGTGCTCGACCTCGATGAGGCCGTGCGTTCGCTTGATGCGCACGGCGTCGGGTGCGAGCCGGTGCGCACGGACGAGCTGACCCAGCGCCGCTTCACGTTCCTTGCCGACCCCGACGGCCTGCCGCTCGAGCTCTACGAAGAGATGCCGGTCTCTTCCTAGAACCTCGATTCGCGGTCATGGTGTGCCGGACGTATGCTCCTTGGCATGACCACCTTTTCGCTTGAGGCCTTTGCGGACGAAAGCACGGGCGAGAATCGGCCCGAAACGCCGCCCTCGATACCGCCATCGATCGCGCCCTCAGTCCCACCGGCTGGGCCGACGCCCGGCGTGCCCAGCGATGACGACCTCAAGCGAGCGTTGCACGCGTTCAAGAAGCGGTTGAAGCTGACCAAGCTCGACCAGGAGTCCAAGCTTGGGGGTGGGAGGCCGACCACTTCGGGCAAGGCCTCGGACGTCATGGGCATCGTCCCGCCAACCCAGTTCCCGCGCGACCTGTGGAATCACCTCGCCAAGCAGGGCAAGCTCAAGGACATGGGCGGCGGGTTCTTCCGCCTGCCGTAGCTCACAATCGACCAGCTCGTGCGCTCTGTCTTGCGAGGTCCTGCCCCCAGTTTGGGGTGTCTTGTCGCACTTTCCTTGTGAAATTTCCAACGAACGGTCTGCGAATTCTTAATGAATGAAGCGAGACCGTGATTCAGCCGAATAGTGCGTTCGGTCTGCGCTATCTGCGCCGTTTCGTCCCGCAAAGCAGGGGGTTTCCATGAGAGAAGCGAAGAAGTCGTTTGGACTGTCCACCAAGATTATCTCACTGACGGTGACCGTGATCGCCGTGGTCGTTGCGGCGAACTACGTCGTCTTCGCGCGCGGGATGAATAAGAGCGCGCGCGACGCGCTGATGGAAAAGGCCGCTGCGTTCACGGCCGTGGCGGACGAGTCCAAGAACCACGCCTCGCGCCTCCAGATGAGCGGTTCCATCGACACCGAGGCGTTGCTCGCCGAGGCGCTCGAGGCGGCTAAGGCCGGGAAGAGCTATGCCGATTCTCGTTTCTACCAGACCATCCCCGTGGTCGTCGGGTGGACCGCGGCGCAGAAGGCCGCCGCGCGCGAGGGGCTTGACTTCAAAGTACCCGCGTTCGAAGCGAGAAACCCAAAGAATACTCCCGAAACGGGGTCGTTCCGAGAGGGACTCCTGCGCGACCTGAACAAGCAGGTCCGGAGCGGCGGCGAGCCCAGCCTCGGGCGGATCGACTCTAAGACCAACACGCTCCATTACATGCGGGCCATCAAGCTCGACGAAACCTGCATGAGCTGTCACGGCGACCCTGCCAAGTATGACATCCGCGACGCTCAGGGCAACTTCGATGGCAAGGACGCATTGGGTTTCAAAATGGAGGGCTGGAAGCCAGGCGACATGCACGGCGCGTACGAGGTCTCGATGCCCCTGACCAAGGCGGATGCGGCGGTTGCGGGTGACATCAAGAGCGCTCTCTTCGTCACCGTCCCGCTCGTGGCCGCCGCCGTAGGTCTGTTCGTCTTCGCGTTGCGCGTGCTGCTGGACAGGCCGCTGAATGCCCTTGTAGCGATGGTGAAGGACGTCGCGACGGGCGACGGCGACCTGACCAAGAGGCTGAATCTCAACCGCGGCGACGAGATCGGCACCCTGGCTCACTGGTTCGACGTCTTCATGGGGAACCTGCACAAGATTATCGGCGAGGTGACCGGGTCCACCCGTCAGGTCGCCGCCGCGGCGACGGAGATCGCCGCCAACTCCGAGCAGATGGCCGCAGGGCTCACCCGCCAAGCCCAGCAAGCCGCCCAGGTCTCGGCCGCGATCGAAGAGATGAGCGCCACCGTCACCGAGGTCGCTGGCAAGAGCAGCGAAGCTTCCAGCGCCGCTCAAGCGAGCAACCAGGACGCCGCCACGGGCGGTGACGTGGTGCGTCAGACGGTTGACGAAATGCGCGGCATAGCTGACCAGGTGAACCAGTCCGCCCAGGCCGTGAGCGAGTTGGGGCGTAAGGGCGAGCAGATCGGGCAGATCATCTCGGTGATCAACGACATCGCCGACCAGACCAACCTGCTGGCGCTCAACGCGGCGATCGAGGCCGCCCGGGCGGGCGAGCATGGGCGCGGGTTCGCGGTGGTGGCCGACGAGGTCCGCAAACTCGCAGAACGCACCACCGCCGCAACCAAGGAAGTCGCGCAGAGCATCGGTGAGATTCAGACAGAAACCGGAGTGGCCGTCCGAAGGATCGAGACCGGTTCCAAGCGGGTCAGCCGGGGCGTGGACCTCGCCAACTCGGCGGGCGAAGCGCTCTCACGGATCGTTTCCAGCTCCAACTCGATGACATCGATGGTCAACTCGATCGCCTCGGCCGCGGAAGAGCAGGCGGCCGCCAGCCAGGAGATCGCCAAGAGCATCGAGGCCATCAACACGGTGACGCGCGAGTCTACCGAGGGCGCGTCTCAAGCGTCCAAAGCCGCGGCGGACCTCTCCGGCCAGGCTGAGAAACTCCTATCGTTGGTCGCGCGGTTCAAGATCTAGGCCGCCTCCGACAGTGCGGCTTTCAAAGCCCTCTCTCCCTTCGTTCAGACTCAAAGAAAGCGGCGGCGTTATCGGGACGCCGCCGCTTTTCGTTTGAACTCACGCGAGAACGGTGGGCCGCGATTACGGCAGGAACGTGTAGTCGGGCGTCGTGTTCACGACACCCTTGGGCACCGCGACTTTCGTGCGCACGTGGCTGTCCACGAAGAGAATGTTGGCGAACTCCTGCGACTTGTCCATCCAGCGCATCTCCCGGTCGCCGTCTTCTTGGTAGTTGTACATGGTGTGCGTCGCGACGACCCACGTCTTGGTCGGCTCCTTGACGTAGGGCATGCGCCCGCCATTGCTGGGGACGAGCGTCGCCTTTGACTCGCCGTCGAGCGCGTGGTCGTTGAGCGTGTAGCTTGCCCCGACGAAGTTGTACATCGAGTCGGTTTTGTCCAAGTCTGGTGGCAGCCCGGTCTGCTGCGTTCCTTTGTCCACCGGCGACTTAAACGCCTCGATCTCAACCGTTCCTTCTTCTGAATCCGGCGGGAAGGCTTGGCTTACGACGTACTTGTTCAGCGGCCGCCCCTGAGCACCAATCTTGTCGATGTCGTAGAACGGCAACTGCCCCTTCTTGCCAGCGAAGAGAGCGCCGACAATGGTTGGCTTACCATCGAAGCCGGTGCCGAACGCCTGCGGCAGCCGGTTGTCAAAGTCCGCGCTGTAGAGCACGAGCCCCACCCCGATCTGCTGCAGCCGTGATCCGCAGACGGTGATCCTGGCGTTCTTCCGAGCACTTCCAAGGGCCGGGATGAGGATCCCGATCAGCAGCGCGATGATCGCAATGACGACCAGCAGCTCGATGAGTGTGAAGCCGCGACGAGTAGGGTTGGCGTTAATCATGATGAACGATAGATCGCCCGCGCCGCCCACGCCCACGCTTACGCCGACGCACGCGGCCCGCCCTTCGGGTGACGGCGTTCGGACTGGCTCGCCAGTTACAGGCTAGGTACAGACTCGTTAAAGGCTCGTTAAAGGATGGGGTTGTTGAAGTGCTTTTCCTGCACGGGGACCACGGCCTCGAGGATGTGCTCGAGCACTCGCGCGGGCGAGCCGAACGCGTCCACCGTGCTGACGATCTTCTTGTCGTAGTAATTGAGCACGGGGAAGGTCTCTTCCTCGTAGACGTCCCAGCGACGGCGGATCACGTCTTCCTTGGCGTCGTCCACGCGGTTCTCTTTCAGGGCACGCCGACGCAGCCGCTTGATCATCTCTTCTTTGTCGGTGCAGACCAGGTGAACGATGCACAGTACCCGCAGGTATTTTTCCAGCAGCTTGGCCTGGTTGACGTTGCGCGGGATGCCGTCGAGCACCAGCACGTCAACCTTGGGCTTGTAGTCGCTCAGCACCGTGCGGGCGTGCATGTTCTGCTGCCACATCTGGATGGTGATCTCGTCGGGGACCAGTTCGCCGCGCGAGGAGTGCTCGATGAACGTGCGGCCCAGTGCCGACGCGGTGTCGATGGTGCGGAAGACCTCGCCGCAGGACAGATGGTAAAAGCCGGGGACGACGCCGAGGATCTTCCCCTGTGTGCCCTTGCCCGATCCGGGCGCGCCAAAGAGCAGGATGGTCTGGTAACGGTGGGGCATGGTCGTGGTCTCCGGCGAGAGTGTTCGAAAATCCGGTCGCCTCGCGGAGCACGGCGTGGGGCTTGCGGTGGGCGGTTGCAACGCATAGATCGAGCGATACAACGTAACCCAAGCCGCCGCACGCGGCAAGGGCGAGAGGCGGTATTTCGTGGCAGAAAGCGGTTTTCGGGCCGACGTAGATCGGCTCTCCGA
Organism: uncultured Phycisphaeraceae bacterium; assembly: GCA_964540295.1. Classification (GTDB taxonomy): domain Bacteria; phylum Planctomycetota; class Phycisphaerae; order Phycisphaerales; family UBA1924; genus CAZCPB01. The sequence continues at coordinate 16,563 of CAZIMT010000051.1, forward strand.
GCCGATTCTTCGAAGTCTCGTCAATCTCCTCTCAACGACCGACCCTCTGAACGAACGGCCCGGTTGCCCGCGATTGTCTCGCCACGAAGAGTCGGCTCGGAGAGCCGACCTACTAAAGCACCTACCAAAGCGAAGACCCCCGGCGCGAGCCGGGGGTCTTGAGTTGGATCTTGACTGGTCTGGATCGCTTACTTCTTGCCGCCCGCCTGAGCCTCCAGGACTTCCTTCATCATGCTCACGGGCATCTGGCGGTATTCCAGGAACTCCATCGTCGAGCTGGCCCGGCCTTGCGACATGCCGCGGAGGCTGGTCGTGTAGCCGAACATTTCCGAGAGCGGGACTTCGCAGGTTACGAGCTTGACCACGCCGCGGTCGTCGGTGTCGATGATCATGCCGCGGCGCGAGCTGATGTCGCCCGTGACGTTGCCGAGATAGTCGTTGGGCACGGTGACCACGACCTTCATGATCGGCTCAAGGAGCACCGGCCCGGCCCGCTCGGTGGCTTCCATGACCGCCAGGCGTCCGGCCTGCTCGAAGGCGACCTGCGAGGAGTCGACCGCGTGCGAGGAACCTTCGACCACCGTCGCCTTGACGTTGATCATTGGGTACCCGTATTTCACACCCGTCACGCACGTCGTGCGGATGCCGTCCATCGTCGGCTTGATGAACTCCTTGGGGATCGAACCGCCGACCACCTCGTTGACCACCGCGACGAGATCCTCGAACTTCACGCCGTCCTCTTCCGCCTGCGCGGCCGTGTAGGGCTCGAGGTGGATCGTGCAGTCGCCGAACTGCCCGCGACCGCCCGACTGCTTCTTGAACAGCCCGCGGACATACTCGGCCTTCTTGGTGATCGTCTCGCGGTACGACACGCGAGGCTTGCCGACCTCGACGTTGATCTTCATATCGCGCACCAGCTTGGTGCGGATGATGTCCAAGTGGAGCTCGCCCATGCCGTGGATGATGGTCTGCCCGGTTTCTTCGTCGAAGTTCGAGCGGAAGCTGGGGTCTTCGCGGCGGATGACGCCCAGGGCCTCGGAGAGCCGACGCTTGTCTTCGCTGGTTTTGGGCTCGATGGACATCGAGATCACGGGCTCGGGGAAGAACATGCGTTCGAGGAGGATGGGCTTGTCGGCGTCGCACAGGGTGTCGCCGGTGAAGCTGTCCTTGATGCCGACGACGGCGACGATGTTGCCCGCCGTGACCTTCTCCAGCGGGATGCGGTTCTGGGCGTGCATCTCGAAGATGCGGCTGGCGTTCTCGCGCTTGCCGTTGCCGGGGTTGAGCAGGCGCGTGCCCTTGGTGAGGGTGCCGGAGTAGACGCGGATGTAGGTGAGGTCGCCGTGGGAGTCGGAGACGACCTTGAACACGAGCGCGGAGAAGGGAGCCTCTTCGTCGTGCGGACGGGTGAGGTGGACTTCCTTGTCGTCGGGGTCGGTGCCCTCGACCGGGGGCTTCTCGTTGGGGTTGGGGAGGTAGTCGATGACGGCGTCGAGCAGCAGCTGGATGCCGACGTTGCGCAGGGCCGCCCCGCACAGCACGGGATAGATCGTGCGGGCAATCGTGGCCTCGCGGAGCACCTTGTTCAGCTTGTCGTTGGGCAGAGGCTTGCCCTCGAGGTACAGGCCCATCAGCTCGTCATCGAGCTCGGCGACCTTCTCTTCGAGGTCGCGGCGCCACTTGGTGGCGTTCTCCTGGAGCTCGGACGGGACGTCTTTCTCGATGACCGTCTCGCCCTTGTCGCCCTCGAAGAAGTACGCCCGCATGCCGATGAGGTCGATGATGCCCTTGAAGTCGTGGCCGAGTCCGATGGGATATTGGATGGCCGCCCCGTTCGCGCCCAGGCGGCTCTTGATCGTCGCGAAGGAGAAGTCAAAGGAGGCGCCGATCTTGTCCATCTTGTTGACGAAGCACAAGCGGGGCACCTTGTAGCGGTCGGCCTGGCGCCAGACGGTCTCGGACTGGGCCTCGACGCCTTCCTTGCCGTCGAAGACGGCGACGGCGCCGTCGAGGACGCGGAGGGAGCGTTCGACTTCGATCGTGAAGTCAACGTGGCCGGGGGTGTCGATGAGGTTGATTTTGTACTCTTTGCCGTGGCGTTCCCAGGGGCAGGTGGTGGCGGCGGACTGGATGGTGATGCCGCGTTCCTGCTCGTCCTGGAGGAAGTCCATGGTGGCGGTGCCCTCGTGGACCTCACCGATCTTGTAGTTTTTGCCGGTGTAATAGAGGATGCGTTCGGTGACGGTCGTTTTGCCGGCGTCGATGTGGGCGCAGATGCCGA
>CAZIMT010000052.1:0-3414 GCA_964540295.1 uncultured Phycisphaeraceae bacterium
CGACGCTGTACGCGGCGTTGGCGGAATTGAACGACATCGAGTCCAAAATCCTGACGGCCGAGGACCCGGTGGAGTACGACATCGACGGGCTATGCCAGTGCCAGGTGAACACCGAGGCCGGGTCAACCTTCGCCAAGCTGCTGCGCAGCTTTTTGCGGCAAGATCCGGACATCATCTTGGTGGGCGAGATCCGCGACCTGGAGACGGCCCAGATCTCGGTGCAGGCTTCGCTGACGGGTCACCTGGTGTTGGCCACGCTGCACACCAACGACGCGCCGAGTTCGATTGTTCGTCTGCTGGACCTGGGGATGGAGGCGTTCCTGCTGACGGCGACGCTCGAGGGAGTGATCGCGCAGCGGCTCGCTCGACGAAACTGCATGAAGTGCCGCGAGCAGTATCAACCGACGGAGGAAGAATTGCTGGAGTTGAACCTGAGGCCCGAGGACGTCAAGGGCAAGCGGTTCAGCCGAGGCAAGGGGTGCGATGCGTGCAACGGGTCGGGGTACCGCGGGCGCTTGGCGATGTACGAGATCATGACCATTGACGATGAGATGCGCGAATTGGTGATGAAGCAGGCAAGCACGGCCGTGCTGCGCGAGCACGCACGGCGGCGCGGGATGCGGACGCTGCGCGAGAGCGGGTTGCTGGCGATTTATGAGGGGATGACGACGATCGACGAGGTTCTGCGCGAGACGGTCGCGGAGGAATAGACACGGATCGCAGCGCCGCGGACTTGATCGACGGACGTGATCGACGGACGCGAGCGACGAAAGTGGGCCAAGGACGTGTGCGATCTCCGTGGGTGCTTGGTGTGGTTGGTGTGCATGAGTGGTATGGGTGGTTGGTTTGTAAGAAAGGAGAACGCTCGAGCGGGCGGTGCGGCGAGTGACGAGGCGTGGGCCTTGTCTCTTTGGGTGAGGCACGATCGGCTCGGGCGTATTGGCTATGGCGACATTTACCTATGAAGCGTTGAACGCGGCCGGGAAACCTCAGAAGGGGACCGTGGACGCGGGCTCGAGCGAAGAAGCGGTCCAGCGGATCAAAGCTCAAGGCTATTTCCCGACCTCAGTGCGCGAGCAGAAGGTGAAGAAGTCGGGCGCAGCCGAAGCGAGCACCGCCTCCGCCAAGAAGAAAAAGAAGGCGGGCGGCGGGTTCTCCTTCGGTAAGGTTGGCCAGAAGCAACTCACGACGTTCACACGCCAGCTGTCCACCCTTCAGGACGCTGGCCTGCCATTGCTTCGCTCGTTGCAGATCTTGGAGAGCCAGCTCAAGCCGAGCAAGCTCAAGAACATCCTGCAGGGCGTGTGCGAGGAGGTCGAGGGCGGGTCGAGCCTCTCGGAGGCGATGACCAAGTTCCCCTCGGCCTTCGATCGGCTCTTCACCAAGATGGTGAACGCGGGCGAGATCGGCGGCGTGCTGGACATCATCCTCCAGCGGCTCGCAGAGTTCATGGAAAAAAGCCAGAAGCTCAAGCGGAAAATCCGCGGCGCGATGGTGTACCCGATCGTGGTCATCGGTATCGCGGCCTTGATCCTCACGGGCATCATGGTGTTCATCATCCCCAAGTTTGAAGAAATCTTCAAAGACTTCGGCGTGAAACTCCCGTTCCTGACGGTGTGGCTGATCGATTCGAGCCGCTGGGTGGCGGGCAAGAACCCCGGGCAGACCGTGCCGGGCTTCGTGTTCGTGCTTGCGGCCCCGTTCGCGATCGGGTTCCTGTGGAAGATGATCCGGCGCGCCGGCCCGGGGCGAGCGGCCACGGACACGCTGATGCTGTGGGTGCCGGTCTTTGGCACGCTGATCCGCAAGACGACGATCGCGCGGTTCACACGCACGCTGGGCACGCTGATCAGCGCTGGCGTGCCGATCCTGGAAGCGATCAAGATCACGGGCGAGACCAGCGGCAATTACGTGTACGAGAAGGCCTTGTTCAAGGTACACGACTCGATCCGCGAGGGCGAGAGCTTCGCCGGGCCGTTGCGCGAGAGCAAGACGTGCGACGCCATCGTGGTGAACATGATCGACGTGGGCGAAGAAACCGGCGAGATGGACGGGATGCTCTTGAAGATCGCGGACAACTACGACGAGGAAGTGGACGTGGCGGTGGCGTCGCTGGTGAGCCTGCTCGAGCCGCTGATGGTCGTGGTGCTGGGCGGCATCGTCGGGACGATCGTGGTGGCGATGTTCCTGCCTCTGGTGGCGATGATCAACTCGCTGCAGGGCGGCGGCAACTAGTCGCAAAGCGGCCCCAATGGAGAACGCTGATGACTCGTCGGAACAACTCAACTTTGAAGATGCTCACCGCCCGCGGCTCGCGCAGGGGCAACGCATCGAGCAACGCATCGAGCCAGCCTCGCGGCTTCACGCTGATCGAGACGCTCGTCGGTCTGACCGTGCTGGTGCTGATCCTGAGCATCGTGATCGTGAGCGTGAGCCGGGCTCGCAAGTCGGCCAAGGCGGCGGTGCAGGCACAGTCGCTGGCGTCGCTCAAGACCGCGGTCAGCACCTTCATCCAGAACTTTAACTTCCCGCCCCCGCTCTGCAAGGACATGTCCAAGTACCCTGCGGCCCCCAGGCCGACTGACATTTACGCGTTCATGGCGGGAGGCGAGAACAAGCTGGCCGTGTACGACTCGACCGTGCCGAAGGACGTGGACTTCCTGCGCCGCAAGGACGCCCCCGCGCTCCCCAGCAACTGGGGAAAGACCGACGGCAACCTCGGCAAGTACTACGACCCTCGCTTCAGCACCGCCTCGCTGACGTTCTACCTCGTCGGCGTGGCAGACAAGAAGATCACGGGCGGGAACACAGACACGCCCGTGGACGGCAAGGTCGGGCCCGGCTTCCTCAGGCCGCGGGCCGACGGCACGTTCGAAGTGCCCGAGAGCGCCAAGGTCAAACCTTCCGCAGGGGGCGGCTCGAACACGAGCAACCGCACCGGCGACAGCTTCGGCCCGTTCATCGACACCGACAAGGGCCAGCTCAAGATGGTCCGCACCGGCGACCGCTACGAACTGATGGACGACAAGGGCGTGCCGTACCGCTATTACCGCTGGGAAAAAGGCAATGCGACCACCGGGACGGTAACCACGTTCTCCGAGCAGAACATCCCTTGGCTGCTGGTGCAGGTGCTGACGCCGGAAGCCTATCGCAGCTTCAATGCCGATGACGCCAAGCGCAAAGAACCAGAGTGCGCGACCCGCATGATCGGGCTCAACAGTGCGACCTACGCGGTGATGTCGGCCGGTCCTAACGGGCTCTTCGGCGACGAGCCGATCAGCGAGATTCAGTCCAAGCTGTCGGGCGTGAGCGGGCTTGCAGATGAAGAAGTGGTCCGCCGCCGGGCGTACGAGGACAACGTTGTGGAGGTGGGCTCATGACTTTCAAATCTCAAGCAACTGAATCTCACGCAAC
>CAZIMT010000052.1:3514-5424 GCA_964540295.1 uncultured Phycisphaeraceae bacterium
CGCAACAAGCCGGGCTCGCGTCGCGGCCTCTTCAGTCGGCTCGCGAGCCTTCACCATCATCGAGCTACTGGTGGTGATCTCGATCTTCGTGCTGGTGCTGGCGATCGCGGTGCCGTCGTTCTCGGCCATCCTGTACTCGACCGAGCGTTCGCAGGCGGGGAACCAGGTTTCGGTGGCGCTGGGCGCGGCTCGTTCGGCGGCGGTGGGTTCCGAAGGTCTCAACGACACCGCGGCCGTGTTCTTTTACGATCCCTCGACCGGGCGCACCCGCATCGGCGTGTACGCGGTCGCGGGGCAGATCAAGGACAACGACCTTCGCGCGGCCCCGAATAACGTTGTCGAGCGTGACGTGTTCGTGCCGGTTCCAAATTTTCAGCCTGTGCAACTGCCCAAGGGGTGGATGGTGCGCGGGTTCGCGCCGTCGGGGTCGGTGGACGTCGCTGGCACGGGCATCGCGTCGCGAAACTTCAGCGGGTGGTACGAGGCCAACACCTCGCGCATCCAAGACGGCAACACCGGCAACTGGGTCTTCCCAGAGACCGGGTTTTACAACCCCGAGAAGGCGACCGACGTTGTGACCGGCGGCGAGACCGCGCGGCAATCCTTCATGGTGCGCTTTGTCGCGGGCTCGGGCGCGGTCAGCATGAGCGAACGCACACCCGCCATCGTGGTCGATCCCAGCCCGTCGCAGGCCTTCCGCCAGGTCGCGCCGTACCAAAACTACCGGCTCGATCGCGCGCAGGACTTGGGCTCGGAAGTGCGACGCATCCTGGCCGAGAACGAGCCGAACAACACCGACACCAACCCGATTCGAACAAGAAAGCGGCAACTTCTGGGCGACGCGGCCTCGGACACCGTGCTGGCTAGGCCCGTGCTGGAACTCGCGGTGTACGACGAGCGCACGCTGGGTTCCGCCCTGAAGGCTCGCGGCCTGAACGCGGTGACGGGGACGATTTACAGCGACGAGTTCGGCACCAAGCTCGTCGGGCCTGAGATCGATCAGAAGATCTTCCCGGTGAGTTTCACCGCGGCCGAGATCGCTAAGAACATCAACAACTGGATCCAGGGGACCGTCTCCAACGGCAAGACCGCGAGCGCATCGACGGTGGCGTCGGACGCTCGGATCGTGACGATGGACCGGTACACCGGGACCGTGCGGGAGATCCTGCCATGAGTACGTATCGCTTGCTCTCTGTGCGCTCGCATTCTGTTGATTCGCGTCTGGCTCGCCTAGCGCTCCCCGCGTTCACGCTCATTGAGGTGCTGATCGCGGTGGTGGTGCTGGCGATCGGGCTGCTGGGGCTGGGGATGGTCTTCCCGGTGGTGGTTCGTCAGCAGCGTGTGGCGCAGGACGCGATCTTGGGCTATTCCGCCGCCGAGTCTGCGGCCGTGGATCTCATCAACCGCGGCGGCGGGCGCGATTGCGCGATCACGCTGAACTTCAACAAGGTCACGTTCCCGGCGTTGGTGAAGATCGACTGGACCAACCCGCTTCCGACCTGGCCCGAGCCGGACAACTTTCGGGGCGGCTTCTTCGAGGTCACGGTCGAATCGATCGAGACGGCCGCGACGACGATTCAGTCCGCGTTGGAGCGCGGGTACAAAGCGTCCGACATCCAGAAGACGAAGTTGCTGACGATCTTTGGCGTGGGCAACGTGGTGGTGAAGCGGGCCACGCTCGACCCCAACGACCGGTCGCTGCTGGTCACGTTCACGGGCGACCTCGGGCAGCGCGATATCACGATGAACGCGAACGTCGGCGGGATTGATATCGCCGCGTATCTTGTGAACAACCCCGGGACTCAGAAGCACTCGTTCACCGGGGTGACCGGCGCGCTGTGGGACCGGGCTCTCGTGCTGGGAACAAAGGTGCAAGGCAACACGCGAAGTCTCGACACCGGGTGGTTCAA
>CAZIMT010000052.1:5524-18578 GCA_964540295.1 uncultured Phycisphaeraceae bacterium
GATAAGAGCATCGGCGAGGTCAGGCTCGGGGTTCCTGAGCGGCTCTCACCCAGGCCGTTCGCGGGTTCGCCGCAGTTCGTGTCAGACTTCTGGATGCGTCGCGCCAGCGAGACGCAGATGCAGGTGGCGATCTTCACTCGTCGGATCGACTCGGGCATCCGCATCCCCAGCGGGAACGATCCCAAGGCTAGGTGGACGGTGTCCAACGTACTGACGGGCGAGGGGAGCAAGTTCCCCGCGTCCGCGAAGCGCGTGCCGGTGGCGGTTGATAGCGAGGGCCGCCCGACGCTGACCGGTGCCGACGAGACCGGCAAGCCCAGATACGCGATGGTGAAGCGAGCCTCGCTGGAGACGATCCGTGTAGCGATCAGTCAGAGTCAGCCGTCGTACTTAGATTTCCCGGCCGACCTTGCCAAGCGCGATCCAGCGGCGCTGCAAGCGTTGCGTCAGCCCGGCCAGAGGCTGGTGGACGCCTTTGGCGGGGTGAACACGGTGGTGAGGCAGGACGAGACGCCCGGGTTGCCAGCCATCCGCCTGATCTTGGAAGCCCCGATCTCTCGTGAACTCTTCGAGGCGATCAAGCGGAGCCCGCAGGGTGGCGGCGGGTCGCCGCAGTTCGTGCTGTACACGCCGCAGGTGCCAGCGGGGGTGCGGCTCGTGACGATCGAGCGGCCCTGAACGATCTCGCGCTGATTCGTCGGTCACTGTTTTTGAGTTGAAGTTTCGCGTGGCCAAACCGCCAAGAGAGCCAGAACGCATGTTTGACGACTTTAAACCAACTTCTTTCGCGTCTCCTTCGTCGGTCCGGGCGCTCTCGGGGGCCGCCGGTGCGTCGCGTGCTCGCGGGTTCACGCTGATCGAGGCGCTGGTGGCGATCGGCGCGATGACGCTGGTGGCAGTGGGCATCGCGCAGATCTTCCAGTCGGTGGGCAAGACCATCTCCGCTGGTCGGCGGCTCAACATCGTCAACACGCAGGCGGCCCTGATCGAGCAGCAACTGCGGCGTGACTTCGCATCGATGACACGCGACGGGTTCCTGCTCATCCGCAACAGCTACGCCGACAGCAACCTCACGACCAAGCTCAATCGGCCTCCCGTGCTCCCGACCCTGCCCGATCCGGGCAGGGGCGACGACACAGTCCGCGTGTCCACGCTGGACACCAAGGCTCGTCTGCGGCGCGTGGACGAGATCATGTTCTTTGTCAACGGCGACTTTGCGTCGGCCCGCGAGCCGCTGGACCCGGCGTATGTGCCGCGCTCGAAAGAAGCCCGCATCTACTACGGGCACGGGCTGCGCATGACCGCGACCCAGCCGACCGTCTCCAATGGGAGCGCCGCACCGTACCTCTCGCCCGACGTCTCCGACGGCATCACCAATCCGAAGAATCGCCTCGGAAGCACGGGCCCGAACCAGTACGCCAAGGACTGGACGCTGCTTCGGCAGCCCACGCTGCTGGTCAAGCCCGAGTCGGCCAAGCAGTCACTCCCGCCGGGCACGGTCTTCGGATGGAACCCCACGAACAACAGCCAGGCGCAAGTCCTCCTCGACAAGCCGGGGCAGATCGGGCTGCAGCCCGCGGCGACGAGCATCTTCCGCTCGCTCAACACCTATCGGCCCCCCGACCAGACGAACTTCGTGCGCAGCTCGATGCGGACCATCTCTACCTTGCGCCCGCAGTTTGAGTCGGGGCTGGTAGACATCGCGACCGAGGACCTGGGGGCGATCCGATCGATCGTCATGTCGCCCAAGCCGCTGCTCGCCAGCAACGAGGTTCCGCCGGACAGCCCGGGCAAGTATCGCTACCCGCCCGACGGCGTGTTCGAGCTGATGCCCTTCGTCAACCCGATCGTCTCGCCGGTGGTCACGCACCGGTGGATGGACGACGCTTGGCCAGCACCGTCAGACCCGAGCGTGCAGGTGCGCGACAGTTCGGGCGCGAACGTGCCCGGTGGTTTGCGGATCCGTTACGAGGCCGGGCCCGTAAATTATGTGGGGGCGCTGACCGCCACCCCGACCAGCACGCCAGCGGCGGCCGAGCTGGCGTGGCTGCGTTCGGACCAGTTGATGATGTCGGCGTCCAACTTCCTACCTGGGTGTACGGAGTTCATCGTCGAGTACTCCTTCGGTGTCATCGACCCGACCACCCAGCAGCTGGTGTGGCACGGGATGAAGCGCGACGCGGACCTGGGCGATGGTGCGATCCCTAGGGCGATCGTGCTTCCTTACCCAGACTTTCAGCCGCCCGTCGGCATCCAGAGGACCGCCTCGTTCACGCTGACGTACACGAACCTCGACGGCAACGAGGTTTCGGATCTGACGTACAAAAACACGAGCGACAACCTCGTGGTCAGGCCGACGCCCGTGTCGCGAGAGTTGATTTACAGCAAACCTCTGGCCGACGAGGATCTTTCGCAGACCGCTCACTTTGGGTATCTGGACCCGATCCAGTACTTAGACGCGACGCTGATCAAGGACTGGCCGGTTGGTCGGCCTTTGCCGCCGGACGGCCGACCCTGGGCCTGGCCGACGGTGGTGCGTGTGACGCTGAGCCTCACGGACCCCAACAACCCGTCAGGGTCGGAAGAAACGTTCCAGTTCGTGTTCCCGACCGCGGGGAACCCGCGGTAACCGCGAGGCGTGCCCCAGATCCAAAGCTGGCGAGGTGCGAATGAGATTGAAGCGCACACTGGGCTTGTGCGCTCGATTGAAAACGTTTGGTGCTGGCGCAGAAGTTGGTTGAATGAAAATCCTCGAGCATCGATCCCAGATCGAAGGCCCGGGCTGGTAGATGACGGTTTCAGGAGAATCGCTATGAGTTTTTCTCGCTTGATGAGTTCGCGTGTGCTGGGTGTGGGCGCAGGCCGATCGGCTGGCTCGTTGCTTCGCGCCATCGCGGGCTGCCCGGCCGGTCTTCGTGAGACGCGGCGCGGATCGTTCCTGGTGCTGGTGGTCGGCACGCTGGCGCTGATGTCGGTCTTCGCGGTGGTGTACATCGCGATCGGGCGCGCGGACATCGGGACAAGCGTGGGCGTGAAGCGCAACGCCGAACGCGACGACGTGCCCGACCAAGTCGCCAAGTACATCGCCCAGGAGATCATCGCCAAGGACGTGTTCTCGACATTCGTCGACGGCAAGGACATCGGCGGCAACCCGATCTTCCGGCGCGAGGCGACAGACTTCCCCGGCACGCCTTGGGACGTCACGTCGATCCTGAACAGCAACGCCAACCGCACGCTGGACTTCCGCCCCACCGGCACAGCGCTGGGGAGCGACTTTGCGGCCTATCTGCCGCTCACCGACGCGCAGCTCGCGGCGACCGACCGCAACACGCCCTCGGACCCTTGGCTCGCGTCGCTCACGCCGACGTGGCTGAACTACGACGGGAACCCGCCGACCGTTCCCGACGAGCAGTACCGGGATTACAAGGACTGGGCTCAGATCAGCAACATCGCGCCCGACGGGGCGTTTGTGAACCTCGTGAACCTGCGCGAGAGCTTCACAGCCTCGGCGACGGCGATGCGAGCTGGCCTTGACCAAGGCCTGCTCACCGCGAACGGCACCTCTACGAACACGACCGACTTTGGTCGCACGATTGTCACGACCAACGTGAACCTTCTCGGCAAACCTTCCAAGGTCGTCGTTCGCCCCGCCGACCTGACCATGCGACAGCGCGGCGCGTTCCGGCTGGCGACGGACGTCAACTTGTCGCCCAGCAACGTGAACTACCCGATGAATCAGTGGGCCGACGCCGACGGCGACGGGTTCCTTGATTCGCGCTGGTTCGAGCTGGTCGACGCACGCAACCCGATCCAGCCCAAGAGCCTGCTGCGGACCAACGGCAAGTATCGTTACGTCTTCGCGGCTCGCATCGTGGACCTCTCGGGGCTCGTGAACGTCAGCACCGCGACCGACATCGTCGGCACGCCGACCGCCGACGCGCCGATCGGCACAACCCCGGCCGACGTGGACCTGCGGCGCTTGCTGACCATGCAAGATTTCCGCGATCAGTTCAACACCGTCGCGTACGGCGCGATCCCCAGGCCGAACGTGCTGAATGGGTCTGATGATTACTTCCAGTACGACACGAACGCCAAGCTCGTTGGGGCGGCCGCCTACAAGGCTCTGTACAGCACGGGCGATTTCGTCGCGGGAGCCACCGCTCGGCCCCCCGCCGACCGCGGCGCGGCTCTCACCGGGATCATCCCGCCTAAGCCCGCGGCGGTCGGGCTGGGCGTGAACGAGTTTTTCTTTGGCAGCGCGAAGTATTGGAGCTTCGGCGACCCCTACCGCGTCACGGCGCTCTCGAGCGCCGTCAAGGACCGCGCCACGCTTTATCAGCGCCTGGCTGGCAATAGCGCGAGCGTCAGCCAGTACGACGTCATCGACACCGGCACGAACGTCGTCAGCACCGGCAACAACCTGCTGGTGTCGATCGTCGGCACCACCGACTTGCAGGACCTGCTGACCTATCGAGCGCTCAACAACCCCGAGATCACCTCGAACCTAGAGCTCATCCTCGGCGGGCGGCTGGTCCGCATGGGCACTGACCGCTACGACCCGCTCCGCAGCAACCGCGGGCTAGATGTCGAGCGCGACCGCTTGGACTCTGGCAGCGGCAGGGCTAGCCCGGCGGCGCTGGCGCTCATGGCCACCAGCGTGCGGCAGTACCTGACCACCCTCAGCGGCGCGCGCCCGATCATCTCCACGCGCCTGCCGATACTGAACCAGACGGGCACCGGCAACACCGTCAACGTGGCGCTGAACGCCAAGGCCACGGATTCGCTGAAGACCTCGGAACTCAAGACCAAGATCACCGCCGACCCTCAAGCGCTGTACAAGGCCTATGCCCAAGCGCTCATCCCCGACGCCCGGCCCAAGCTCAACGGGCTCGAAGACACTTGGCCCGTCACCGCTGGCGGCGATGCGGCGTACAACAAAATCAGGCACCTCAACTATGGCGGGACCACGCCCGAGCTGGGCGCGATCATGTCGGCCCACCTCGCCGTGAACATGGCGGCGGCGCTCTTAAGCCAGAACCAGAGCCTGGACTCCAAGGGTGCCACGGTCACGAATCAGAAGCCGCCGATGGCCTACACCGTGCTGCTGGCCGAGGATCAGCGGGCGACCGTGGCGACCAAGGACTGGGCGTTCCCCGGCAAGACCTTGGACCTTGGAAAGGAAAGGCTGGCCAAGACGGGAACGCAGGTGCTCAGCCCGGCGATCAACGTCTACGCGATCGTGCCCGAGCCGGTGATCACGGCGGTGGGCGTCTACCACATTTACATGGAGCCAGGGACCAAGCCTGTCAGCATGGACGGCGAAGTTTCGGCATCGAACGACGACTTCATCGGGCAGGTGCTCGCGTTCCATCTGACCAACCCGTTCAACGAGCCGATCGGTCGCGCTCCCGGGGCCGCGACGACGCAGCACTACATCGAGTATGGAAGCCGTATCTTCAGTGTGGACTTCTCGGACACATTGGCACTGCTGGAAGCCGGAAAGACTCGCTGCTATTACGTTGTCTTTCGCGGGAACTCGGCCAAGCCGATCCCGAGTGAATGGTTCAACGCCCAGTTCGGCGTGGATGGTGTGGCGCCGGTCGAGATCTTTGTCACAGCCGACCGACTGACCACGGGAAACACGCTGGTGATCAAGGACCTGCTCGATCCGTTCAAGAAGGAACTTTCTCCGATCCACCCCGAATCCTTCGACGTGGTCCGGCTCTGGCGAGCGTTCGACTCAACGATCGCGAAGGATCAGTTGGTGGATCGCTTCCGGCTTCCCTTCGATAACGCGGCGAATGCCGGGGGTCTCGATCAGAAGTGGAACCGCTTGCCAGCGGTCCCGAACCTCATCACCGGCGTGGACGACGCGACGAATACCGAGGGGCTGTCGATCACGCTGGGCACCGCCTACCGCCGCCCGAAGGATCCGAACGGGGCGATCACCAAGCTTGAGAGCGGCGCTCCAGCGTTCATGGTTGAGCGCAAGTTCAAGGTCCAATCGCTGAACCTCTCCAAAGCCGCACGTGGGGAATTGGGCACGGTGGCCGATCTGGACCTCGGAGAGTTCATCGACAGTTCGTACGGCGCGGATTCATTGGAAACGCTGTATTCCAAGCAGGGCACGGACTCGATCTTCGCGGACGAGACGTACCGTTGGGTCAGCCAGACTCCATCTTTGTGGGTCGGCGGCACGATCGACACTCTACTCGCGCAGAACAACAACGCGAGCTTCAACGATGTTCGCACGGAGATCGTGCGTTGGTCAAGCCTGCCCAAGGAAACGAAAGTGCTCGACGTGGTGCGCGCTGGCGACATGCTGTTGCCGCTGGCGGTCGGGCCTTCGTTCACGCCGTCGAATATCGCTATTCCGACGGGCGATAATTTCGAGATGCAGTACACGACGCTGAGCGAGGCGTTGGCGCTGGCGCTGGGGTATGACGCGCCGTCGGCGAGCGGCGCGACCGAGGCCGAGAAGAACGCGAAGATTCTGTTCACTAATGCCTTCGGCGGTAACCCCAATCCGGCTTCGGGAGCTGCTGGTGCCAACGCTCAGGCCTTGGTCGATCGCGGGCACCTGCGGCTTGATGCGTTCACGCCGTTCATCGATTCGAACACCAACGGCACGTTCGAGGCCTTGAACGACTTCCGGCGCGGTGACGGCATCCCGCTGGCGCTCAACGTGCTCAACGTCTTCACCGCGTACGACGCGCAGCTCGACCGCTCGATCGCCGGTCAAGTGAACCTCAACACGGCCTCGCTGCCGGTGATGCGCGCGTTGCCCATGCTCACCCCGCCCACGACCGCCAGCCTGCCAACGCTCTCGCCGTGGTGGTTCGGCAGCCACGGCAACAGCGGTGCAGCGAATTCCGATATCGCCGCGACGGTGGTGGCGTACCGGGACAAGTCGGTCGTGAACCCAAGGAACAATCTCCCGGAGATCAGGTTCGACAACAACGCGGGCACGCCCGTTCAGTTCACGCTCTTGAACGGGCGTTCGCGCGGCAACGACCTCGGCGGGGTGCGCGAGGCGCCGGGCTTGGCCTCCACCGGCGAACTCATGACGATGTACGTCGCCGCGACCGATCCCAGCAGCATCGATTACCTCGCTAACAAGCTGGGCGTCACCATCCCCGACAACGGCGTGCGCAGCGGCGACACGACCAAGGAGATGAAGAACTCCTACGCCGACAAGCTGCTGATCGCCAACGCGGTTTCGAACATCGCGTCGGTGCGGAGCGACGTGTTCGCGGTGTGGTTCATGGTGGCGGGGTACTCCAAGACGGACGTGGTGCGCGGCGACGGCACGCCGCTGCTGCCCACCGACCCGATGGTGCCCAGCGTGCAGCGTCGGTTCCTGATGGTGGTGGACCGGTCCAACGTGACCCAGCTCGGGCAGAAGCCGCGGATCGTGCTGTTCAAAGAAGTGCCGCTGTAAACGGCGGTTGAATAGGCGGCGTGGTGTGAGTGAATTTATCGGCCGGGCGATGGGCGCGAGCGCCCTAGGCCCGGCCGAATTTTCTTCACAGATTCTCTGAGGTTCGTGAGTTTCGCTGTGATCGACCCGAGCCTTGGCAGAGCCTCAGTGCTGGCGTTTCTGATTGCACGAAGGCACCGGAATCTGGATGGGGCTGAGTTCGCGAGAGAAAACTTGGGTGGTTGGTTGGGCGGGTTCAGGGAAGATATCTGGAGTGGGCGCGGGTCTACAGTTGATCGAGCAGGGTGTAGCTCAGCTTGGTAGAGCGCCTGGTTTGGGTCCAGGAGGCCGCAGGTTCGAATCCTGTCACCCTGATTTACAAGATCTCAATCGAGGTGCGTGTACGCAGAAGCCTTCATTCGTAATAGATGAAGGCAACTTTTCGGTGCCTGAGAGATTCTACAACGAGGTTGAGCGAGCGCTGACTCCGGGTGAAGCTTGAGCCTCGCGCCAGGCTTTGAGAGCGAACGCGCTGGGCGACGCGCTGAATCGTTGCTTGAAGCAGCGTGAGAAGTCTGACGAGAAAGAGAAGCCGCAGGCGAGGGCGATCGCGGTGAGCGAAGCGCGGCGCGGCTGGGACATGAGGTACAAGGCCTTGTCTAGCCGCTGTCGCTTCACGAAGTCGGCGAGAGTCTCGCCGACGATCATCTGAAAGACGCGGTGAAAGTGGAACGGCGAAAGCCGCGCTGCGCGAGCGGTGTCGGTACGCCGTAGCGGCGAATCGAGGTGGGCCACGACGTGGTCGATGGCGAGATTCACGCGTTCGAGGTAAGTCGCGAGGGCTGAGGCACGAGTTTTTCTGCGAGTTCGCAAGATTTGACAAGTCCTCCGCGGTTCGGCCAGTATCATGCGGCGAAACGCTCGACCTCTCGCGAGAAACAAGATCGCGAGAAGGTCGGGCGAAATAGGCCTTACTTGGAGTAGACCATGAGAAGATTGATTTTAGTCGTGCTCGCCTTTTTGCTCGCCGCCGCGTGGGTGGCGGGTGTATTGGGCGGGTGCGCTTCTCTCGCACCGGGGCGAGACGTTGATGCGTCTCTGGCGCGGCCGTCCGTTTCCTCGACCGTTCGCACATCAGGAGATGCTCCCATGAAGCTCGGCAATTTCTCGGTCAGCCTCGCCGTCAAAGATATCGCAGCGTCCAGAGCGTTTTACGAGAAGCTTGGCTTTTGGGTAACCCACGATATGCAGGCTAAGAACTGGCTGGTCCTGCAGAACGAGACGACCACCATCGGCCTCTTCCAAGGCATGTTCGAGCGGAACGTGCTGACGTTCAACCCGGGCTGGGACAGCAGCAAGGCCACGCTGCCGGAGTTTGAGGACGTGCGCGAGATTCAGCGGACGCTCAAAGGCCGCGGCCTCGTGCCGACGCTCGCGGCCGACGAATCCACCACGGGGCCCGCCTTCCTTATGCTCACAGACCCCGACGGCAACCCGGTCCTGATCGACCAGCACGTACCGAGAGCGGCGAAATAGCGATCGGGTTGTCCTCGCGTGCCGAGCGATCAGCCTCGGGTACGGCGCTGGTCTGCGAACTTCTCCATCGCGAGTCTCTTGCGGCGGACGGTCCTCGGGCCAAGGATGCTGGCGGTCCGGCGCTCGACCGATCGCGGAACTCTGATGGAGCTGTTGGTGATCAACTTGCAAAGTCTGCTCTCTTTGGCCGAGGGAAATCTGAGCGGCAGCGGCCTGGTGACGATCAGCCCGCCCGTGCTGTTCTTCTTCCTCGGTGTGATCGCGGTGCTGGTCCATTCGAAGATCGCGATTCCCAAGCCCGCGACCAAGCTGCTGTCGCTGTATCTTCTGTGGGCGATCGGGTTCAAGGGCGGGGTTGAGCTGGTCGGCAGCGGGTTCACGTCCGACACGTTCAAGGCCGTGGGCCTCGCGCTGGCGCTCTCGGCGGTCGTCCCCTGCTGGGCGTACCTGGTCTTGCGCCGCATCGTGCCCGCTCGCGACGCCGCGGCGATCGCGGCCTGCTTCGGGTCGGTGAGCGTGGTGACGTACCTCACCGCGTGCGCTTCACTGGATCAGAGCGGCACGCCCTACAGCGGGCACATGGTGGCCGTCATGGCGATCATGGAGTCGCCCGCGATCGTGCTGTCGCTCATCATGCTAAATCTTGATCTCGCCAAGCGGGCTCGAAGCCCTCTCAAGAGTCTCTCGGACGCCAGCGTCGCCCCCGCGGACGATCGTGACGCCGCGCCGGCCCCGCGATTGGCGACGCTCCTGCACGAGGCGCTGCTCAACGGCCCGGTGCTGTTGCTGCTGGGGAGCATCGTCGTTGGGATCCTGACCGGCCAGCGAGGCTACGCGGCCTTCAAGCCGTTGTGTACCGACGCGTTCCCCGGCGCGCTGGCGTTCTTTCTGCTGGACCTCGGGATCTTGGCCGCGCGGCGGGCACGCAATGTTCTTCGAGCGCCGAGATCGTTGCTGGTCTTCGCGCTGGTCGCACCGCTCGTCAACGCGGGTCTCGCGATCGCGGCGTCCAAGATGCTCGGGCTGAGCGAAGGCGACGCGGTCCTGATGGCTGTGCTGGCGGCGTCAGCCTCGTACATCGCCGCGCCAGCCGCGCTCCGTCTGGCGATACCCAAGGCCGACCCGGCGCTGTACGTTTCTTTGGCGCTCGGGGTCACGTTCCCGTTCAACATCATTCTGGGCATCCCGCTGTACACGGCGGTGGTTCGTGGTTGGTGGTGACGTGATCTAGGCTTGCGTGGCGCGAAACCGGTGGTTCGACCGCGACGTGCTGCCGATGCTGTGAGAGCGGGTGAAGGAAATACTCGGGCGTGCTTTACGTTGATTCGGACATCGATTCGGCCATCGATTCGGCCATCGATTCGATTGAGGCCACCGTCACGTCGTCGGACAACGCGATGTCGTCCACGGTTCTGGTCTTGCCACCCGGCACGGGCGGGGCGGCGAACATGGCTAGCGACGCGAAAAGCGACGCCACGTCGGTGGTGGGCGCGGTTGTCTGGGTGAACGCGGCGATAGCGCGGCTCAGCCCGAAGCAATCCCCCTCGGGCGATTGCTGCTCGACCAGCCCGTCGCTGTAGAGCACCAGCCGCGAGCCCGGCGGGAAGGCGATGGTGTCGTTGACGTAGAGCGTGCCCGCTTCGATGCCGATGGGGAAGCCGCCGGTGGATTCGATGCGGGCCGGGGGCATGCCTGCGGGCTTGACGAGCCAGTGCCCGTGCCCCGCGTCGACGAACGTGAGCGAGCCCGGGCGCGGGTCGATGATCCCAAGCCAAAGCGAGATGAAGCGCCCGTCCTTGATGTGCGACGCCATGTGGCGGTTCACCTCGGTGAGCGCCGCGGCCGGGTCGGGGTTGTGCTTGAGCGAAGCGTTGAGGTGGGCCTGGGCCGTGGCCATGAGGATCGCCGCGTCGATGCCCTTGCCCGAAACGTCGCCCAAAAACACCGCGACCTTGCCGTCGGCCAACTGGAAAATATCGATCAGATCGCCAGCGACAAATCGGCCCGGCTTGGACCGCAGCGCGTAACGCACCGTCCCGAAGCTGCCCTCCGCGGCGGGCATGATGAGCCGCTGGACCTCACGCGCCGCGTCGAGGTCGGCCTCCAACTGGTGCTGACGCCGACCAAGCTCAATTCGCTGCAGGTTCGACAATGCCAGACCACAGATGCGCGCCACCGCCTGACAGAACGCGGGCGCGTCAGCCTGGATGCTCCACGCCGAAGGCTTCGTGAACCCGAAGCCGGGCTTGGTCGGGGCTCGACGCGCATCAAGATAGAGATACGCGATGGGCACGTTGTCGAGCATCACCGGCGCACAGATCGCGGCCTGGATGCCTAGCTGCACCACGCTCTGCCCGTAATCCTGCACACCCGCCTCGTCCAGACGCACCACCTGCCCGTGCGACGCAGATTCGATCAGCGAACGGCTAAAGGAAAGCTGCTCTGCCGGAATCGCGGCCGGAACTCCAACCTGATTCCCGGCCTGATTTCCAACCTGATTCCCGTGCTGGCTCCCCGGATTGCTTCCCGGATTGCTCCCCGGTTGGCTTCCACGCATGGACCCCGCCTGAGCGCTCATCGGCGAGGTGAACGACGGCGGCGCGGCGCCGTAGTTTGGCGTCGGCGTCTGACCACCAGCCTGGCCGCCCACCTGGACCTGATCGACCGAGCGCGAGGGAACCCCCACCACCGCCGGGCTGGACGTCGCCGAGCGCAGGCCGCTGGCACGAGACACCGCAGAAGAGTTTGACAGCGGACCGCCGCCGGGCATCGAGGGCTGTGCCAGTTGGCCGCCCGGGACAGGGCTGCGTGAGGCGAGCACTTCGATCTGGGCCGTGCCCTCGCCGGTGCCGATGCGGCGGATGAACGCCGCGTGCGGGAAGCCGGTTCCGGCGATCAGCGCGTCGAGCACCGCGTCGGCCATCTGCGGCTCGGAAGTCGCGGCCGTGATCGACGCGGCACAGTCGATGAGCAGCTCCAGCCGGTGCTGAGCACGCAACGAGAGCTCGTTGCTGGGCACGCGGTGGACGCGGTTCATGGTCGAGGCCGAGTCGTCTCGCGTCGTGTGCAGCAACGTGTGCAGCAAGGGCGCACCAACCCGCAACGTCCAAGGCCCGATGCGAACCTGGTCGCCGTTGGACACCGGCGAGGACGACCCCGGCTCGAGGCGGATGCCGTTGAGGTACGTGCCGTGCCTGCTGTCGAGGTCGGTCAGAAGCCACGTCCCGGCCTTGTGGGTGAACTGGCAGTGCCGCCGCGACACCGCCGCGTCGCTCAGCACGCCTTCGCACACCGACTGCCGCCCGATAACAAACGGCTTGTCTGCGGCCACCTCTAGGGCGGCCAAGTTCGGGCCAGCGACGGGTTCAAGGTGCAGGTTCTTCGAGATGGACGTGCTGTTCATGGTTGACGCGGCGAACGCGGTGCGCGGACCGATCCAAGGGAAGAATCGCGAGATTGTGAGGCTGAAGCATACTCGATTCGAGCGGCGATAGACGAAGTAGAGCAACCTGCTTGGTAGTTCGTGCCACCTCGCCGTTCTTTGTCGGCACACCAGCCATGACGCTACAACTTCTTCAGCGCAGCGACCAACTCATCAATATGCCTCGTTGTGTGGGCCGCCGAGATCTGGCACCGCAGCCGTGCGTGGCCTTCCGCAACAACCGGGTACCCAAAGCCGATCACAAACACGCCCAGTTCCAGCAGCCGCTTGCTCATGGCGATCGCCTTGGCCGTGTCGCCGACGATGATCGGGCAGATGGCGGTGGGTGATTTGAGCACGTCGAACCCGGCCGCGCCGATCTTCTCACGCGCGTACGCCACGTTGTCGCGCAGCTTCGCGACCCGCTGCGGCTCGCGAAGCACGATCTCGATGGCTTTGCGAGCCGAGCAGGCGATGGTGACAGGGAGCGCGTTGGAGAACAGCGTCGGTCGGCCGCGCTGGATCAGCAGTTCGATCACGCGCGAGGAGGCCGCCACGAACCCGCCCGCGCCGCCGCCGAGAGCCTTGCCGAGCGTGCCGGTGAAAATATCGACGCGGTGCTTGGGAGGTTGGCTCTCCGAGCCGACACCTTGCTGGACCGCGCCCGAAACTGCGGC
>CAZIMT010000053.1:0-18547 GCA_964540295.1 uncultured Phycisphaeraceae bacterium
AAGTCACAACCTCGACGACACACCCGCCGCCGAGATCCTACTCCACGTCCACTCCGCTCCCGATCACAACCTCGTTCACCGCCCTGGCCGTGGCTCTGGCCCTGGCCCTGGCAGGCACATCGCCGATAACCGCCGAAATTCCCACAGGATTACTCCGGCTCGGCACCTTTTGACCCGGTGCCCACCCCGGCCAAGCGCAAACTTCGCCGCGATATTCAGCCTGGTTTTGCAACGCGGTCGATGCTCACACCGCTCGCACGGCGGCCTTGGGACCCCACGAGCAACCCAGCAACCGCGAGCCCAACGTCGGGCTCACCGGCAACGCTCGGGGACCGAGCGACCACTTCAGGGTGAAGGAATACCAATGAGCGACCACACGAGCAGCATGACCGTCATCGGGGCCGACACGCAAATCAAGGGCGAACTCACGTTCGACACCACCGCCCGAATCTTGGGCAAGGTTGAAGGCCGAATCACCTCCAAGGGTGAGCTGCAGATCGGCGACAGCGCTTCCTGCAAGGCCGCGCTGGACGCTGGCAAGATTATCGTCGACGGCACCGTCGAGGGCAACATCACCGCCCGCGAGCGCGTCACGCTCAACTCCAAGGCCCGCGTCATCGGAGACATCGTCGCCGGCACTCTCGTCGTCGTCGAGGGCGCTTCCTTCAGCGGGCATTGCCGAGTGGGGCCCGACGCCGGAAAGGGCCAGTTATCGCAGGCGGGCACGCAAACACAGACCCAGGCCCAGACTCAGACCCAGCCCTACGCCAACTCCAACGACTTACGCACCCAGCGCCCCGCTGCGCCGGCCCGCAACGGCAACAGCATCGTCAACGGCGCCGCACCTGAGAATCTTGCCGCCGCGTTCGCTGGCCTCGAGGCCAAGCTCGCTGGCATCAACAAGGTCCGCCCCGCCGAGGCCGTCAGCGAGTAATCACTACGCACACATCACTCTCTCCGCGAGCAATCAACGAGCCCGGAGCGCCACGGACAGGACTCGATCACCATTGAGGCCTCGTCACGAGCGCCCCGGGCTTGCTCGGTTTTACGATCCACGCTACGACCTTCTTTCTCTACTCCACCTCGTGGCGCAGGCGTCCCGCCCGTGTCACCTCGCGCTTTAGCCTTCTCACATCCACTCTCGCTCCACTCCTCAAGGTTCCTCATGAGCACCGTGCTCCAAGGCCAACCAACCCGCGCCGTCACTTGTTACCACTGCCACCGCGGGTTCGATGCCGCCGCGCGCGCCATCACCCTCACCTGCCCGTCCTGCTACAAACCGCTCCGCCTCGACGACGTCGTCATCAAAGGCGTCCACCACACCGCACGCCTTGAAACCTGCGGCTTCGTCGTCGTCGAGCGCAAGGGCTGGCTCATGGCCACCTCCATCTACGCGGGTAGCGGGCTCGAAGTCCTCGGCTCTCTCGAAACCAAGGCCGCCGTATCGCCACGAGTCATCGTCGCCGCCGCCGCACGCTGGCGCGGCAACCTCCGCTGCCGACAACTCCGCATCGACCCCGGCGCCACCATCGACGGCGGCTACTTCGAGGTCGGCCTGCTCGTCGAAAAACTCTCCCCCATCGCCCTCGACCGCATGGGCCGAGGCCTCACACACGCCGACGCCAAGGCTCTCATCGTGGCGTGATCGCTCGCTCCTGCTGCCTACTCAGACACGCAGCGCCCTTACACATGGCACCCAGACTGGTGGCCCAAGCGTCTCGTCAGGGCCTCTTTCCCCTCCACGTCCTTCCCAACCAAACAGTCCCTCAGCACCAGAACCGCCGCTCCACTCGCAACGAATGTGATCGTCATGCGATCTAACCGCGCCCGAAAGAACCACCGCACCACGGCCTTCCTGGTCGCCTCACTCTTCGCGGCGACGCCACCGCTCGCCATCGCGTGTTTCCCGGGGACCGCAAGCCCTCTCACAGCCAACCAGCCCGACGACTCGGTCCTCGTCCCAACCCTCATCCGCTCCGGGCCGCTCCTGGAACTCAGCAACGAGGCCGACCGCGAGTTCCGACTCTTGATCGTCTACGGCCTCAAGGACAAACAAAAGGACTGGTTCGCAGAGCACCTGGCCACGAGCGAAACGCTCGCCGAGTTCGTCCGCGATCACTGCATGGTCGTGCGCATCATCTAGAGCGAACGGCCCGAGGAATACGCCAAGGTGATCGCACGCCTGACCGCAGAGAACTCTCCGAGTCCTAAGGGAGGAGGAGGAAGAGGCTCAGGGTATAGTCGCAACATCGAGGATCAGTGGAATCGCGCTGAAAAAGCCTTCGTTTTCCATCGCGGGAAGTTTGATAGGTGCCTTCCGAACACGCAAATGAACAGGAAGTGGCGCGGCGGTGAGATGCTCGACGACGTCAACCTCCCCGGCATTATCCGACGCGAAAAAGAGCCCCGGAACCTCATGGTCCTGAACCCTGTTCAGATCCTCTATGAGTGCAGCTTTCTACTCGACAAGTTCAGCGTGGAGGACCAAGCTTGGCACGCGTTCCACTTGAAACGCGCCCAAGCCCGCATTAACGCGCCGCACCGTCTGGCCTGTCACCTTCAGGACGAACGCGCTCTCGCAAACCAAGAGCCGCCCCGCGACCTCGCCGCCCGAGGTAAACCGTGGAGAGTCGACGAGTTCTTTCGCCAACTCGACCAGGCAAGACGTTTCACTCGCGACGGTGCCTTCTACGACGCCACCGGCCCCGCCTGCTGGCTCTGGGAAAACTGGCGGCTCGGACCCGCCGAACTCCGCCCCGCCGTCCTCTTCTTCGTCACCGACCTCGCTCGCCAGCTGGCGCAGTCACGGGCAGGCAGCCGAGAAAAGTTTAGCCAAGCTCGCGAGCTCGCCCTCGCTTGGAGGCACACCGGCGACTATTCCGACCGCCTCTCTTGGTACGCCCTCAACGAAACGCTGGGCGATTTCGACGAGGCCATCCGCGTTCTAGACCTCGCGCTTCACGACCCCGACGAGGGCTCGATGACCGCCCCCGCCGACCTGGCCGCGTACGAGATTATGCTCGGCCGCCGCTGGTCCGAGTCTTGGCACTACGACGCCAAGAGCGTCGCCTGGTTCAAGAAGCTCGGCACTCAGCTCGACAAACGCACCAACATCGTCAAGCGCAGCGCTGGCAACGACGACACGCTTTGGGAGATGTTCGAGGACTTCCGCCGCCAGACCTGGATCGCCGAAGGCTGCCGCCTCTACGCCGCCGCACTCAAAGCCGACGATGCCAAGACCGCGAGCGAAGCCGCCACGCTGTTGTTCGCCCGCGACATCGACGGCGACATCCGCCGCACCCTCGTAGCCACCGCCATCGCTGCGGGCGTCGCACGCGCCGAGCACCGTGAGTGGCTCGCAAGTTCCCAAGGCGGCCTCACCACCCAGATCCGCGAAGCTCTCGATTTTGCGCTCGGCGATGAGCCGAATCCCTAGTCCGAATCGTCACAGAAGGCTGTAATCGTTGGGCGAATGCGCGACTGGCGAGCGGATCCTCGCGCCGATGCTTCTGCGTCCTCTGGACGAGTTTCACGGACAGTCCGGGTCACTTCGTCTTGCCCGCGTCACTTCGTCTTGGCTGGCAGCAGCCGGCCGACTGTGCGCGGGCGGACCGGGTACGCGGCGTGGACGGCGCGAAGGTCGTCGAGCGTCACGCCGACGATGCGGTCGAGGTCCATCTCCAGCGGGCGGTATTGGCCGATGGTGGCCCAGATCCGGCCTAGGCGGTGCATGCGGTCGCTGGGGCGCTCGCCGCTGACGGTGGTCGCGGTGGCGATTTTATTGCGAAGGCGGTCGAGGTCGTCGGTGCTGATGGACTCGATCAGCCCGGCGACTTGCGCCTCGATGACGGACCAGATCTCGTCGAGGCGGTCGGGGTCGCCGCTGGCGAAGACGTAGTACTGGCCGATGCCGTCGTGAGCGTCGAAAGACGCTTGGGCCTGCTCAGCGAGGCCGGTCTCGACGAGGGCCCAGTGCAGGCGGCTGTTCTCAGAAGCCCCGAGGATCTGCGCCAGGAGCGAAGCCGCGAAACGGCGGTCGTCCTGCATGGACGGCGCTTCGCTCAGCCCGAGCACGTACGCCCGGTTGACCTTTTCATCCTTGAGCAGCAGCGGGCCGCCGGGTGCGGCAGAACCAAGGTACTCGCGCCGAGCGCCGGTCTTGGGCCAGTTCGAGCAGACGCGGTCGATCTCTTCGATCACGCGATCAAAGTCCATGCGGCCCGCGAGCGCGATGGTGGTGTTGTCGGCCGAATAGCGGGTGTCGAAGTAAAACTGCATCTGGTCGCGGGTGAGAGCCGTGATGGTTTCGTCGGTGCCCAGCACACGGTGCGCGAGCGAGTGGCTGCCGAAATACTTCTCGACCGTCGCCTCGTAAAGCACCCAGAAGGGGTTGTCCTTGTACATGGCGATCTCTTCGAGGATCACGCCTTTTTCCGTGTCGAAGTCCGATTGCCGCAGCGCGGGCCGCATCATCTTGCCGAGCAGGTTCACGCAGTCGAGAAGTTTTTCTGGCAAGGTTGACGCGTAAAAACACGTCATCTCGCTGCTGGTGAAGGCGTTGTTGCGGGCGCCCAGGTCGTCGAAGCGGCGGTTGAGATCCTCGGCCGTGATGTCGTGGGTCCCCTTAAACATCATGTGCTCAAGGAAATGACTGACGCCCATCACAGGCGGGGCCTCGTCGCGGGCCCCGGTCTTGACGAAATAGCCGCAGGCGGCGGTGTGGGCGGCGGGGTCGACCTCCGCGATGACGTTGAGGCCGTTGGGGAACGTGTGCTGCTTGAAGGTAACGGGCATTGGCGGGAGTGTAGAGGATCTTTACGACGGCGGGAGCGCCTCCACAAGTTGTCGGCACACTTGAGCCGGATCGTGCGCCCCGCAGACGACCGACGAGACCGCGACGCCCCGGCAGCCGACAGCCGCCAGCTCGCAGACGTTCGCGGGGGTGATCCCGCCGACGGCCAGATGCGGGAGCGGCGAAGATCTGAGGTCACGCAAATATTCGCGGAGGTACGCGAGGCCGCTGATGATCGGCTTGTCCTTGGTGGTGGTCGGGAACATGGGCCCGACGCCGCAGGAGTCCGCGCCGCAGTTGGCCGCGGCCTGAGCCTGAGAGATCGTGCCGGTCGAGACGCCGACAAGAAGCCGAAAGCCAGCAATATGGCGAACATCAGCGACACTGAGATCGGTCTGCCCGAGGTGGACGCCGTCGGCCCCGCTGAGGAGAGCGATGTCGGGGCGGTCGTTGATGACGACATGAACGCGGCGCGGGTGCGCGAGTTCGACGAGCTTTCGGGCGGCGTCGAGGAGCGGGCCGCCGTCGAGAGACTTTTCGCGAAGTTGGAGGCAGTCGGCCCCACCGTCGATGGCGCGACGAGCGACGTCGAGCCAATCGTGGTACTGGCACAGCGATCTTGTGATGAGCACGCAGAGCCGCCACTGTGGGCAAGTGGTGTCGCGGAGTTTGAGAATCAGCGATTTTTCAGCGGAGTACGCGCGGTACCGAAGCGATTCGAACGCGGCGGCGGGGTTGGTCGCGGCGGTGGACGACGCTGGGACGACCTTGGCGGATTCTTCGATCGAGCGCAGAGCCTCGGTCAACCGGGATGCGGCCGCGAGCGCAACGTCGCGCAAGCCTGTGCGGGCGTACTCGGCCGGGGTCGAGATCGCGGTGCCGACATCACCCTCGGTGTCGCGGCTCGAGAGCAGCAAGGCCTTGTCGATCGAGAGAGAATCGAGGGCGGCCCGCAGGTCGTGGCGGAGCGATTTTAATTCGCTGGACAACCTGGCGTCGTCGAGCGCGAAGCGAGCGATGTCTTCGAGAACGCGGATCGCCTCGCGGGCGCGGTTGGCGTTGGCATCGATGATCCGTGCGACGAGGTTCATTCCCAGAACATTACGTCCCAATCTCGGCGGAAAGTTCTCGAGGGGTGGCGTGAAGCTCTCGACGTGCGCACAATGACGGCGATGATCGAGCTGGAGGACCCATCCCCAACCCCACCCAAGCCCAGGCTCCCGGGCTCGGTGGTCGTTCGCTCGTTGCCCGACGACGCGCTGGACGCGGCGGCGGCAGATTTTCTGATCCAGGCCCAGAACTGCGTGCGGACGTTCGGCGATTTTCACCTGGCGGTGTCGATGACGGGGACCGAGGCTTTGCTGCGGCGGCTCATGTTCGACCCGGCATTGCGAGAGTTGCCGTGGAAGCGGACGCACCTGTGGATGGTGGACGAGTGGGACGTGCCAGCCGACGACTCGCGCAGGCTTTTTCCGCTGCTGCAAGAGCTGATCGTCGAGCCTTCGGACATCCCGCTCGATCAGGTTCACGCGATCCCGGTCAGCGCTGATGGTTTGAAGGCGGTGAAAGGGAAAGCGGCGAAGAACAAGCCCGAGGCGCCCGATGTTCGGTACGAGGCCCGGCTCCGCGAGTATCTGGGCTGGCGTGAGAAGGGGCACGATCGGCTAGACTGCGTGCTGCTGGGCGGTGTGAGCGTGACAGGGCCGGGGACCAACGAGGTCGTGCGAGCGAACGAGATCGATGAGCGGTTGGTGCGCACGGTGCCCGCCAAGTCGCTGGGGACGGCGGTGGATCTGGTCACGATGACAACCCGGATGCTGCGCGGCGCGCGTCTGATTAGCGTTGTGGCGCTCGGGTCTGAGACGCGTTTGATGGTGGAGCAGGCGGCTGGCAATACCGAGAAAAATTACGCCGCGACGGACGCGGCCCGCGAGTTCCCGCGTTCAGGGCTCGTACCTTTACTCGGGGAACTGTGTTGGTACCTCGACGCGGACGCCTGCCCGCCGATGAACGCTGGCCCGAGCGCCGCGCAGGCCTGAGCCGTCAGTGGCAATCAATTATGAGCACTCGTGAAACCAAGGCCGCGGAACGTCGGGCACGCACCGTTCCGTTGCGCGAGGATGAGATGCACGGCGACGAGATGTCGCGGCGAGCCCAGGCGTCGTACTCGGTCCTTCCCAACGAGGAGGTCCAGTTCAAGGTCCACCACGAGGACCCGGACGTCTTGGTGATCGGTAAGCCAGCCCATCTCGTGACGCAGCCGGGGCTCGGGCACGAGTCAGATTCGCTGCTCAACGGGCTCTTTGCTCGCTGGGGCAAGCAGCTTCAGAATCTCGGGAAAGCCCGCGATTTCGGGCTGCTGCACCGGCTGGACCGCGAGACGAGCGGGCTGTTGGTTGTCGCGCTCACCGCGAGCGCGTACGACGGGCTGCGAGCGGCCTTCCGGACCCGCGATGTTCGCAAGTACTACTGGGCGCTGATCAAAGGGTGTCCTTCGCCGCACACGGGCGTGATCCGCAGGCCGATCGCTGAATCCGAGGGCCGGAGCATCGACGACGCGGCCCCGACGCACCGCTCGTCCAAGCCAGCGGCGAAGAAGCTGGCGCGGATCTCGGGGCTGGGCAAGCCAGCGATCACGGCGTACCGCGTGCTGCGCACAGGGCGGCTGGGGTCGCTGGTCGAGTGCCGGGCGGTGACGGGGCGGTTGCACCAGATCCGCGTACACCTGGAGTCCATCGGCTGCCCGGTCTTGGGCGACGGCTTGTACGCGACCCGGCCGATCGCGGCCGCGTCGCCAAGGCTGGCTCTGCACGCCCATCGTCTGGTGTTCAATCACCCGATCACGGGCGTGAAGATCGACGTGTCGTGCGGCTGGCCGACGGACTTGAAGCGGGTCGCCAAGCGGTTGAAGCTCGCAGAGGCCGAGGTGCCCAAAGCCAAGGGGCCCAAGTCGGCCGAGATGAACGAAGCCGACGTGCGAGATGAGCCTGTTGCCGAGATGGCCGTGGAGTCGAACAACGTTCCCGAGGCTGAGGCGACTGAATCTCCGCGGGAAGACGCTCCGGTTGCCAAGGTGCGAAAGACAGTTTCGAAGCGAGTCGCGGGCGAGCCGAAGGTCAAGATCAACCGCAAAGCGAGCGTCACGGCGAAACCCGAATCCAAATCAAAGTCCAAACCCAAGCCCAAGTCCAAGCTTAAGTCCAAGTCCAAGTCCAAGTCCAAGCCCTAGTCCTAGTCCTAGTTCAAACCCAGATAGATCTCAAACGTCGAGACAGGCCATGAGGTCGGCGGCGATGCCGTCGGCGAGCATGAACCCAGCGTCAGTAAGGCTCCAGCGCGTGCTTGGCCTTGCCTCATCGTCGGCAACCTCGTTGGAAACATTCGTCACCAGCAAGTGGCCGTCTCGCTGGGCTTGATCTCTGGCGCGTTGCAATGCGAGCGCTGCTCGAGGATTGATGCCCGCGGCGTCTGAGATAAGCCGCGCCTCGTCAAGCCCCTCGCGCAGCCTCAGCGCAGTCATGATCCGTTCGGCCAAGGCTCGCTTGGCGTCGGGCGGTTCGTGGTCGATCATGGCCGAGAACCCGCGGTCGTTGAACTCCAGGTAATCATCGAGCCTAGGGATGTTCTTCCAGCGATGGCCGCCGACGTGCGCGGACGCGGACGGGCCGACCGCGAGCCACTGCTCTTGCCGCCAATACGCGAGGTTGTGGCGGCACTCCGCGCCGAGCTTGGCGAAGTTGCTGACCTCGTAGCGTTCGATCCCGGCCGCCCGAAGCGTCGCGAGCGTGGCGGTGAACATCTCGACCTCGACGTCCTCGTCGGCGGGCGTAAACTCGCCGCGTTTGAGCCGCGCGGTCATGGCCGTCTGCGGCTCATAGGTCAGGTTGTAGCAGGAGACGTGCTCGGTGCCCAGCGCGAGGGCGGTGTCCAGATCGTGCTGCCAGTCTTCGAGCGACTGACCAGGGATTCCAAAGATCAGGTCGATCGACTGCCGCGCGATCCCGGCCTCGCGGGCAAGACGCAGGGCCTTGCCGACGTTCTCCGGGTTATGCCAGCGTTCCAAGGTTTTCAGGTGCCGTTCGTTGAACGATTGCGCTCCGACACTGACCCGGTTCACGCCGCCAGCCCGCATGGTGGACATGAGCTCCGAGGTCACGGTCTCGGGGTTGCATTCGACGGTAAACTCGCCAGGCTGAGCCGTGCCGGGCGGTTTGTTCATCAGAGAGAGGTCGAAGAGTTCGGCCAGCCGCGAAAGCAGTCTTTCCCAGAGGTCTACCCGCAGCAGGCTGGGCGTACCACCGCCGACGAAGATAGTTTTCAGGGGTTGCCCGGCGGCCCAAGGAGCAACGGCTGAGAGTTCGGATTCCAGACGGGAGAGGAAACTTTGCTGGCGATCTCGCGTATCGACTATGGAGTAGAAATCGCAATAATGGCACTTGTGGAAGCAGAATGGGACGTGGATGTAGAGTGAGCGGACAGCCGCGGGCGAGGGGCTCCCCTCGTACGCGGCGTTGGTCCGCGGGTTGGTTTCCGGTCGTTGAACGGTGTCGAAAGCCAGCCCGGCGGAGCGGCGAACGCGTTGATCGAGGATCGGGATCACGGTACGCTGAGTCATCGAGGTTCTGGTATGGTCGAGGTCAGCGTTGCGTTGACGTCGGATTGGTCGTGTGGTTGGGCAAGCTGGCGGGTCGATGTTCGGGGTGTGTCCCCGGAACCTCGGCCGATGGGTGCCGGGAAAGGATAGCCGTCCAGTGCAAGTTTCCTTGGTGCTGGTTGTGAAGGACGAGAAGCCAAAGGAGATCAAGCTCTCCAAGGCCCGGACGATCATCGGTCGTCAGACCGAGTGTACGATCCGCATCCCGGTGTCGGCGGTGTCGCGCCAGCATTGCGAGCTGGTCATCGACGAGGACGAGGTGACGATCCGCGACCTGAACTCGGGCAACGGCACGTACGTCAACCGGAAGAAGATCAAGGAAGTGGTGCTGTCTCCGGGCGATCTGATCGCCGTCGGGCCAGCGGTGTTCGTGGTCCGCTTGGACGGGAAGCCAGCGAACGTGAACGCGGAGGACGCGTTGAAGGCCGGGTCCGCGCCCGAGCCTGCGGCGTCGTCGCCCGCGCCGTCGGCAGCGATCAGTAAGCCTGTCGTCAGCAAATCGGCCGCGGCGGCGAACCTTGAGGCGGCACCCAGAAAACCGGGCAAGCCCGCGTCGAGCGACATGGAAGACAGCAGCCTGAGCGACTTTGATTTCCTCGACGACGAGGACGACGACCAGCCGAAACTTTGATCTTTCGAGCCAGAGTGGGCCGGGGGTCGGCGGGCCGATTCACGACTCGCGCGAGTCATTCACGAAAGTCGGGCGGAGCGTCCGATACCGAGTGCCATGCCTGACCAACCGACCTCGTTTTCGCGCGCGCCAGAACGTTCCGACCGCCCCGACCACGCGGCCCGGCCCGGCCGCTTCGATGTCGCTGGCAAGCACACCTACTTCGTCGGCATCGGCGGCTGCGGGATGTCGGGGCTGGCTCGCATGCTCAACGCGCGCGGGGCGATGGTCTCGGGCTCGGACATGAAGCCCTCCGAGACCACCGACGCGCTGGTCGCGGCCGGGTTCGAGGTCGGGTTCGAACAGACCAAGCAATGGCTCCCCGACGCCTGCGACCTCGTGGTTGCTTCGGCGGCCATCAAGCCGAACCACCCGCAGGTGCTCGAGGCCGAGCGTCGCGGGATCGGCGTGCTGACCTACGCCGAGGCGTTGGGCCGGAGCATGCTGGGCCGCACGGGCATCGCGGTCGCGGGCACGCACGGCAAATCCACCACCACGGCCATGCTGGGCGCGGCGCTGACCGACGCCGGGCTTGATCCTTCCGTGATCGTCGGGGCGACGTGCGCCCAGCTTGATCACGGCTGCCTCGGCCCCAAGGCCGTGCCCTCGGGGTTCAGGCTCGGGTCCCCCACCATTACCGACGGCCCGCGCGGCGGCGAGCCGGGGATCCTCGTCGCCGAGGCCTGCGAGTTCAACCGTTCGTTCCACAACCTATTCCCGTCGGTCGCATCGATCAGCTCGGTCGAGGCGGACCACCTAGACGTGTACGGCTCGCTCGACGCGGTGGTGGAATCGTTCCACGAGTTCGCCAAGCTGGTGCCAGCCAAGTCACAGGGCGGCGTGCTGCTGATCGCGCACGACGGGGCTCACCGCCGCGAGGTTACGGCCGGCCTTGAGTGCGAAGTTCAAACCATCGGGTTCTCACCCTCGGCCCACTGGGTGGTGAGCTACGACGTCGAGACGCGGGCGGTAAAGCTGACGCACGAGGGGACGACGATCGCGCGCTGGAACATGATCCTGCCCGGTGCGCACAACGCGATGAACGCGGCCACCGCGATGACGCTGGCGATCCTGGTCGGGGCCAAGCCCGAGCTGGTCGCGCGTTCGCTCGCGGCGTTCCGAGGCATCGACCGGCGGATGCAGATGCTGGGCGAGAGGCCGCTGCCGCTCGGCGGAACGGTGCGCGTCTATGACGACTACGGGCACCACCCGACCGAGATCGATTGCACGCTCAAGGCCTTGCGCGAGTTTGAGAAACCACAGGAACGAGGCGGGCGTCTGATCTGCGTCTTCCAGCCTCACCAGCACTCGCGCACGCGGTTCCTCTTGGAAGAGTTCGCCAACTCGTTCTCGCAGGCCGACGTGGTGATCGTGCCGCATATTTACTTCGTGCGCGACAGCCAGGAAGAGAAGCAGAAGGTCACGGCTTCGGACTTGGTTGATCGGTTGCGGACGCGCGGGATCCGGGCCATGCACCTGTACCCGTTCGAGGCGATCGTCGAGCAGCTTGAGAACCTATGCCAGCCGAATGATTTGCTGGTGGTGATGGGCGCGGGCCCGGTGAACGAGGTTGCCCGGGGGTATCTTCAAGGGGCGCCCGCGGCCGGACTCGTCGGAAGCGACGCGGTGAATAAGGTTGCCGTGTGATCGGTCGAGCCTGATGGCTGGGCGACGCGCGAGTCGAATCAGGAAGCCAGCGAAGAAGGCGAACAGAGAAGTCGAACACGGAAGGCGAACAGGGAAAGGTAAGTTGCGTTGATCGTGGCCGACGAACCGACAACACCGGCGCTCTTGATCGAGCGGAACGTGCTGATCTCGACCTGGTTCCACGTCGGCGGCGGCGCGGATCGCTTGGCCCGGCCTACGAACGCTGAACAGTTGAGCGAGTGTCTGCGGATTGATCCGTCTCTGCGCGTGCTGGGCGACGGCGCGAACCTGCTCGTCGATGACGACGGCGTAGATTCACTAGTCGTCACGCTCGCGGACGGCGATTTTTCTGCGGTACGCATCGACGACGATCACCGCGACGATTTCGTACTGGTGACGGTCGGCGCGGGCGTAAACCTGCCCAAGCTCATCAACCAGACCGTGCGGCTCGGGCTCGCCGGGCTGGAAACGCTCGGAGGAATCCCGGCGTCCATCGGCGGGGCGCTCGTGATGAACGCAGGCGGCGCGTTCGGACAGATCGCGGACGTGGTCGAGCGGGTCTTCGCAATGCGCCGCGACGGCACGCTCATGAATCTCTCGCGCGACCAGATCGCCTTTGGATACAGGCATTCCGGGCTCAATGACCTGATCGTGACGAGCGCTGAACTGCGGCTTGCGCGCGCGGGCGCGTCCCAGCTCCGTCAGAAGCACCTCGATGTAATGGCGTACAAAAAGCGCACGCAGCCCATGGCCGACAACTCGGCCGGGTGCGCGTTCAAGAACCCCACGCTCAGCGCGGACATCGCCGGAGACGGTGGGCAGGAGCCGATCGGGGCCAAGGGTCAGCGTGTGAGCGCTGGCATGCTCATCGACCGCGCGAGGTGCAAGGGATTGCGAATCCGCACCGCCTCGGTCAGCGATCGGCACGGAAATTTCCTGACCGCAGATACCGGCGGCAAGGCTCGCGACGTGATCGAACTCATCGGCGAGGTTCGTCGGCGCGTGTACGACCGGTTCGGGGTTGAACTGCACACCGAGGTCGTGGTCTGGACGAGGACCGGCCAAGACTCGGCCGCGAAGGCGCAAGTTCACAACCCATGAGCACAGCGCGTCACATCGTCGTTCTGGGCGGCGGCCCCGACGCCGAGCGTGAGGTCAGCCTCAACAGCTCGAAGAACGTCGCCGAGCAACTCGCGGCGTCGAGGTTGTTCACGGTCGAACGAGTCGTCATCGACCGCCCGAGCGGCGCCGATCTTCGCGCGATCCGGGCCGACCTCTTTTTCCCGGTGCTTCACGGCGGGTTCGGCGAGGGCGGGCCGTTGCAGGACTTGCTCGAGGCCGACGGCCGCCCGTTCGTCGGCTGTCGCGCAACGGCCGCACGACACGCGATGGATAAGTTCGCTACGAAAATGACGGCACTCTCGTGCGGGATCCCGACCGCGCGAGCCGGGATCTTCTTCGCGACCGACTCCGCGTCCCCGTTCGAGTTCCCGGTGGTGCTCAAGCCGGTACACGAGGGATCGAGCGTGGGCGTTCATCTCTGCCACGACCGGGCCAAGTGGGACAAGTCGCGCGCGGAGGTTGCGCGCGACATGCTCGCGCACCCGGGGCGCGTCTACATGGTCGAGAAGATGGTGATCGGCAACGAGCTCACGGTCGGCGTGTTCGACCCCGCAGGACCCGGGGCGCGAGCTCTCGCGCCGATACACATCAAACCGGCCGTCGAGTTCTATGACTATGAGGCCAAATACAACCGCGACGACACGCAGTACATCGTGGACGATCCGGCGCTGCCCGCGAACGTCAAAGACCTGATCCGCGAGCAGGCGCTCGACTTGGCGCGGGCGATGAGCGTGCGTCATCTCTGCCGCGTTGATTTTCTGCTTGATTCCAAGGGCAAGGCTTGGATGCTGGAGGTCAACACCATGCCCGGTTTCACCGCCCACTCGCTCTATCCCATGGCCGCCACGCACGCGGGCACAAGCCTGCCGGGGCTCTGCACGGCGCTGGCGAACCTCGCGTGGCGCGACGCCGCGACGGCGGCCCTATCGTAAACAGGCACGGATTGCCGACCAGATCACGAACGGCTTGATACCGCGTTTCGCGTGTGCGGCCAAGGATGAGGTCACGGAGGATCGATTGATGTTCGGGAAACGAACCACGAAAAGTTCAAGTCGGGGGAAGGCCGCCGCCGCTCCGTTCGATCGAGCCAAGTTCGCGACCGCGCTGGGAACGGTCATGCTCGTGCTGATTTTGTCGAGCGTGGCTGTCGGATTCACGCTGGGCTTCGAGCCGCTCGAAGCGCGGGCCATCAAGATCCTCAACGGCTCCAAGCCAGTCAGCGTCAGCATCGCTTGGCCGATGATGGACGCGGCGATCGCGGACTCAAAGTCGAGCGACGCGAAATCCTCCGCCACGGCCAAGCCGACGCCACGGTCAACCAAGCCCGCCGGGAAGACGTGGCTGCCCGAGCAGTTTCAAGAGCAACTCCTGGAGACCGCGACTCGTGCGCTCGGCGACGCACGCGACCCCTACTCACGCGAAGCACTCCGGCTCGTCGGCGAATCCATGCAGCGGAGCGGCTGGTTCGACACCACCCCCACCATCGTGCGGCGCAGCGGCGGTGATGTTCATGTTGAGGGCACCTGGCGCGTCGGCGCGGCCGTGGTCAAGCAGGGAAGCAAGCTCGTGCTCGTCTCGTGGAACGCCAAACCTATGCCCGTCGAATATGACTTAGACACCAAGTTGGGCTCGCTCTCGGTCATCACCGGAGTGAACTCGCCGCTGCCGAAAACTCTCAGCGGCGCGATCGATTTCTCACAGACCTGGGCGGGCTCGGACCTGGAGGCGGGGCTCGAGCTTCTGGCGCTCGTCTCCAAGCAGCCGTGGCGCGATCAGATCCAATCGGTTGATGTTTCCAAGTACCCGCGCACCAAACAGCTCGAAGTGCAGACCGCGCGCGGCGGGCGAATCGTGTGGGGAGGGCGGCCCACCGCCCCGCTGCCCGGCGAAACCAGCACACGCGAGAAGCTCGACAAGCTCGCGTGGCTGAACCGGCAGTATAAAAGCATCGACGGCGGACGGCTGGCGATCGAGATCTCCGGGCAGCGCCCGTTCGAGATCGATGTTTCGGCCACGTCCGCGAGCGTCGCGGGTGCCAAGGGCCAATGAGCGAGCCGGGTCCTGACGATCGTGTTCTCGATCCTGTTTCGGCCGGGCCGCCGCCGCCGATCGATCAAGCAACGCCTCGTTCGCGCCTCGAATCAGCGACAGAATTAGCGGCAGAATCAGCGCCCGAGATCACCGTTGATCGCTGGGCCCACCGCCGTGCGGAGCCCAGGCCTCTCGCGTTGCTCTGGACGATCTTCCTCGCACTCTCCACGATGATCTGCCTCGCGTCGCTCGCGGCCCGCGGGGCGACGTCGTATGAGTCCTACCGGCCAGCCGCGCGCTCACTGCTCACCATCGTCGCGATCGGGCTCACCGTGCTCTGGCCGATGGTGCGGCTCAGCCAGTCTCCGGCGCGGAGCCCCATCGCCGCGTGGGTATGGAAAGACCTCGTGGTGCTGCTCCTACCCGCGCAGGCCGTAATCTGGCCGCAGGTTTTCTTTTTTCTCGCCAAGTGGCCGACCGAGGTGGTGGGTTGCGTTTCGGCGATGCTCTCGGCGTGGGCGATCCTGACCGGGGCGCTGCTCGCGTGGGCATCAACGCTCGTCCGCCGCGAGGCCTTGGAGAGTCCTCGCCGCGCTTCGTTCATGCTGATCGTGCTCGCGTTGGTCGCGGTCGGCCCGCTGCTTTCTTTGCCTTTCCGCGCGTCTGGGAGAACGGACACTTCATCGCCCGCGTTTGACGTGTGGGGCATGACCTCGCCAGTTACCGCGGTGTTCGAGCTCACGCGCGACCGCCTCTGGACCGGGCAACCGGCCCGGGTCGTGGCGGCCCATTGGTGGGCCGTGGCCATCGTGGCGGCGAGCGCGGTGTTCGCCTGGATCTCCTTTGGGATCTGGTCGCGGGCCCGATCCGGGCGTGATTTTCTAGATTTAATCGCGAGCAATCCACGGGCCGGTCCCCACACAAACATTTAAACCCCCTTGGAACCTGCTCTGGCCTGAAGCGTGGTTCGAGCCTAGATTTTCGGTACCTCCCGAACAGGATTGGTCAGGATTCGCCGGACGCGATCGTCCGCTCGCTAAGGGATCACGCGGTCGTACAGAGCCCTGTAAGACAACCCTGACGTGAACCCCTGTTCTGGAGCCTTCGTCCGAAGCATCGATCTGGAGCGTTGACTTATGGAACTCGTGACGCACGCGGAAAAAGCCGGGGTTGAAGCCAAACTCGCCGCTCTCATCGCCAACCGCCCGGTGATCTCGCTGCGCATCGCCGAGGCCCGGGCCTTGGGCGATCTGAAGGAAAACGGAGATTATCACGCCGCACGCGAGCAGCAGGGGATCGACGAGGCCGAGATCCGTCGCTATGAGCAGCGTCTGTCCGCGATGACAGTGATCAACGAATCCATGTCCAAGGCCGTCCAAGGCCTGGTCATGGTCGGTTGCACCGTAAAACTACGCGACGTGGACAACGGCGACGAGGATCTGTTCAAGCTCGTCGGCGAGGCCGCGAACCCCTCGCCGTTTGATTACGTCGAAGTCACGACCAACAGCCCGATGGGGGAAGCGCTCATGAAATCTCACGTGGGCGACACCATCCGCGTCGATGCACCCCGAGGCGTCAAGCGATTCCTCATCGTCGAGATCGCGACCTAAGAGGCTGTTTCAGAACCAAGAAATAGCAGGCGTCGAGACGGGCTGAAAACTCATCTCACTAGAAATTTGAGGGTTCTGAAACAGACTCTAAGCGACCCTCGCATGACGCCTCCACCCTACGAACACAGCACCCAAGCTCGCGTGTGTGTTGTCCGCGAATCGAACGCGGAGCGAGAGCGACTGGCAGGGCGGGCCGAGGTCCAAGCCTCGGCCGCGACGAGGCTGGGCGCCGCGGTTTCGATCTTGCACGAGAACCTCGAACAGCCGGACCACCTCGCCAAGGCGGTTCTCGCCAAGACGATGCTCGCGAGCGCGGATGTCGCGCTGCTGGGCTCCAAGTTGTCGGACGCAACGCTTACGCGGATGGCGGACCTGGCCAAGAGCCTCGGCGTGACCGTCGTTGTGCACGTTCCCGTTGGCCGCAAGCTCGCGCGCGATCTGCTGTGTCTTGTGGACGTGCTGATCGTAAGCGAACAGCACGCCCCAGCACTGCTTGGCGAACCGAGGCTCGCGTTCGAGGAGAATCTCGCGTCGCACGACGAACGCCGTGCGCTCGTCCAGCAGCTCGGCGTGAGAACGGTCGTCACCACACTCGGTCCGCGCGGCGCGTGGTTCCTCCACGAGCGCGCATCTCGATTTGTTCTCGCGTACCCGGTCACGCCTATCGACCCGACCGGGGCGGGCGACGCCTTCGTCGGCGTATTCGCGGCACGCTGGGCCGAGCATCAGGTTGGCGGGCTCGTCGATGAGCCCGCCGTACACGACATCGTCTGCTGGGCGTGCGCCGCCGGGGCGCTCGCGACGATCAAACCCGGCGTGATCGATTCACTCCCGATCCGGAGCGAAGTCGTCGCGGTGCTTCGCGCAATCCATGATTGAAGTCTCGACGGACCACGCGGCGTCGATCAAGCCAGCCATGACCGTCCTCACCGACGCTTCACCGTCACCGATCCGTTGCTGCTCTTGACCACCGAAGCGTGCTCGCCTTTGCCGAACACCAGCTCGGCTGATCGCTTGGTCTTGGAAGTCTGCACGATGCTTTCGCCCGACGGCATCGTGAGCGATCCGTTGCTCGTCGAGGCCTTGAGCGTGCCGACGAACGCCGGGCCGACTTCGAAGCTCACCGAGCCGTTCGAAGTGTCGATATCCACCGGCCCCGTCACCTCGTCGGCGAGCGAAACACTGATATCTCCGTTGGTGCTCGAGGCCTTCACCTTCCCTTTGGCGCGCTCGATCGTGACCGCGCCGTTGCTCGTGCCCGCCTTGATCTCGCCGTCGTGCGCACGGATCGTGATCGCGCCGTTGGAAGATTCGGCCTTGAGAACGCCCGCCAGCCCGACCAGCGTGATCGAGCCGTTAGAACTCTCGGCCGTCACGCCCTTGGCGCTGGGGATCTCAATCTTAAAATCGCACCCCTCGTTGTTCTTTCGCCCACCCTCGGGCCACTGCACGTACACCGCCAGCGAGTTGTCCGCCTTCCGCTCGGCCAGCACGCGCGTCGCGTCGAGGCGTTCTTGTGTTTGTCCGCGGATGACCGCCGAGATCGTTACTTCGGTCCCGTCATGCTTCTTGATCGCGATCGAACCGTTCTGCGTCTTCACCTTGATCGGCGCGTCCGCGACCTGCGGGATCTGGCTGGTACGTTTGGACTCGATGAGCGGCGCGTACGAGCCGCACCCCGGCACGATCACCACGCAACCAGCCATCGCTAGCGCGGGGATGGCCGTGAGTGCGGACATCGCAATCGCCATGCCCAGCCTAGAAATCCAGGTCGCGGCACACCTCTTCGCCATCGAAACCATCCTCATTTCGGACCCTCTCTTCATTCCGCTCATCGGTCGTTCCTCTCCGAATCGTGTATCAACCCGGGCGCCGCGCTCCGAACCGGAGCCTGACAGCATACCGCGCCGCGCCGTATTCTTGGCAATGCTCCGCCATCGGTTTCACACCCGGCTGGCGACGGTACCGACTACATTTCCGCTCTTGGAAAGGCCCAAGAGAAAACACCCGATCCTGAGTCT
>CAZIMT010000054.1:0-6278 GCA_964540295.1 uncultured Phycisphaeraceae bacterium
GGTTGTTGTAACTCGGGATCTCGGCCTTGACGCGGCGGATGGCGGCGTGGACGTGCCCGCCAGCGCGAAACATGTTGACGCGGAATCGTTCGCCGTCGCCGAGGTGGGTGGCGAAGTCGAGGTTGCCGCCGTTGGCGAAGCGTGCTTTCTGGGCGTCGGAGAGGAGCGGGTCGAGGAGGTGGTCGGCCTCCTCGCCGGTGAGCGGGTCGCCCTGCATGTGGCGAAGCAGCCCGGCGATGCGGAAGACGGGCGGCACGCCGACCTTGATGTGGAGATCGGAGGCTTCGACTTTTTTCATTGCGCCGAGCAGGCGCTGGATCGAGAGTGGGCCGGGCACCATGGTTTGGTCCTCCCTGAATGGCTCGAATGAGCCGTGGAGAGCGTACCGAGATTTGGGCGCGTGCGAGAGATTTTTTTGCGGATGCCTGCTTTGGCGTCCGATTTGTTGTAATCTCTGCCGCAAACCCACCGGCGAAGTTTTCGTCGGCATTCGGAGGACTCTGATGGAATCTCCCTCGGCCGGGCCTGTCCCGGCGAACATTGGTCTGCGTCTTTCGATCATGATGTTCCTGCAATTTTTCGTGTGGGGTGCGTGGTACGTGACGCTCGGGCCGTTCATGACCGCCAAGGGGATGAGCCCGGAGTCGGTGGGCAACGCGTACTCGGTGGGCCCGCTGGCGGCGATTCTTTCGCCAGTGTTTTTGGGCATGTTTGCGGATCGGTTCTTTGCGACGCAGCGTGTGCTGGGCGTGATGCACCTGCTGGGCGGGCTGGCGTTGCTGGCGGCCCCGAGCCTGGTTCCCGCGGCTGGCGGCTCGCCCTGGCCGTTCGTTGGGATTTTGCTCGCGCACATGCTGTGCTACATGCCGACGCTGGGGCTGAGCAACACGCTAGCGTTCCACAACATGACCAACCCGGAGAAGCAGTTCCCGATGGTGCGTGTGCTAGGAACGATCGGTTGGATCGTCGCGGGGTTCGTGGTCGGGTACATGGCCAAGCAGATGTCGCCGGGCGCGGACGAGACGACGCGGGCCTCGATGCCGCACTTTTTTTACGCGGCCGGTATCTCGTCGCTGGTGCTGGGCGTGTTCAGCTTCACGCTGCCGCACACCCCGCCGCAGGCCAAGGGCAAGTCGGCGTCGGTGGGCGAGCTGCTGGGCTTCGGCGCGGTGTCGTTGATGCGTGAGCGGTCCTTCGCGGTGTTCGTGGTGTGCTCGTTCCTGATCTGCATCCCGCTTTCGGCGTACTACAGCTTCGCGGGGATGTACGCGGGGGCGACCGGGCTTGAGAACGTGCCGGTGAAGATGAGCTTCGGGCAGATGTCCGAGATCGCGTTCATGCTGGTGATGCCGCTGTGCTTCGCACGGCTTGGAGTAAAGTGGATGCTGGCGGTGGGGATGCTGGCGTGGGTGGCGCGGTACGCGCTGTTCGCGGCTGGCTGGGGCGGGATCGGCGGGTCGCACGTCACGTGGATGGTGCTGGGCGGGATTATCCTGCACGGCATCTGCTACGACTTCTTCTTCGTGACCGGGCAGATCTACGTGGACAAGAAGGCCCCCGTGGCGATCCGAGGGCAGGCGCAAGGGTTCTTGGTGCTGGTCACGCAAGGGCTGGGGATGCTGATCGGCGCCCAGATCGTGGGCCGACTGGTGGCGCACTACACGACGGGCACGGGGCCCGCGGCGTCGATCGATTGGAAGAGCGTGTGGATCGCGCCAGCGGCGATGGCCCTGGCGGTGCTGGTGGTGTTCGTGGTGCTGTTCAAGGAAAAGGGGAGGCCGGCTCGGGAGTAGCGCTGAGAGGAGAGGAGGCGGGTTCGGTTGGTCCGTTGTTCAGAGCATCTTCCTCTGATCCGTTACGAGCGAGTTTGTTGAGCGAGGTGAGAGGATCGAATTGAATGGCTCTTCGGATCGGGAAACCTTCGGCCGCGCCGGACCGGCAGATGGAACTCTTCGGGCGACCTCTCGAAGATGCACCTCGACGCAAGGCGGGCGGTTGGCGTTCTTCGCGCCGAGTTCGAGCCTCGGGGCGTGTATTTTCAGGCGAGCGGGAATTCAAAGTTCAGCATGCCGGACCGTTATGAGGTGTACCCATCTGAGCTCACAGCGTTGGCCCTTGACGCAAAGGAGCGCTATATTGAAATCAACCATGCCTGGCAAGCGATCTGCAAAGTTGAACTTGAAAAAGCCATTATCCAAGGCGCGATCTGCAAAGAACTCGCCGAAATCGTCTCCGGCGGAATCTGAGGTCGTGTATCCGGATTGGGTTACCAAGACTCTCCAGAATTCCATCAAGACACTTCGCGAGGTCCAGCGTAAACGCGGTAAGAACCTCAAGGTCTATCCGGGCCTCGACATGAAGGGTATCTGACGCCCGCGTTGATTCCCTACGCTTGACGCATGACAACCGTTCCATCTGGTTCCCTGCCGGGCTTGCGTTTACGCCGTCTTATGGACGCAGGCTGCGTTGCCATCCCCGGTGCCTTCAACGGCCTGTGCGCCCGCGCCATCGCCCAAGCCGGGTTTGACGCCTGCTACGTCTCCGGAGCCGCCACCAGTGTGTGCGCTGGCGTGCCTGATGTGGGCCTGCTCACGCTTGAACACTTCTGCCGTGTGATTCGCGAGGTCGCCGACGGCTCGATGCTGCCCGTGCTGGCCGACGCTGACACCGGGTTCGGCGAGGCCGAGATGGTCCGGCGGACGGTCATCGAATACCACCGCGCCGGGGCGGCCGGGCTTCATCTGGAAGATCAGAGGTTCCCTAAACGCTGCGGGCATCTCGACGGCAAGGAGCTCGTGCCAGCCGATCACATGGCCGAGAAAGTCCAGTGGGCGCGTAAGGCCTCGGACGATTGCTCGGACGGTTCCTTCGTGGTCTGTGCTCGTACCGATGCTCGAGGTGTGGACGGCTTCGACGCGGCCGTGGCACGCGCGAAGGTCTATGTGCAGGCAGGCGCGGACATGATTTTTCCTGAAGGCCTCGCCAGCGAGGACGAGTTTGCCAAGTTCGCGGGCGCTCTGGGCGGCACCAGCATGAGGGTGGGGCCGGGGCCGGGAGCGGGGGCGAAGACTCGAACAGGCCCGTACCTGCTGGCGAACATGACCGAGTTCGGCAAGACGCCACTGATCTCGCTTTCGAGTTTCGCCGCGCTTGGCTACTCGTGCGTCATCTACCCGGTGTCGCTGCTGCGGGTGGCGATGGGCGCGGTGAGCGCGACGCTGACGCAACTCAAGGCCGAGGGAACGGTGGCGAGGTTCGTCGATCAGATGCAGACGCGGAAAGATCTGTACGAGTTGATCGGGTACACGCCGGGCAGGCCGTGGGAATCGCGTGCGTGAGAGCCGGACGGGAAGACCGGCGACGGAAAATCTCTTGCGGTCATGCCCTGGTCATGCCCTTGTCATGCCGCGGTCATGCGAGCGGCGAGATGCGGCGAAAGATCAGTTTCCAGCGGTTCATCTAAAGCAACCGCGCGACCAAACGCCGCAGTTCTGAGGTGATGAATCGTTGAACGATGGCAATCCGATCGTGCACGCTCGTGGGCCGGGTTTGTTCAGCGCCGACGACGCACGAGGAACACGCTCCCGAGCCCCAGCGCCGCCAGGCCAGCTGGCGCGGGGATCGGAGTAAAGGAGAGGTCATCGAAGATCCACGCTGGCGAACCGCCTTTGGTCTCGCTCAAACTGACCTTGGAAATCGGCGTTGTGCTGGAAATCGCGAGTCGAACCCACGCCGTGTTGTTGTTGGCAATTTCCGACCTTGTGACGAGCTTTCCGTTCGAGTCGAACCCTTCCATCACAAAGTTCAACGAGTTGGTCCCGAAGCAGTAGATTTCCACGCTCGAAACAGGCGACGAGAGAAACTCGATTGTCTCCGGATCGAGCGGGCGGCCGCCGTTGGCCATCGTCGCCGCAGGGAGGCGATTGAAAGCGAGGAAATTACGCCCGGATCGGGCGCTGATCCCGAAATTGCTGTTTTGGTCGAGGATCGCGCCGCCGTCCAGCGCGCTTGGTCCAGAGAATCGCAGCCCGGCGTACTCGTCTCGAAGAGGGTTTACCAAGAAAAAGTCGGAGGGACGAGCTCCCAACTCGTCGAACGTCACGACGCCAGCCGTGGAGGGCGCGGTGAGCGCGAGAGGGGCGGCTAGCACGCAGGCGGTACCGACCTTACCGAGAGCTTTCATCAGCTTCCTTTCACTTCTCGACGGGCCGAACCGAGAAGACCGGAATTGGTCTGTCGGACCAAGTACTACGGACTCCTTGAATGTGCCCCGAATCCAGAGGAAGCAAATGAATCGCGTTTGTTTTCGGAACGAGTGCGATCTTGCTTGAGCGGCGGCTCGCGGCGTTTCCAATAGAGAGGGGAACGTGTTCAGGCGCGCCCGACGGCCGACAACTGGCGCAGACGATCTCTCGATTGCTCTTTCTTCGCGCGAAGCGAATCGGTCACGATGAACCGCGAGAGATAACCCCCACGAATCGATTCAACGGCGACGACGCGAAACCGCGGCCAAGCCGAGCACGAGCACCCCAGCGCTCATCGGCGCGGGGACCGGAGTAAAGGACAGGTCATCGAAGATCCAATTGTTGTCCCTGCCCTTGGTCTCTGTGAGTGTGATCTTGGCGATCGGCGTCTTGCTGGTGATTGAGAGTTTTACCCAGTCGGCGCCGAAGCTTGTTGATGAGGTCGTGACCAGAGCGCCCATGTTGTCAAAACCGTCCATTTTGAACGTGGCCGCGCTGTTGGAATAGCAATAAATCTCAACGCTCAACACCGGGGCCGAGAGAAACTCGATCGTCTCGGGGTCGATCGGCTGCCCGCCGTTCTTCATTGTGGCGACCGACAGCCGGTTGAATGCCAGGAAGTTGCGCCCTGACCGAGCGTTGATCCCAAAGTTGCCGGCCTGATCGAGAATCGCGCCGC
The DNA here is from genome assembly GCA_964540295.1 of uncultured Phycisphaeraceae bacterium. Taxonomy (GTDB): domain Bacteria; phylum Planctomycetota; class Phycisphaerae; order Phycisphaerales; family UBA1924; genus CAZCPB01. The sequence goes on from CAZIMT010000054.1 coordinate 4,924, forward strand.
CGTCCAGCGCGCTTGGTCCAGAGAATCGCAGCCCGGCGTACTCGTTCCGAAGAGGGTTCACGTCTAAAAAGTTGGAGGGACGAGCTCCCAACTCGTCGAAGGTCACGACGCCAGCCGAAGCCGAACCGCCGCAGATCATGGCGGTTGAACTTGCCACCAAGGTTCCGAACGTAACCAGCATGCATGATGTTCTGTTTGTCACAAAAAGCTCCCCCTTGAAACCGCATCGGCGTCTAGCCGGTCGGTCTTGCACGTTGAATCAGTCGATGGCCCCACGGTGCATCGCTCCCCCGAACCACTACGTGCATCATCAAGATGTCACGAAAAGCCAGCAAAGCAAGCAAACTCAGTGTTTTTCTCGGTATGTGGCGGGGCCGTAATCTAGAACTGGTTGCTTTGGAAAGAGTTCGATCTCTGAGATTGATCGTTGGGTGTGCCTCCGGCTAATCTCAAGGGCATGAAACTCGCCGTCATCATCCCGGCCGCCGGCGGGTCCGCCCGCTTTAACTTTGGGTCTGATATCCCTCGCTCCAAGCTCGACGAGGACCTGGGCGGCAAACCGGTGATCCAGCGTTCGATCGAGCTGTTCAACAAGCTTGACGAGGTGTGCGCGATCATCGTCGCCGGTCCCGCGGACCCGGCCGCGTTCGAGCAATTCAAAGCACGTCACGGCGACCGCTTCGAGCTTCTGGGCGTCACGCTCTGCGCTGGCGGCAAGGACCACCGTTACCAGACCGTGCGTGAGGCTCTCAAGCTCGTCCCCGCCGATTCCACGCACATCGCTGTTCACGACGCGGCTAGGCCTTGCACGCCGGTCGAACTCGTCGAGCGCATGATCGAAGCGGCCCAGCGCTACCGAGCGGTTGTGCCGGGGATTGAAGTTCTCGACACCCTCAAACGCGCCCGCGAGATGGATCGGCTCAAGGACGACGTGGACCCTCTCGCGCGAATTTTGGGCGACGACGGCGCCTCCGCCAGCGCGAGCCGACGAGCCACGATCAGGGTCGCGGCCGAGACGGTTGATCGCTCGTCGCTCTTCGCCGTCCAAACCCCGCAGATCTTTGAGGCGGGGCTTTTGCGCCGTGCGTACGAACAGCAAGACCTCACCAGCACTGACGACGCGGGCGTGGTCGAGCGGTTGCTGGCCTCGGAACACGCTCTCGAACCGCGCGTGGTGGTCGTGCCCGGTGACTCGCGCAACATCAAGATCACGCACCTCGCCGACGTATCGATGGCCCGGCTTATCCTCGGCTTCTCGAGCCCGAGAGAGAAACCCGCGCACCTACGGTTCTAGGTTCTTAGGTAGGAACGGCTCTCCGAGCCGTTCTCCGAGTCTTGAGACGATCAGCCAAGAC
>CAZIMT010000054.1:6378-18438 GCA_964540295.1 uncultured Phycisphaeraceae bacterium
AGGTAGGAACGGCTCTCCGAGCCGTTCTCCGAGTCTTGAGACGATCAGCCAAGACGATCAGCCAAAAAAACGTCTTTCGGAGAAGCAAGAAGTCGGCTCGGGGCGCCGACCTACCAAGATTCCCCGGCACGGATCACCGCCCGCGAAAGTGAGCGGGGATCTCACCGAACTCGGCCCGGACCACCGACTTGATCCCGCCGCGACCTTTCCAATCTGTGCGAATCTGAAGCCACGCGGGCTTTGTACACGCGACCAGGTCATCGCGGATCTGATTGGTCACGGCCTCGTAAAAAATCCCGCGGTTGCGGAACGCCTGGTAGTAGATCTTCAGGCTCTTCAGCTCGACGCAGACGCCCCCAACCTTGGCCGCCGCGGGCTGGTAGCGCAGCGTCACCTCGCCAAAGTCCGGGTGGCCCGTCTTGGGGCACAGCGACGTGAACTCTTCCGACACGTGCTCGATGACGAACGAGGTGTCGGTGGGGGAGGGAAAGACCTCAAGCAGTGAGCGGTCAGTCATGCCGAACGATATCGCGGAGAACATTGCCAAAGAGCTCGAGAGCCAAATTTCCAGATCTGATCTGGCCGCTTTGCTCGTTCTCAGTTTGGCTGTTTCGCCTGTCCACTCATCGACTACAGTCCTTTGGCCGAACGCGCCGCGATCGGCCGATACACAGGGTGAACCTGTCCCAATCGCCTGGGCACCTGGTGCTTTTCTTGCGTCTTCCTGAGGATCTCAAAGTCGCCGATTTGACCCCACACTATGAACCACGCCCACACGCTCGAACACGCCCCGACCGCCGCCGCCGCGGGCGACCACGTCAAGACGCTCTCTCACGCCAGCACGCCTGCTTCGCGCGACCACCCGCACCACCCGCCGCTGGGCCCGCTCTCGCTTGAACTCAAGGCTGTCACGCTTACGCTGGTGCTGCTGCCCTTGCTGGGCATCGCCGCGGTCGTCGCGCTCAGCTGGTCTGTCCTCTTCCAGTGGCTCTACGTCGCGCTGCTGATCGGCCTCTACCTCGCCACCGGCCTAGGCATCACCGTCGGCTTTCACCGCCTCTTCACGCACCGTTCGTTCACCGCTGGCCCGGTCGTCACGTTCGTTCTCGCCGCCCTCGGTTCCATGGCTGTGCAGGGCCCGATCATCGAGTGGGTCGCCGTGCACCGCCGCCACCACCAGCACTCTGACGGCCATCAAGATCCGCACTCGCCCGCCACCCACGGCGACGGGCTCTCCGGGCTGCTCAAGGGCTTCTGGCACGCGCACATGGGATGGTTCATCCGTCCTTCCTGGGTCGGCCCCGACAGCACCACCGGCGGCGGCACGGCCGGGGGCATCGCTCGCTACGTCCCTGATTTATACAAAGACCGCGTGATCGAGCACGTCAACCGCTGGTACCCGCTCTGGGTCGTGGTCGGCATGGTGATCCCGGCCGCGATCGGGCTGGCTGTCACGCAGACGTGGATGGGCGGGTTGCTAGGCTTCCTTTGGGGCGGGCTCATCCGCGTCTTCATGGTGCACCACATTACCTGGAGCATCAACTCCGTGTGCCATATCTGGGGCAGCCGCCCGTTCAAGAGCGACGACGAAAGCCGCAACAACACGATCTTCGGCTGGCTGGCCTTCGGCGAAGGCTGGCACAACAACCACCACGCCTTCCCCACGTCGGCACGGCACGGGCTCTTCTGGTGGCAGTTTGATGCGACGTACGTGCTGATCTGGCTGATGGCGATGGTGGGGTTGGCCAAGGACGTGAAAGTCCCGAGCGCCGAGCGCATCGAGGCCAAGCGCCAGCGCGAGGCGTAGAAAAGCAACCTCGAGCTTCGCGAAGCTTCGACTCAGCCTTCATCGAGCCTGGTTTCTTAAACTCGCAGCGTCGAAGCTGGCCTTCCGACTTGGATGGTGCTTGCGCAGACCAAGACCTCGAAGTCTCAACGCGAGCTTCGATGCCACGGATCATTCGAGAACTTCACCGCCTGATCTCGATGCCACCCGCTCTCTCATCTCGCGGCCTTGCGAAGCGTGGTGCGCGAGCGTGCGCGAGTGCGTGGGGGATGAGTCACGCGCGAGTGAGCGAGTGTGTTGGCGGGCTCTGTTGGCACGAGGCGAGTGTACCGGGCGAGCGGGGTTCAGCAGGACGGCCGTGCCACCGACGAGTGCTTCGGTCCTCGGTGCTCTTGGGCGTGCGTGGTCCACGGCGGCAACACGTCGTTGTCGGCGCTATGCCGCCAAGTTGAATTTCATTGGCGTGTTTTACTTCGTGTGCTCACGCCGCGACTTTCGCCGCCCACGGCTCGATCGAGCGTTCGAGTTCGCGGATCGAGTCAGGCCGCGTGCCCTTGCCGAAGCGTTTCCACCAGTTGACGACGGTGAGGCCCGCCGGGCGATCATTGTCGGCGCGGCGCAGGAGGATGTTGCCGTCTGAGGTTTCTTCAGCGAGAGTCTGGACGGTGCGCGCGGCGGCGACGCGGATATAAAGGACGTCCGAGGCGATGTCGTAGTGAAACCAGAGAGTTTCGAGGCCCGAGCTCATCAAGCCTTCGATGTTGTCGATCGTAACCATTCGATGTCTCCACCCGTGAATCGCTTGGCGATGTGGGCCGTCTTCACCAAGCCCAACGCGATGTCGGCGACTACGAGGATCATATGGCTGAGAGATGAGCTCTCGCCAAAGTACAGGCGGCTGTCCGGGCCACTGGCACTGTGGCGGATTTGGAGAGGATTGGTGATGGCGGCCTCGACGAGGGCGCGATGGTCGGTCATCTCCGGGTGGCCGCGAAGGATGTGGGCGAACCATGTCCGATCGTGGAAGATGAAGGCGCGGCCGAGAGGGTCGGTGCGCGAGGTGTCCATTGCAGATAGAAATTGGCGGAGTAGAACGAAGTCTCCTCCTCTCCTCAATACCCCAAGCACTGCCCCACAGCTTCGCCGATCCTCTTCGCGTCAGGCAGATAATCCAGCTCGAGCTTGTAATACGGCATCACCGTATCGAACCCGGCTACGCGCTGGACAGGAGCTTTGAGGTGGAGGAAGCAGTGCTCCTGGATGATCGAGGCGATCTCCGCGCCAAAGCCAGCCGTCTTGGGGGCCTCGTGGGCGACTACGCAACGGCCTGTTTTCATGACGCTCTGGATGATGGTGTCGGTGTCGATCGGGTAGATCGTTCTCAAATCGATGAGCTCGACGCTCACGTCCTCGGGGAGAGTGTCAAGGGCTTCGAGGCATTGGAAGACGGTGGCTCCCCAAGAGATGAGCGTGAGGTCGGCGCCCTCGGTCACGACCTTGGCCTGGCCGATCGGGATGGTGTATTCTTCTTCGGGCACCTCCTCGCGAAAGCTGCGGTAGGCTCGCTTGGGCTCGAAGAAGATGACAGGGTCAGGGTCGCGGATGGCCGAGATCAAGAGGCCCTTGGCGTCTGACGGCGTGCAGGGCATGACGACCTTGAGGCCAGGGTGGTGAGCGTAGATCGCTTCGGGCGAGTCGCTGTGCAGTTCGGGGGCGTGGATGCCGCCGCCGACGGGGACTCGGACGGTGAGCGGGATGGTGATCGCGCCGCGGCTGCGAGTGCGGTAGCGAGCGGCGTGGTTGACGAGCTGGTCGTAGGCCGGGCCTAAGAAGCCCTCGAACTGGATCTCGGGGATGGGCCTCATCCCAGCCATGGCGAGCCCGATGGCCGAGCCCATGATGCCCGACTCGGCGAGAGGCGTGTCCACCACGCGGTCGGTGCCGAAGCGTTTGGCGAGCCCTTCGGTGACGCGAAAGACGCCGCCGTTGAGCCCGATGTCCTCGCCCAGGAGGATGACGCGGGAGTCTTTTTCCATTTCCTGAGCGAGCGCCTCGTTGATGGCGTCGACGAGGGTCAGGCCTTTCTCGATCATCACTTCGGTGCGAGGCATACACGTCTCCAATTCGGGGCCGGTTTGGACGCCGAACCCACAGCGTAGCCGAGCGTTGCGAGGCTTGCTTCAGCGTGAGATCTCGAGGTCGCGGTTGATCGAATCCCCGGCCTTCGCCCGGCTTGGAGCTAAACTCCCCGGGCCGATCCTTGGGGCTTTCTGCCAGGTTTGGCCGATGGAGGGGGGAGTGTTGGCGGCCTGACCGATAGTGAACTACCCAGCTTCCGAGCCAGAACCGGCCTCCCCGAGCACAAGACCAAGGCCCGGGACGGTCCTACCCTCCACGTCTGGTCCGACTGGCGATTTGTAAGAGTTTCGAGAAGAATGTACCACCGGCCGCCCGCCGGGAACCGACCTCGTGGCGGTCGAGGGCGGCCTTGAGAGGCATCGGACGTTGCAGACAGAGAACGCTGGCAAGATGCGATTTGGGGCCTACGAACTCGTCCGCGAGCTCGCGCCGTCTCCCGGCACCACGCTCACCGCCGAGCGTTGGCTGGCCCTGCACGAGCGCGACAACTCCAGCCACGTCGTCTACCGCTTCCCGGTCCGGCACGACAAGCCCGGCCAGCGACGGTTCTTCGAGGCGGTCGAACCCGTCGCGTTGCTCAAAGATTCTCATCTCCTGGAAATCGAGCAGTACTCGATCTGCTCCACGGGTCGCGGCATGATCGTGACGCCCTTTACAGGCAACCAGGACGGCCTGACGACCCTCGGCACGCTGGTCGAGATGAAGGGCGGGCGGATGTCTCCCCACGAGACCGACCGCGCGATCAACCACCTGCTCGAAGGGCTCGCGGTCGCTCACTCGACGACCGGCGTCGGGGCCTGCCACGGGCCGCTGATGCTCGACGAAGTGCTGGTTGATCGCCATGGGCGGCTTGTTATTGAGTTGTACGGCCTGGCGTCGCGGCTCAAGGGAGTTCAGTTTTCAGCGGCCGACGGTGTGCGCGATGAGATCCGCTCGGTTGCTGGCATTGCCTATCGCCTGCTGACCGGCCTGCTCGCCGAAGAACCTCGCATCGAGGCTGATCGCCTGGTTAAGGGGCTAAGCCCCCTCTGGACCCGCTGGCTGGCTCGCGGGCTCGATCTGGTGGACGGGTTCGCAACCGTCGCCGACGCGATCGAGGCCTTGCCCTCCAACGCCCGCGACACCGTGGACGAACTCTCCCGCGGCGCGGTGCGGAAGGTGCTGAGCAAGTTCCGCTGGCCCAGCCGGTCGCGGTAAGACTTTACAAGCTGCTGAACAAGACAAGCTGCTGACGACCTAGAGAGGTCTTCTCGCGCGCACGCGTGCCGGGAGGATCTACTCTTTGGCCGCTCGCCAATGGTTTAGGAGTTCTCATGCGTTACCGCCCAATCGGCAAAACCAACATCAAAGTCTCCGAGATCGGCTTCGGCTGCTGGACCATGGGCGGCCCGAACTGGTCCACCGCCACCGGGCAGCCCATCGGGTGGGCCGAGGTCAAGTTCGAAGAGGTGCTCGAAGGCATCAAGGTCGGGCTTGACGCGGGCGTTAACCACTGGGACAACGCCGATGTTTATGGCAACGGCAAGGCCGAGCGGCTGCTGGCCGACTGCTTCCAAAAGCTCGGCGTCAAACGCGACGCTCAGGTCATCGCCACCAAGGTCGGGCACTTCAAAGGCACCGCGCCCCACGCGTTCGAGCCAGCCAACATCAAGCATCAGTGCGAGCAGTCGCTGCGGAACTTGCGCACGGACCACATCGATCTCTACTACTTCCACCATGGCACGTACATCGGCCCCGACTACGCGACCGGGCTGACCGGCAAGATGCACGACTACCTTCACGAGGCTGCGGAAACGATGCACGGGCTCGTCAAGGCCGGGAAGGTGCGTGCGGTCGGGCAGTCGGCGTACACCATCGAGGACTTTGAGCGCGCGATCCCCGTCCTCAGGCCCGATGTCCTGCAAACCAAGGCCAATCTTCGCTGCGACGACTTCATCCGCCCCGGTACCGCGCTCCCCGCGCTGATGGCCAAGCACGGGTGTACGTTCGTCGCCTTCGGCCCGCTCGATCAGGGCATCCTGCTCGACAAGTTTGACCCCTCCAACCCGCCCAAGTTCGACGAGGGCGATTACCGCACGAGCCGCAAGGATTTCAACGCCGACACGCTGCACCAGGTGCGCGAGAAGATCGGTCAGATCAAGAAGCGGTTGGGCGTGAGCGCCGCCAGCGGCACCGACGCGAGCACGGCCGCGCTCTCGTCGATCGCCAGTCGCTGGGTTCTGGCTCACGATCACGTCTGCTCAACGATCCCCGGCTTCCGCAACGCGGCTCAAGCCCGGTGCAACGTGCTGGCCGGAAGCGACGCGCCGCTGACTTTGGCCGACGTGGAGTTCTGTCGAGAGCTGTTCGGAAACAAATAGTCGGCGTTTGCCGACTGTGCGTGATGAAACTGAAGGCGCAGCGTGTTTCGCGCCGTGCCGTGGGCGTTGTCGTCATAAACTAGTTTCGTGAGCGGTGAGCCAATTATTTCTGTTGTCATCCCGACGTTCCGGCGTCCGGACTTGCTCCGCCGCGCCGTCGAGAGCGTGCTCGCCCAGCGGTTCCAAGAATGGGAACTCATCGTGAGCGACGACGAAGCGGAGCCCGGCGAGGCATGGACTTCCATGGCGAACATCGCTTCTCGAGATCGCCGCGTCCGGATCGTGACCAACGCCGGAACGCACGGGCAGGCCGGGAACACCAACAACGCGATGAGCCTGGCGCGCGGTGAATGGATCAAGCCTTTGCACGACGACGACGAGATGGAAGCCGACTGCCTGGGCGCGATGCTCGACGCCGCGCGGCGGAGCGATTCGGCGGCGATCGTGCAGTGCCTGACTCGCAAGATCGACGATCGAGGGCGGCGCCGCGATGACACGCCGGGCCGTCGCGCGCGGATCGAGGAGATGACCGGCCGGTCCGCGTGCCTGTCGATGTACCTTCAGGACCTTGATATCGGCGTTCCGACGCAGATGCTGGTGCGCACCAAGTACGTCCACGCGGGCGCGCTGTTCCCCACCCATCGAGCGATCACGACCGCGATTGACGTGCTTTGGTACATCGACCTGCTGGCGCGAGGCGGGCTGGTGCTCCTGAACGAACGGCTGGTGGTACACCGGCGCGACGGGCACGCGACCGCGACCAGCGAACTGGGCGAGGCGGGCTTTTTTAGCGAGTGCGAGTTGCTCCGCGACGTGCTGCTCCCCATCGTCGAGCAGGATCATCCGCCCTCGGTGGAATCGGTGCGGCAGATGCTGAGGCTGATCCGAGCGGGGTGGAACGTTCACCGCGGCAGGGTCTTTCGCGGCCTCGCCATCGCCGTCACGTGCTGGAACCCCTTCGTGTGGTGGCTCGCGGCGCGCTGGGCGGCTCGGCGTGCGTTCCCCGGGATGTTCGAGGCGGTGCCGCGGAGGGTCTTGGCGCGGTGAGCGGCGTCCGAATTGGCCGGGCTACTGCTGCTGACGGCGTTGGTCGCGTTGAGCCAACAATCGCGCCGCTTCTTCCATGTCCTTGTCGCCGCGCCCCGAGCAGTTGATGATGACGTGCTGGTCGCTTTTGAGCCGAGCCGCGACCTTGATGCCCTCGGCGATCGCGTGAGCCGTCTCGAGCGCGGGGATGATGCCCTCCGTGCGCGCGAGAAGTTCGAAGGCGTCGAGCGCTTCCTCGTCGGTCGCCACGGCGTACTGCACCCGACCCGCGTCGCGCCAGAACGCGTGCTCGGGCCCGACGCCCGGGTAATCAAGCCCGGCTGAGCAGGAGTGAACGTCGGCGGTCTGCCCGAACTCGTTCTGCAGCACGTAGCTGAGCGAGCCGTGCAGAACGCCGGGCGTGCCCATCGAGATCGACGCGGCGTGCTGACCGGCCGAGGCGCTGCGCCCGCCCGCCTCGACGCCGATGAGCTGGATTTTCACGTCGTCGATGAACGGATAAAAGATCCCGGCCGCGTTGGACCCGCCGCCCACGCAGGCCACGCACGCGTCGGGGAGCTTGCCCATCAACCGCAGCGACTGAGCCTTGGCTTCGTGCCCGATGATGGACTGGAAGTCGCGGACGATCATCGGGAAGGGGTGCGGGCCGACGACCGAGCCGATGATGTAATGGGTGGTCTCGACCGATCCCATCCAGTCGCGCATCGCTTCGTTGGTCGCGTCCTTGAGCGTGCGCGAGCCGGAGTTGACTTCGATCACGTTCGCGCCCATGGCCTTCATGCGGATGACGTTGAGACGCTGCCGACGGATGTCCTCCGAACCCATGTACACGTCGCAGGTGAGCCCGAAGTGCGCGGCCGCGGTGGCGGAGGCGACGCCGTGCTGGCCCGCACCAGTCTCAGCGATGATGCGCCCTTTGCTCATCCGTTTGGCGAGCAAGGCCTGCCCGAGCGTGTTGTTGATTTTGTGCGCCCCGGTGTGCGCCAGGTTCTCGCGCTTGAGCCAGATGGTCGCGGCGTCGCCCGATCCGCCGAGCTTGCGTGAGCTGGCCTTGGCGAAGGCGGTGAGACGGTTGGCCTGGTACAACGGTGTGGGGCGGCCGACGAATGACTTGAGAAGACCTTGAAGCGTGTCCCAAAATGTTTCGTCGTTGCGTGCGGCGAGGTAAACCTCGTTGAGCTGCGTGAGGGCCGCGACGAGGGTTTCGGGGACATAGGCACCGCCGTAGGAACCGAAGCGGCCATCGGCGGTGGGGGCTTCGGAGAGCTTGGGCGGTAGCGCAGCGCGGAGGTTCTTTGAAGAGATTGTGGTCATGCGGAACGGTAGGCGTTGAAGCCCTAAGGAATTTTGTACACCGAGGCACAGTGACGCAGAGAAAAGAGATTGCGGCAGAGCATTTTCGCTGCTTTTCACGCCTTTCTTCGTGTCTCTATGTTCAACTCTGGCGAGCGTGTCAGACCAGCCCGTTGCGGGTCGGCGCAAGTTCGGTGTCGCGTTTGAGATGCCTTGCGCCCAACATCCAGAAGACGCCACTGAGCAGGATCGCCGCGGACACCGCCAGGAAGGCCGTGTTCATGTTGCCGCCGGGGTGCTCTGCGGATTTGGTGCGGTCGGTGATGAGCCCGATGAGGAACGGCGAGATCGCGTCGCCGAGCATGTGGATGAACAGGATCGACACGGCGTACGCGGAGGCGCGGATCGATGGGTGGGTGACGTTCGCGATGATGGTGTTGGTCGGGCCGGTGTTCAGAAAGAGACAGAAGATCGAGAGGAAAAGAAACACCCACGCGAGCGGGAAGGGCGTCCACAGCACCGCAAGGAACAGCGGGAAGCCGAGGAACATGCCGATGGCCGAGACCGTGAAATAAGAGCCGGGCAGGCGGGCGCGAAGCTTGTCGCTGAGATACCCGCCCAGCAGCGTGGCGGTCAGCCCTGACGCCACGACGATCGCACCGAAAGTGGTCGTGACCTGGGCCTCGTTGTGCAGCCCGCGAAACTCGCTGATGTACGTGCGCATCCAGAACGACATCCCGCCGACCGCGAAGGTCATCGCGGTCATGCCCAGCAAGTTGAAGACATAGGACGGGATCTTGAAAAGCTGGGCGTAGTCGGCGGCGGTGGGGCGGCGTCGCGCGGCGCTGGGGTCGGCGCTGCCGCGTGGCGGGTCCTTGCGGAGCAACGAGAGCGCGCACAGCACCAGCCCCGGCGCGACGACGACGTAGAAGGGCCATCGCCAACTGTCGGTCACGCTCGCGACGAAGCCGCCCAGCGCAAAGCCGATCGCGGTGCCGACGGGCATCGCCATGTAGAACCACGCCAGCACGCTGCCGCGGCGCTCCACGGGGTACATGTCAGAGATGATGGTGGGCGCGATGGGCCCGTACGCGGCCTCGCCGATGCCCACGAAGACGCGTGTGGTGAGCAGGATCGCGAACGTCGCGGCCAGGCCCGACGCGCCCGAGGCGAGGCTCCAGACCAGCACGCCCGCGCCGACGATCGCCCAGCGGTTGATCCGGTCGCCCAACCAGCCGAAGATCGGGGCGGCCAGCATGTACGAGACCAGGAACGCGGTCGCGAGCGTGCCCATCCAGAAGTTCGCGTGTTCGGAATCGGGGGCGAAGAACTCCTTGCGGATGCGCGGTTCGACCGCGGCCAGGATGTAGCGGTCGATGTAGTTGAAGAGGTTTATGACCAGCAGCAGGAGCAGCGAGGCGCGAGCGCGCGGCATCCTCTGCGGTGCAGTCTGCGGCGCTGTGCTGGCGGGTTCATCGGCCATCGGGTTGGGCTCCAGAAGTGCCGGGCGTGCGGTCGGGTGTTGGATCGAGGGGCGAGCGATCTGGCGCAGCGCGCACGCGAACGGCGATGACCGGAACTCGTCCGTTGTCGATGGTGAACGGCGTGCGCACGTTCAGTTTTTCGACCTGAAGCCCGGCATCGGCGAGGCAGTCCTGGGCAAGGCGTGGTTCCATGGATGATGGTTGCCTGGCGCGGAGGAGGAGCACGTAGGTTGAGCCGTCGGCCAGATCGGCGCGAAGGTCGTTGATGGTGCGTGGGCCGACGAAGCGGATGCCGGGTCGAGGGGTGGCGTCGTGGAATGATTCGAGCGCACGGTTGGCGTAGAAATCAAGCTGCGGGGTTGAGAACTCGAAGGTGCCTAGGCGTGCGAAGTCGATCTCGAGCGATGAATCGTGCAGCTCGGCGATGAGCGCGCGCGGCGAGCGATCGGCGTATTTCATCTCGCGCCCCGCGGCGTACCACCACGATTGCCCGACGGACAGCACGAGCACGATCGAGAGCGCGACGGACGCGATGCGCTTGGGTCTTGAGGAATCGCGGATGGTGGACGTCAGCCAGGCCGCCCCGAGGATGGCGATGCCGGGCCAGAGCGGGGTGAGGTAGCGCGGGACGCCCTTGCCCAGCGTGCTGAATCCGACGAGCCCGAGCACGACCCAGGCGGCTGCGAAGATCCAGGTGCGTGGGAGGATGGGGCGTGTGCGCACGAACCAGACGATGAAGAGCGCGGCGCAGATGGAGCCCAGGCCGACGCCATAAGCCGCGGCCTCGAGGTTGACGAGCGGAGATTCAGGGACGAAGAGCCGGAGGTTGTCCTCGACTTCTTCGCCGAGCGACGTGGTGACGTTGGCGGTGCCGATGAGGTGCGCGACGGCGCGGGTCCAGCCGTAGAAAACGAGTAGGGGACCGCCGATGACGATGACGAGAAGCGTGCGCGAGAAGATCGTCCAGAGCTGAACGATCCGGGCGCGATCGGCGAGGAGAGCGAGGAAGGTGCCGACGAGCGAGCCGCAGAGCCCGAGGATGGTGATTCCGGGGATGTCGCGCCAGGAATCGGCGCGAAGGAAGGCGGCGATGGCGAAGGTCATGAAGCCGAGGACCGAGGCGATGGCGGTGGTCGGGCGCGGTTGAGCGAGGGTTGGGATTGCGAGTGATTCGGATGTTGCGGTTTGGGTCGGCGTTAAAGCGCGGCGGCGCCGCGCGGGCGGGCGGTTGAGGGCGATGTTGAGGGCGATCCCGCCGTAGCCAGCGAGAGCGATGGTGAGGACGGCGGGCGGGCCTTTCACGAGCACCGCGCCGGTGGTGAGCGCGGTGGCGGCGAGTGCCGTGAGCCAGGGCGTGCGCTCGTGCTGGACGGCGAAACGCCAGGCGCGGGCGATGCAGCCGATGGCGGCGACCGTGAAGGGGACGAGCAGGATGTCAAGCTCACCGATGCGGCTTGAGCGCACGTAGAGAATGCCCGTCGCGAGCAGGAGGGAGGACCACCAGGCGACGTGCTCGGCGAAGGCGCGGTCGTCAGAGAGCACGGCGTCGGGGCCGTCGTCCCAAGGGGAGAAGAGGCGGCGCGCGGTGAAGTAGGTGCAGAGGACGCCGAACCATCCAGCGATCGCGACGGTGAGGCGGAGTTCGAGTTCGCCGGAGCGGTGGCCGAGGGTTGTGGCCAGAGCGATCTGAGCCCAGTAGATCAGGGGCGGCTTGGCGAGATAGGGCTTGTTGTTGTCGGTGGGGACGACCCATGCGAGGGGGTCGGTGGCGAGTCGGTCGTGCATCTCGCGAGCGACGAGGGCGCGTTTGGCTTCTTGCCAGTTGGTGAGGCCGTGAGAGGTGGGGAGGAGGGCGTAGGTGAGCGCGCAGAGGAGTGTGAGCGCGAGGAGATCGGGGAGGATCGATCGTCGTTGGAGCATCGGCCCGGGAGGGTATGGGCGGGGAGGAAGG
>CAZIMT010000055.1:0-4922 GCA_964540295.1 uncultured Phycisphaeraceae bacterium
ACCGTGAAGCGGGTGGACCCCGCGCTTGCCGGGGCTGCGGGGCGGGGTGGGAGGGAGGCGTTTGTCTTTGCGTGGGTGAGGCTTGGACATGGCGAGATGATCTTTAGGGGCTCGGGCCGGGAGTTTCAGCGTGAGAGAAAAAACTTCCAGCGAAATCGCGCGAAACATTGCAGAAGAAACACCAAGCTGTGCTTGGCCCAGGGCCCTCGGGGGCTGCTTCCGGGCGATTCTTAGCCGGGGATAATCGAAGTTCCGACTGTGCCGCCCTCGGCCCAGCGGGTGAGGTGGTCCGGATCCTCGCCGGAGAGGATCACGACAGGAATCTCGAACTCGGCCGCGATTTTCGACGCGGCACGCGATTTGGGGATCATCCCGCCGGAGATTACGCTGGCGGCGATCAGGGCCTCGACGCCCGCGATCGTGAGCGACGGCACGATCGCGCCGTCGGCCCCCTTGATACCCGCGACGTCCGTCAAAAGCACGAGCGAACGAGCTTTCAGAATCCTCGCGAGCCCCGCGGCCGCGTCGTCGGCGTTGACGTTGAGGAACCCGTCGTCGTTGAGCCCGACGGAGCTGACGACCGGCAGAAAACCATTGGAGAGGAGAGCCCGAGCAAGCGCGCCGTCACCGCCTTCGATCTCGCCAACGCGTCCGAGGTCCACGCCCCCCGGGCGAAGAACGCGGCAGCGAGTCATCGCGCCGTCGCCGAGGAAGAGCCCGACCGCACGGGCACCGGCACGGTTAAGCTCGCTGACGATCGCTTTGTTCACCGTTCCGGCCAGCACGCCAACGATATCGCCGATCTGGTCCGTTGGCGTGACGCGCAGGCCTTGGCGGCGCTCGGAGACAACTCCCAGCCGGGCGAGGTGGCGGTCGACCGCTTTCCCGCCGCCGTGGACGAGCACGATACCTGCGGGCGTGCGTGCGGCAAGGCTGGCGAGCGCACGCCACATGGCCGGGTTGTCACGGTGACCATCGAGCGTGCTGCCACCGATTTTAATGATGATGGGGCGAGGGTCTGACGTGCTCAGATCTGCTTGTTTTAGAGCGCCAATCTGAGGCGAGCGATCGGTCGTCGTCACTCGTCACCGCCGTTTGAGCGCGTGAGAGAATTGTTGAAGGTCAGGGGCAGGATCCCGGTTCGTTCATCGAACCCGTAGCGCACGTTCATGCATTGCACGGCCTGCCCCGAAGCGCCCTTGACGAGGTTGTCGATCGCGCTCACGAGGATGAGGTGCCGGTTGGCCTCGTCGAGCGCCCAGCCGATGTCGCAGAAGTTTGTGCCGCGCACGTCCGCGACGCTAGGCCATTGCCCGGCGGGCAGCAGGCGCACGAACGTCTCGTCGGCGTAGGCTCGCGTGTAGATTTCGGCAAGGTTGGCGGCGTTGACACCGCGCGCAAGATCGACGTGAATTGTCGAAAGAATCCCACGATCAAATGCGCCTAGGTGCGGCGTAAAGACGACGGGCGTGCCGCAGTACCGATCGATCTCGGGGTTGTGCCGGTGCGAGAAAACGTTGTAGGGCTGCAGGCTCACCTCGCAGAAGAGAGACTTGACCCAAGCCGAGCGACCTGCGCCGCTGACGCCGCTGGTGGAGTCCACGACCGGTCGCCGTCCGGGTTCGATCACGCCCGCATCGACCAGCGGCCTAAGCGGCAGGATTGCGGACGTTGGATAGCAGCCCGGGCACGCAATCAGGTTCGCGGAGCGGATGGCGTCTCGAAAAATCTCGGGCAGCCCGAACACGGCCGACCTCAAGAGCGACGGCTCGGTGTGGGCGAACCCGTAGTGCTTTGGGTAGAGCGCCGCGTCGTCAAGCCGGAACGCGCCGGAAAGGTCTAAGACGGTGATGCCCGCGTTCAAGAGCTTGGGCGCGAGCTCCATGCTGGCCTCGTGAGGTGTTGCGAGGAACACGGCCTTGGCCCCGGTGGCGACAACCGTGGCAAGGTCTGTGGGCAGGATTGGAAGATCAAGGCGCCCACGAAAGCGCGGGAAAACATCTTCAAATCTCGTTACCGCGTTGATGCCGTCGCCCTTTTCGCGCTTGCCGGAAGCGAAGAGCCCGACGAGCCGCGCGTGCGGGTGCGCGAGCAGGAGCGAGACGAGTTCCGCGCCGCTGTACCCGCTCGCGCCGACGATCGCGACGTTGATCGCGGAATTGATCGTCGATTCGTGGGCGAGAGCTTCGCCGCCGTGGACGGCGGGCGCTTCGTGTGCTGGTTTTCGCGGCGTGTTTGTCATTTCCTGAGGGCTCCGTTGCGCCCCCCGAGCATCGCGGCGAGCAGCGAAAGCATTCACGGAGCGGGCGCGGAAATCAATACCCAGAGCGAATCTTGGTGAAGATCAGGGCGCTCGGGCCGACGATGTATGAGCTCCGATTACACATACTCCAGCGAAGAACTCGGCACCCAGGTCAGCCCGCCGTCGTTGAGCCGGACGTGCGACCACGCCCCGCGCACTTCGACGACGATGCACTCCACGCCGGGCGCGAGCGGAGATTTATACGTGGGCTCGTACACCCCGCTGGCTGGCCCGTTGAGCCCGACCACGCCGGGCTGAACGATTACGGCGGCGGGCACGCGCGTGCGGTCCCACTCGTCGGCGCCCAGCGAGCACGTCGCCAGGATCGCGACGGTCCCGGCGAGAATGCCGAATATGCGCGCGCGGGGCATGAGTCTCAAGATCGAGACGGCCGCGAAGCCCCACGCGCCGATGTACGCCAGCGCCGCGAGCCACACCATCGCGCTGCGTGGGATGACATTTCGCCAAGTGAGGAGGAGGTCAACTGCGCGAGCGAACGAGATCGCTGTTGGTGGCGGCGCCACCTTCGTGCCAACCCTCTCGCGCGCGGCCGCCAGGCTCTGGCGAACCGCCGTGTTCGACGGCGCGATCTTTTCCGCTCGGCGAAAAGAGAGCATCGCCCGACCCGTGTCGCCGCCGATCATCGCGGCGTTGCCCGCGTTGAGTTCGAGCCGGTGGTTCTGAATCTGTCCTTCGCGAGCGATCGCTCGGTACAGCGCCGCCGATTCGAGCGCGAACGCGGTGCCCGCCTCGCGATCGCTGCTCAATCGGTCGATCGCGCGTTGGAATGTTTGGTTCGCCCTGTCCAGGTTCGATTGGAGGCCTGAAGTCACGGGTGATCCGTCGATCGTGATCGAGCTGGCGACGTTTGGCAGCACGCCGAGCGAAACTACGCACAGAACCAAAGCGAGCAGTCGGTCGCGTGCGATCACCGGGCCGCTCCTTTCGAGAGATCGAGCGCAGAGTTCGTAGCGAGCGAGCTGTTGACGCCGATGACTGGAAGAACGCGCGTCGAACTTCGCACGATCTGGCCGAGCCATTCCAAGGCGCGAGCGCGGAGCGAATCCAGGTTCGCGGGCGTGTCGCCGAACGTCGACGCGTCGCACTCGCGCAGCAACCGTAAGAGATCTCGGCCCGGCATCGGCCATTGCTCCGCGACCGCGTGCGCGGAGTCCTCCGCTGTCAGCGTCGTCGCGTCGCGCCCGAGCAGCGCTCCGACATAGCTGTGCAAGGCATCGCTCACCCCCGTCGCGGTCGCGGCTCGCTGAATCGCGGCCGTCGCTCGCCTTCGTTCGCGTGCCAAGGCGCGTCGAGTCGTCGAGGATGTTCCCGCGCGGCGCACGATCCACGCGGCCGCCGCGAAGCCCGCGATGGGAGCGGTCAGGAGCGTCACGCCCATCGGCGAACGCGCGGCGGCGCTCAAGCTCCAAGCCTCATTGCGAAGGACATCAACAGAGCTTGAATTCGCGAGCAGGCCGCCCGCCGTGGGCACCATTGGCGTGGCTGGACTTCCCGACGGTACCGCGCCCGCCCCGCCGATCCCGTCAGCAGAAGTGACCACCTTGGTCGGCCGAACGCTCAGCGAGATCGGCTCGCTGCGCGCGACTCGGTACTCGCCACGCTTGGGATCGAAGTACGCGAACTGCAGCGACGGGATCGCGCTCACGCTCGCCTCGGCGGCGCGGATCGAGATCGAGGCCAGGCGCGGATTGCTCTCTGGCGATGTGTCGGCGTGCCATCCTTCGGGAGAGACTTTAAAAGCGCCCGCGAACCCGCGTTGCTGATCCATCACTGGAAGCTCGACGCGACCGAGCGGGTCCGGCCCGGTGATCGTGACCGTGAGCGTGAGCGGGTCGCCCACGCCGACCTTGGCGGCGGACGCGGAAGTCTTGATCGAGTACTCACCGACGAGCCCGCCGAAATCTGCTGGCCGATCCGGCTCTGGCAACGAGCGAACACGAAGCGTGACCGTGTTGGAACGAGAAACAACTCGCCGTGTCATGTCGCGTGCGTCCCACGGCGCGTCGAAGAAGCTGCGCGGCTTCTGCCCAACCACCGCGTCGAACGCGATGCTCATCGGCCCCAGGTCTATCTTCCCGGCCTCCTTGGGCACCAGAACCTGTTCAATCGTCAGCACACGCACCGTTTGACCTTTGATGGTCTCCTGCGACCACAGTCCGACGACGCCGCGGCCGAACATCTGGAACTCGACGCGCGTGGGATCGTTCTGCTGCCCGGTCGGCACACGATCGTGCGGCGTGGCGAGTTCAAAGGCATCCTGACCCGGCAGCGCCGCGATGGAAATGTTCTTGACGTTGGCGGCCAACTGCCAGCGGACTTTGAGCGTTACAGGCTCGCCAATGTACGGCGAATCGTTCACAACCGAGATGGTCATTGCGAAGTTGTCGTCGTTCTCTGGCTCGATGACGCGGAGTCGGACTGGCGTGCCGTCGTACTCCTTGCCGTTGACCTTCACCTTGGGCGCAGGAACGAAATACTGCCCCGGCCGCCCCGCGATCAGGCGAAACTGGAACACGTACCCGGCGTCCACGCGTTCGGTCTTGCGGCCGTTGCCGTCGATCGCGACGAACCGACTCGAACGATCGGAACCACCGACGAA
>CAZIMT010000055.1:5022-13190 GCA_964540295.1 uncultured Phycisphaeraceae bacterium
GGCCGTTGCCGTCGATCGCGACGAACCGACTCGAACGATCGGAACCACCGACGAAATCGAGCGAAAGCCCCGCCGGGAGCTCGACCGTCGGCCGATCAGGGCTCGATGCGCCGGTCACGTTCACCACATAGTCGACGCCGTCGCCCGCATAGCAGGTGTCCGCGGAGACGCTGCAGGCAACATCGATCCGCGATTGCCCAAAGCAAGAAACAGCGGGCATGCAGAAGCAGAACCACACGAGTAGTGAGAAGATTTTGAATGCCAGTACCTTCACGTCTGTTCTCCGAAGCCTGCCGTTGTAAGTCTGTCGATCATGGTTGGTTTCACGAGCGGCGCCGAGATCGATTGACGGAGGTGCTGCCTTGCTCTAGAGCGTCCTGCTAATCGTTCCGTGCGTGTGACATCCGCGTGTTGTTGTCTTCTCAAGCTTCAGAACTCACCAGTCCTTCTCAACGGTCGGCGGCCTGACCATCTGCCCCTTGAGCCATCGCTGCCGTTGAATACGCTGGCGTTGCTCTCGATCGAGCAATTGCTTGGCGAGCGGATCGATTTCACGTTTGGGCTGTTGGATCTGCTGAACGCTGGCGTGCTTTTCATTCGCTTTCTCGTCGCCGTCTTTGCCTGATTCCTGGCCGGCATTGCTGGACGCTTGTTTCTCGCCTTCCTTCCCTGAATCAGATGCCAATCGTTCCGCCGCGTTCTCGATCGCTCGGGCCGCTTCGCGCTGGTGCTGGCCAGCAGATTCGGAATCACCGTTCTTCAATGCTTGCTCGGCCCTCTGCTGAGCGTTCGCGGCCTCTTCGAGCGACTCCAGCGGCGTCGGTCCTTCCTGCTTTGATGACTGCGCTTGCTGCGCCGCCTTATCGCTCTCCGCCTTGGGTGAGGTCTTCGAGGTTGCAGTCGAGTCCAGCTTGCTCTTCGCCTCTTGCGTACGTTGAGTCAGATCCCTCTGGCGGTCCTGCATCTCCTTGGCGGACGGCGCGGCCGCGCTCTCTGGGGGCTTGGACGATTGAGCCCGCGATTCATTCGCGGCGTTCTGCTGGTCCTTCGCCAGGTCTTGAAGCGCTTGCCGCTGGTCGCGCTCCGATGAACCGTTCTGCGCAGATTGATCGCCATTCTGAGGGTTTGAAGGGTGATCCTTCGATTGAGACTTCGGTTGCGAACCGTCTTCAGGGTTTGATTGGTCCTTCGAATCCTTCCCGTCCGAGTTCGGCTTCCCCTGCTTCGGATCAGGCTTCTTTGCCGCGTCGTTTTGGCGTTGTTGATCTTCGAGCTTCTTGATCCAAATTCTTGAGATCTCCAAGCCTTGCGCGGCGCTCGTATCGCTCGAGGCCACGTCCAGGGCCGCTCGGTACGCGCTGGCGGCCGACCGGAACAGCGGCAGCGCCTCGCCGGGCTTTGTTTCCGCGAGCGCTTTGGCTCTTTGGAACACGCAGTATCCAAGGTTGTGCCGGGCCGCAGCCGAAAGAGCCGGATCGGTCGCGCCGAGATCACTCTGCTTGAGCAGCTTCTCGGCCTCTTGCCACTTCCCTTCGATCATGAGGCCGCGCGCCGCCGAGAACTCACCCGCTGGCGTGGTCACTCTGGCTGACGAGACGAGCAGCGCTGGATCTTTGCTGGTTTGCTGCGCGCTCACGCGGCTCGAGTGCAGGAGGACGACCAGCAGTGCGCAAGCCCACACAATCGCGTACTGACGTTCGCATCTCATCGAGCACCTTTCTGCATTCGGCGGAACATCACGCGCTCCGCGAGCAGCCCGAGGGCTGCCGCGGCCAGCCAAGGCTGGAAATACTCATCGTAAACAGTTGTCTTCGGCGCTTCGATCTCGGACCCGGCCGCGCTCTGCACGAGGTCACGGTAGACGCGATCAAGCTCGATCGTGCCGGTGCCCACGTTGAAGTACACACCGCCCGCCGAGGCCTGCGCGATCGACGCGAGCGAACCCGAATCCTGCTTGCTCAGCACACGCTCACCCTTGTACCGCAGCACGCCCGAGCCTTCCGCGGGCACCGCGGCGCCGGTCGCGCTATCGCCCAGGCCGAGCGCGATGATCCGCACGCCGCGCTCCCCCGCCTGCTCGGCGGCCTGCACGGGGAAGCTCTCCTGATCGTCGCCGTCGGTGATCAGGATCAAGTCCCTAGGCCGCTCGCGCGACGTGTCGAAGACATCGTCAAGGGTGCGGCGGATCGCGTCGCCGATGTTTGTGCCGCCTCGTGAAACGCTGGACGGCGTGAGCTCGTCGAGCGCTAGCGAGAAGAACGTGTAGTCGAGCGTGAGCGGACACTTCACGACGGACGTACCAGCGAACGCCACGATCGCGACGCGATCGCCCTGGAGCGTCGCGGTGACGTCCTTGATCCAGAGCTTCGCACGTTCGAGCCGTGTGGGGGTGAGATCGGTGGCGAGCATCGACCGCGAAACATCCACGACAAAGACCACGTCGCGCCCCGTCGCTTTGCCCTCCGCAGAGCGTGGGTTCCCGTGCGGCCTCGCGAGGCCGATAGCAACACACGCCAGCGAAGCGAGAAGCAGGCAGGCCGAGATGAACTGGATCAAACGGCGATCGTGAATCCCCAAGGCCCGATGCAGTTTCACGTCGGCGAATCGCGCGAGCGCTCGCCGACGCGCAGCCCACGCGACGCCCAGCAACGCGGCCACCATCGGCAGCGCCGCGAGCGACCAAAGCCATTCAGGCGAGCCCCACCCTGTCATGGGAGCCTCCTGAGAATCGAGCTGGACAGCAACAGCTCGGCCCCGATCAGGAGGATTCCCGCGATCGCCAGCGGCGAGAACAGCTCGGCGTACAACGCGGTCTCTGGCGATGAAAGCCGCGATTTCTCGATCTTGTCGATCGTCGCGTACACGTCGCGCAACGTCGCGGAGTCCGAGGCCGAAAAGTATTGACCGCCCGTCATCTCCGCGATCCGCCGCAGCGTCGCTTCGTCCACGCCGCCCATCGAAGCTCTTAAATTCGCGAACGGATCGCGGCTCGATCCCGGCGGCGTGCCCTCGAGCCCGATCGTGTAGACACGCAAGCCCCACGATTTGGCGAGTTCGGCGGCCTGCATTGGGTCCACGTCCCCAGCGTTGTTCTGCCCGTCGGTCAGCAGGATCACCACGCGCCCGCGCACGATCACGCCATCCTTGATCGCGTCGAGGTTGTTGCTGCGCGCGTTCGCCGATTCATCAGGAGAGCCCGCGTCTCGCGGTTTACCGGCGTCGGCTGGCGTCTTCAGATCCTTTGGGTCGGTACTGATCGCCCTGAGCCGCGCCGCGGCTAAAGCGAGCCCGTCACCGATCGCTGTCCCGTCCTCGTTCCGCCCGTTGGCGACTCGCGTCTGCTCGGTGAGTTGCACGAGGATTTCCGGCGATCGCGCGAGCGGGCAGACCGTGTCGGCGAAACGCGCAAACGTGACCAGGCCGATCAGGTCGTTGGGCCTCCCCTGCATCGTTTTGCCGTCCCCGAGCACGAACTGCCTTACCAATCTTTTGACCGCGTCGAGCTTGGTGAACGGCGCAGAGCCGTCCGGTGCTGCCGATGATTCATCACGAGCCGTGTCGTTGAACGGTTCGGCCATGCTCCCCGAACGATCGACGACGAGCTGGATCGCGATGCCCTCGGTGGTGGATGGCGTGGCCCCCGCGCGGCGCTGAGGGCGCGCGACCGCAACGATGAGCAGGGCGATCGCGAGCAGCCGAAGTGCGGAAGGCACCCACCGTATTTGGGTAACGAACGAGCGCGTCAAGGGCTCGAAGAGTCGGAGATCCGACATCAGCAAGCCTCGGGCGGTTTGACGCGCGAGCAGCAACATCACCGCCGGGATCGCGACCAATGCTGTCAAGGCCCACGGGTTGGCGAAGCGGTCGATCACGCGATGACCTCCGCAGGGCGAGGGTCGTTTACGGCTTCCACCAAACGTGCCGTCGAGTTCGCGGCTGCGCTCAGCTCGTCTCTGTTCAGGGTCGCGCCGCCGAACCTCCAGGCATCGAGGCGAGCCGTCAGGCGCCGCAGCTCGCTCGTCGCACTGGCGTTCTGATTATCCGGTACCGATTCTGCGATCACGCGCGAGAGTAGGTCTGGCGAGATGCTCGAATAATCGCGACGCTCGACCGCGCGTCGCAACGTGAGCAAACGAAGTGCGCGCTCGTCGATCAAGCCCGACAGACCGCTCCGACGTCGATGGAACGCGAGCCAAACCAGAACAGGCGCAGTTGCCACAGCGATAGCGCCGACAAGGATGGCAACTTCGCGCCCAGCAACGGAGTCTCGCGCCGCGTACTCCACCGCCCCCGGCACGTCCCGAGTGTCGCTGCCCTCGGGGAGCGTCGAGGAGACGATGACGGTAATGTCCGGCGTCTGGATCGTCTCGGCCGCTCCCGCATTGTCGCCCGCTGCTTCAGACGATGCCCTCGCGGCAATCGCCGGGATTACGTACTCGCCGTCCAGAAAAGGCTCCAGCACGATGCGCGCGACGCGAACACTGCGGCCCGAAGTGCCGCGCACGGTTTCGGAATCCGAGCGTTCGACCAATGTCCAGCCTTCGAACGTTAAATGCTCGAGCGGAACTGAAGCCCGCGAGCCAATTTCGGCCGTCGTTTCGATGCTCAGCGTGAGCCGATCGGCCGTTGTCATGCGATCGCGATCAAGCGACACCCGCAACGAGGCCAGACGCCCAGAAATCTCGTACACCTTCGCGGGAGCCGTCGAGGCAACGGGCGAGCGATCACACGAGCCCGAGAACGAAGCGAGCACCAAGAGCGACGAGGCCGCCGTGACCTTCAGTGATGAAGCCACCGAGAGCGCGGTGAGCGAGCGAGGAGTGCGCGACGTCGTCGCTGCGTCGTTCGTGATTGCAATCCCGAGGCGACTCATCGCCGGTGCTCCCGCACGCGAAAGTACTTCAACAGCTCGGGCACAAACGGCCGATCCGTGGATACCGCGATCCGATCGGCCCCGGCCGCCGCGAATAATCGGGCGAGCGTGCTCTCGCGCTGTCTTTGCAGAAGATCGAGCGTCCTCTGCGCGCGTGCGCCACCGAGATGAACGGTTCGCGCGACGCCGCTCTCCGCATCGATCATGGTCACGAGCCCGATGTTCGCGGGTGAGCGCTCGGCGCGATCGCTGACGGTCACGCCGATCACCTGATGTTTGGCCGCGAGCAAGCGAAGCGACGACTCGTAACCCTCCGCAAGGAAATCCGAGATGACGAAAACGATGGCACGCCGCCGCAGCACGCTTCCGAGAAAACGCAGCGTGCCAGCCAGATCAGTCTCGCCACCCTTGGGCTCGTGCGCGAGCAACTCGGTCATCA
The DNA here is from genome assembly GCA_964540295.1 of uncultured Phycisphaeraceae bacterium. Lineage (GTDB taxonomy): Bacteria > Planctomycetota > Phycisphaerae > Phycisphaerales > UBA1924 > CAZCPB01. The sequence continues at coordinate 10,335 of CAZIMT010000055.1, forward strand.
CGCGGACCGAGCGTCCTCGCCCGCGCCCCGGCGGCAAATGCAGGTCAACCTGATCCGAGAAGATCGTGAGCCCGACCTGATCGTTGTTGCGGGTGGCCGCCAGCGCGAGCACGGCCGCGACCTCGCATCCGAGACGAGCCTTCGTCGTGCGCACCGTTCCGAACCCGCCCGACGCGCTCTGATCGACGACCAGCATGACCGTGAGCTGTCGTTCTTCAACGAACCGCTTGACGAACGCTTTCTCGCCGCCGCCGGACCGCGCGGTCACGTTCCAATCGATCGCGCGCACGTCGTCGCCGGGTTCGTACTCGCGGACTTCGGAGAACTCGATCCCCCTGCCACGGAAGGCGCTGTGGTACTCTCCAGAGAGCAGGTTGTCCACGCGCCGCCGCGTACGGACCTTCAACCGCCGCACCTCACGCATCAGCTCTTCGGTCAGAAGCACGCGATGATCGGCCGATCCTGCGTCGGCCTCAGCCCGCTTCGTCGCGATCAATGTCGCGCCGGTCTTTGATGCCGCACTCCGCCTCGCGCCCGCGAAAAACATCATGGCGTAGGAACCTTCTCAAGAATCCGCCGAATGACCTCGTCGCTCGTCAGCAACTCCGCCTGCGCCTCATAGCTCAGCACGACGCGGTGCCGCAGCACGTCCGCCGCCACCGCCTTGACGTCTCCCGGAGTCATGAACGCTCGGCCCTGCAGCATGGCTCGCGCACGCCCCGCGAGGATCAGCGCGATACTCCCGCGCGGCGACGCGCCAAAGTCAATGTACTTCTTCAACTCCAGCCCGTGCTCGGCAGGCTTCCGCGTCGCGTGCACAATCTCCACGGCATAATCGCGGATGCGATCGTCGACGTGCACCCATCGCACGACCGAACGCGCGTGCCGCAGCGAATCCAGATCCACCGGAGAGGCTGTGTCGGTTCGCAAAGACTGCTCCGCACGCGGCCGGTCCGTGATCGCCCGATCGACCACGCCGCGCTCCTCGGCCCGCGTGGGGTAGCTCACGTTCAACTTCAGCAGGAAACGGTCCACCTGCGCTTCGGGCAGCGGGTACGTTCCTTCTTGCTCGATCGGGTTCTGCGTCGCCAGCACCAGGAAGGGGTCGTCGAGCGGGTAGGTCGTGTCGCCGATCGTGACCTGTCGCTCCTGCATCGCTTCGAGCAGCGCGCTCTGCACCTTGGCCGGCGCGCGGTTGATCTCGTCGGCCAGAACGATGTTGGCGAAAATCGGTCCCTTGCGCGGCGTGAACGTCGCGTCGCGCGGGTTGTAGATCAGCGTTCCAATCAGATCCGCTGGCAGCAGGTCCGGCGTGAACTGGATCCGCGAAAACTTCGCGTGAATGCCCTTGGCCAGTGTCGAGACCGTCAACGTTTTCGCAAGCCCGGGCACGCCCTCGAGCAGCACGTGCCCTCCGGTCAACAGCCCGATCAGCAGCCCATCGATCATCGCGCGCTGCCCGACGATCGTGCGTTCCACCGCATCGATGAGCCGCTGGATCAGCGGGCTTACCCGATCCACTTCCGCGCTCACCGCCTCCAGCCCGAGCGCCCCCGAGTTCGTGGTTTGCCCGTTCGTTATTGCACTTGCTGTTCCCGTCGTCATGCCAAAATCCTATTCGTCTCCGAGGAAGAAGCGAAAAAGAAGACCCGTTCAAAGCCCTCACGCGAGCGACGGCTCGCCACGCAGCCTTCGGTGCGAACAAAGATGCCTTCGGACGGCCATCCCGTCACAACCCGGCGAGGCGAGTTCTTGCCGAGCCGATAGACCCGAGGCTTTTACGCCGCAAAGCCCTACCTAGAGCGGTGGTGGAGCGCCATGTCGGTCCACGCGTCCGCCCGCAGAACCTGAGACCGCATCACCGACGCCTTGCGACCCGCGCTCCACTGCGCCACGGCCCACGTCGCCCGCGCGGTGATCTCAAGCAGGCTTTGCGGCGCACGTTCGCACGCGAAGCGCAAAAACTTCGGCGCATACACCACAATGAGAAGATCTTCCAGCGAAACAAACGCTTCGGCCCGCCCCGGATCGCCTTGACGCCCCGCGCGCCCGAACAGCTGCCGATCGACCCGCGCCTCGTCGTGCCGCTCGGTCGCGATCACCGTCAGCCCGCCTAGCGCGCGCACGCCGTCGCCAAGCCGGATGTCCGTGCCCCGCCCCGCCATGTTCGTCGCGACAGTCACCGCGCCGCGTTCGCCAGCTCGCGCGATGATTTCCGCTTCCTCGGCCTCACGCGTCGCGTTGAGAATCGAGCATTCAACGCCGCGTTCCGCGAGCACACTTCCGAGACGTTCCGACGACGCCACGCTCCTCGTGCCGATCAGCACCGGCACGCCTCGCGCATGCAGATCGACCACGCGAAGTGCGACCGCTTCGAACTTCTCAGCCTCGCTCACGAAGAAACGATCAGGCACGCGCACGCGCATCACGGGTTTGTGCGTTGGAACACGCACCACGGGAAGCTTGTACGACGACCACAGCTCCGCCGCGACCTCCGCCGCCGTTCCTGACATGCCCGAGAGGCGACGGTACCGCTGGAAGAACTGCTGGTAACTCACGCGGGCCGTCGTTCGTCGATCTTCGGAGACCGCGAGGCCTTCCTTGGCTTCTACGGCCTGATGTACGCCCAACTGCCACTTCCGCCCGGGCAGCACGCGGCCCGTTGAGCGGTCCACGATCACGACCTCGTCTTCTTTGAGAATGTAATCGTCGCCGAGAATGTAAATCTCTTTGGCCGTAATAGCCTGCGTGACCAGCTCCTCGCGACGACGCGGGCCAGCCCAGAACGACGGCAGAAGCCAGGCCGCGGCTTCCACCGCCGCCTGACCCGCCTCGGTCAATCGAACCGACCGAAGC
>CAZIMT010000055.1:13290-18355 GCA_964540295.1 uncultured Phycisphaeraceae bacterium
GGCCGCGGCTTCCACCGCCGCCTGACCCGCCTCGGTCAATCGAACCGACCGAAGCCGGTGGTCGACGCGGTAATCCTTGCCCTGCTCAAGCTCGCGCGCGATCCGCGCCGCCCGGTGATAGTGCGACTCTAGCGAACCTTCGGAGTCCTCACCCTCCTCGCCCCCCTCACCGATAATCGCTGGTGTCACCGCTTCATCGATCAGCACGCTGTCGGCCTCGTCCACGATCGCGCAGTTCAGCTCACGCTGCACCACCCGTTCGGTCCAGGCCGAGTTCTTCTTGGAATCGCCCGCCAAATCATCAAGCAGCAGACCGGCCAAGCGCGGTTCGAGCGGCGCGGAGAGACGATCGCGCAAGTGGTCGAAGATAAATTGTTTATCTGCGCCGTAGGTGATGGAACACTGGTACGCCTCACGGCGAGCGTCGGTCTTCGTGTCGTCCTGCAGCACGCCAACGGTCAGCCGCAATCGTTTGTACGCGGGCAGCGTGGCTTCGGCGTCGCGTCGCGCGAGGTAATCGTTCACGGTGACCACGTGCACGCCGCGTCCGCCCCAGGCTTCGAGCGCCGCGGGCAGGATCGCCGTGACCGTCTTGCCCTCGCCAGTCGCCAGTTCCGCGCAGCACCCGGCCGCCATCACCAGCCCGCCGAGCACCTGCTCGTGATGCAGCGAGAGCCCGAGCTCGCGCCGAACAATCTCGTAGATCGCCGCGAACGCATCATCGACGATCGCGGCGCTCGCGCCGTGCCGTTGCCCGGCCCGGTCGCCGATCGGTCCGACACCCGCCGCCTCCGCGATATCTTCGACGCGAGCGTTGAGCGCACCCTCGCCGAAGGACCGCAGCTTTCGTGCCTCGGCGATGATGCGATGCGCCCGTTCGTTGTCGAGCCGTGCTTCGCGCCGCGTTCGGATCGCGCCGATCGCGCGCTCGCCCAGACGGTCCAGCCCTTTGTGAGGCTGGGTCCGCGTAAACGGGCGCGCCAGGGGACGCCACAGCCGCCGAGCGCTAGTGGGCGTCGGGTCGCTGGGGATCACGACCTGTCGGCTCATCATGCTCATGGGGCATTGCTCAACATAAACTGCTCAACAAAAACTGCTCAAGAAGCGCCTGTCTACTTTCGCATCAACTGTCACGCCGAGCCGTGAAATACTGCTGTGCCCGCCGCCACGCCTGCCAGAGCAGCGGCTCGGGCGCGATCCCCAGTCTGACGCGGGCTCGTTGTCCGGGGCGCAGCAACTCCACGTCGCCGGTTGGCTCAAGCTCGATCATGAACTGTGGCACGAGGGTTCGTTCATGCTTGGGATCGCCCGGGTCCAGCAAGATGTCCCCGCCCGCTGAGGTGGACAGCGCCCCGCTCGGGAGCCTTCGCGTCCCCGCGGGCCCTACGCGAACGATCCGCGCCGGGATCGTCGCCGACACCAGCCCGTTCACGCGAACCGTTGCGCGAACGCCCTCGACCTCGTCGCCCGGCGTCTCGGCCGCGGGATCCCGACCGCGGAACACATACGCCTGATCCAGGTCCGACACCAAGGCGCGAACGACCAGCCTATCGAGCGACCGCACCTCCGCCAGCTGCATCCCGCGTGAGACAAAGCGCCCTTCGAGCTGCCGCAGGTCCAGCGCGCTCCCGGTCGAAGCGCACACCACGCCGTCCACCGGCGATCGCACGATCATCTGCGCGGTCCGGTTGGTCTGCCGCGCCGCCTCCGCCTGCGCTTTATCGAGGGACCGCCGCGCCACCTCGATCTCGGTTGCGCTCTTGAGAGCCGCCTCGTCCAACTCCGCTTCCGCTTGGCCGACCTTCGCGCGAGCGGTCTTCATTTCGACCTCGAGATCGACGTTCGAAAGCTCCAGCAGCGGTTCGCCCGCTTTGACACGTTGACCCACGCCCACCAGCACGCGGCGCACGAACCCGTCTTCCTTGGGCCTGACCACGCCCCGATCGACCGTCTCAACGGTACCACTCCCGAACCCCGCCGCAGGGAACGGGACGACGCCGAACACGATCGCCAGCAGGCCTAGCACGCCGACCGACACGCCGATCGCTCGCCCACGCCGCCCCATCAGCTTGGGCTCGCTCGCCAGGTACGCGATCGACTTGAGCATCGGCCACACCAACCACGCCGCGCACGCGCTCGCCGCCATCACCGCGCCGAGCGTCAGGTACTTGGGCGTCAGGAACAGCAGCAGCGAGACCGTGATGAAGATCCGGTACGGGAACGACAAGGCCGCGTACACCGCCATGAACCACGCCTCGCCGCTCCCGCGCAGCACCGGCGGGCGTGCGTTGCTCAGCCCGAACCCAACTTTTTCGAGTAGGAACACCCACAGCTCGCGCGACCGCTGGGCCAGGTTCGGTGTCCCCGTCACGTCCGACAGGATGTAATATCCGTCGTACCGCAGCAACGGGTTGGCGTTGAACACCAGAGTCGCCACGCCCGAGATCAGCATCGCGTTGTACGACAGCGTCTTGACCAGCCCCGGCTCGGAGTACGCCCACAGCAACGCCGCGATCGCCGCCGCGAACATCTCGACCAGCATCCCGCCCGCCGAGACCACCACGCGACGCCACACCTCGGGAAAACGCCACGCGCTCGACGCGTCGCAGTAGGGCAGAGGCAGCACGATCATGATTAGCAGCACGCCGATCGAAGTACACCGCCCGCCCATCGCCTTGCACGCCATCGCGTGCCCCAGCTCGTGCCACGCCCGCAAGACCAAGAACATCACGCTCAGCCACACGAGATTCGCCGGGGCCAGCACGCCGTTGAGCGAGCCGGTCAGCTCACGCCATCGCGGCACCAAGGCCCACAGCCCGACCACCATCATCGCTGACCAAACCAGCATCCCCCAACGCGAGAACACCACCCGCAGCAGTGGCGCGATCCGCTCCAGCGCCCGCTCCGGGTTCACCAGCGGCACCGTGATGCTGAAAAGCCGCCCCGTCTGCCGCTGGAACCGCGCCTTGGCGGACTCCGCGCGCCGATGCCGCACCATGTCGGCCGCCAGCGGTTGCTCGCCCATCAACAACCCGAAGCGTTGAAGCTTGGCCAAGATCTCGACGCACTCGCGCTGCGTTGGCGCGTCGTCTCCGAGTTGCACGTTGCTCGCGTCCCACGCTTCTTGCACGCTCCGCTGACCGTTGAGCAACCCCACGAAGAACGCCGCCGCCTCGCTCATCCGGTAGTAGTTCCCGGCCGCCGGATCTTCCACGATGAACACGTTCTGCGCACCGAACGCTTGCCGCGTGACCTGCGCGTGCGGGCTCAGCCGAGGCCTCGTCTCGCCCACGCGGTACCACACGTCGCTGAACGACGACTGAGATGGTTCTGTGAAAAGTCCCAAAGCGTCTGCGCCCCGTCCGTTTCAAAGACCTCAAAAAACTCTAAGCGCGAGCGTGATAATTTCGCTCTCCGTCTCTTCCGCCCTCACCACCAGAACCTCATCCTCATCTCGTCGGCGATCGGCCTGACAATCAGGCTCAGCCCCGTCGTCCACCCGTCGCGCAGCTTTACCGTCCCTGTCATCCCGGGCCGGAGCCACTCCGACTCCGCCGCCGCGTCGGCCCCGCTAAGTTCAGCCTCGCCCAGGTACACGTTCGCCCCGTCCACGACCTCCGCCGAAGGATTTATCTGGCGGAGCTTCACCGGCACCTTCCGGTCTGGCAAGGCCTTGGTCACCAGCGACCCCTCCATCCCGCCCGCAGCAAAGGCCAGCGCCGCCCGCGACGCGTCTCGCTCCGTGATCTTCACGATCACAAGCCGCTCCCGGGCCGCGACCTCGAGCAACGGCTGTGTCGGTTCGACTTTCGCGCCCAGGAACGGGTCCAAGTCGCCCCGGCTCACGACCCCGTCGATCGGCGAAAGTATCCGGCACCATTCGATCAGCTGTTTGTCGCGCGAAATGTCGGCGTCAAACTCCTGAATCTGGGCTTCAAACGAGCGCACCTTGCTCGTCTCGCTCTTGCCCTGCGCCTCGTCACGCTGCGCCACCAGCGACTCACGCCCCGCCTGAGCCTTGGCCAGTTGCAGCAGAAGTTCCTTGTCAGACATCGTCGCCAGCACGTCCCCGGCCTTCACCACGTCGCCGGGCCGAACTTTCACGCTCTCGAGATAGCCCGTGAACGGCGCCGCGATCGTCCGTGAGACCGCTGGCTTGATCTCCGCTTCCGCGCGCACACGGTCGGGGATCGGCACCGCCGCCAACAGCACCACCGCCGCCAGCACCAGCAGCCCCAGCAACTTCGCGCCCGTGTGCCGCGGTCCCACCATCATCGTGCCGAACTCCAGCGTGCGATCGCGCGCCACTTGGAACGTCCCACGGTCCGCCAGCCGTCGCGTCCACACCGCCGGCCCGATGAACTCCGCCACCAGCCTCAGCAGAGACAGCGACGCGACCGGAAACGGCGAAAGCGACTCACGCTCCATCAGCACCACGCCCGCTAGATCGCCCTCGACTCGCAGCGGAAGGCTCACCATCGCCGCTGGCCCGAACTTCCGGCTCAACTCCTCGTGCGCCCGCGTCACGCGCCGCTCGGCCGGGTCGTGCTCGGTCTCGGGCGGTGGGGGGTAGAGCACCTCGATGTCCTGCCCCGCGCACTCTTCCATCGCCGCTTCGATCCCGACCACGGCCGCGCCGCGCCGGTCTAGGTCATCCGCGCCGCTCACCGCGACCAACCGGATCTGGTCGCTCTTCACCAGCCCGATCGACACTCGAGTGCACCCGAAACGACGTTGCAGCTCGTGACACAGGATCGAGGCCATCGTCCCCGCGTCTGTCCCTTGCTGAGCCGAGTCCAGCAACTCAAGCGCCTCACGCAGCTTGGTCTTCTGCCCCGCCTCGTTCAGGCACTGCTGACGCCACAGGAACGCTTCGAAGCGTGCCCCGCTGAGCCCGATCCGCAGGGCCGCTTCCGAGGCGGCGATCAGGCTCGGCACGATCACCACTGTCGCGCCCTCGGCTCGGCCTTGCGCCATCAACGGCACCGCGATCGCCCGATGCGTGGACCGCAGCTCGTACATGTCCCCGCCGCCCAGCGTCAGCTCTTCGCACACGTGCTCTTGC
>CAZIMT010000056.1:0-18309 GCA_964540295.1 uncultured Phycisphaeraceae bacterium
GGCTTAGCGCGGAGGTGATGTTCAACGCGTGCGGCGTCGAGGTCATCGAATCGATCCTATCGGCGAAGAACCCCGAGCCGCCGGCGAGCTGGATCCGGGCGTCGTTGGCCAGCATGAGCGGGCCGTTGAACGTCGCGACATCGGAGAGATCGCTCGGGGGAGTTCGCGCGTCGAGCAGGACCGGGCCGGTCGAGTCTCCCAGCACCGTCGTGCCGTTGAACGTGAATCGGCCCGCGCTGGCCGCGGGCGCGGCGATGGTCGTCATGGCGGCGGTGGACGTGAGGCTCGTCAGCGGCGTCGTGCCGCCGACGGTGGACTTGAAACTGACGTTGCCCGCCCCGGCGTCGAGCGTGAGAGCCGAGGCCCCGTTCACCGTGCCGATCAGCCCGATGTTCGAGGTCACGCCGCCGCTGGTGCTAAGCCGGGTCGCCGCCCCGGAGAGCACGACCGCGCCGTCGAGCGCGATCTCGTCGCTGGTCGCGATCGTCGCGCCGCCGATGGTGACGGTCCGCCCACTCACCTGCAAGGAGGTCAGCGGGGTCGTCGCCCCCACGGACTGCGAGAAGTTCACGTCCGCCGCCTTGTTGGCTGCGTTGATCGTCAGCGCGTTCGCGCCGTTGACGGCGCGGCTGAACAAGACGTTGCCGGTGCCGCTGGTCGTCACATTGATGGGCGAACCCGCGGTCGCGCCGAGGGTCACCGCGCTGATGAAGTCGATCGTGCCACCGGCCGACAGGTTCCCCCGCAGGACCGTGCTGAGCCCGTTGTAGGTCTGTCCGCCCGTGGTCGTCACGTTGCGGAGGTCGTTCAGGTCACTCGAGACGGAGATCCCCGGCGTTCCGGTGACATCCTCGTTGAAGCGGACCCCGCTCCCGCTGCCGGGCGTGCTGCTGAGCGAGACAACGCCGGTGCCCGCGAGCGTGACCGGGCCGTTGTACGTCTGCTGGCCTTGCGTGCTCACGTTGCGGAGCGTGATCGATGAACCGTTGGCCAGAAGAGAATTGAGCGGCGTGCTGCCGACGTTGCCGCTGAAGGTGATGGCGCCGGTGCCCGCGTTGACCGAGAGATCGCTGCGGTTCGAGGCCGAGGTGCTGTTGACGGTGCTGTTGAACGTGATGTTCCCGCCGCCGCCGGCCGCGTTGGAGACCAGGTTCACGACCGAACCCGCGAGCGTGGTGGACCCGGTGTAGGTCTGGTTGCCGGTGGTGGTGACGCTGCGGACCGTGACGAACGCGCCGTTGGCGGTCAGGGTCGAGAGAGGAGAGGCGGTGCCGACCGCGCCGCCAAAGTTGGCCCGCCCGTTAGCGGCGTTGGCGTTCACGGTCAGGGCGTGGGCCCCGCCGGTGCTGTCCACCGCGCCGATCAGCGCGACATCGCCGTTGGCCGAATCCAGCGTCGTGTCGGCCGCGATGGTTGAAGCGCCGGTGAAGCTCTGGTTGCCGGTGGTGTTGACGTTGCTCAAGGCCGAGTTGCCGGTGGCCGTGAGGCTGGCCAGCGCGGCGGTGCCGCCGACCGCCTGCGTGAAGTTGACGTTGCCGCTGCCCGCGTTGATGGTCAGGGCGTTGGTCCCGGTGGCGGAGTCGTTGAGGGTGCCGTTGAAGGTCACGTTGTCGCCGACCGCGCCCGCGGTGCCCAGCGTCGTGGCCGCGCCGATCACCACCGGCCCGTTGTAGGTCTGCGCGTTGGCGGTCTGCACCGAACGAAGGTTGATTGTTTGCCCGGTCGCGGTCAGCGAGCGAAGAGCGGAGGTGCCGCCGATGGCCTGTCCGAAGGTCAGCACGCCGCCCGTGCCAGCGTCCGCGGTCAGGGCGAAGGCCGTGCCGCCGGTGACGCCGTTGATGAGCCCGCCGAAGTTGATCGCTGCGCCAGCCGCGTTCCCGCCGTCGGTCGTGCGTACCGCCGTGTCCGCGGCGATCTCGAGCGGGCCCGTGAGCGTGATCAGCTTGCCCGCGTTGAGGACGTCGGCGCTGAGAACGCTCCGCCCGGCTCCCATCGCCAGCGTGAGGTCGGCGTTGAACTGCGAGGTCCCAAGGACGGACAGCACGCCCGTGCCGGTCGAGCTGCCGATCGTGAGCGTGAGGCTCGTAAAGTTTGCGTTCCGCAGGATCGCCAGTTCATCCTGCGTGAGATCGAGCGCTGGCGAAGTGTCCGTCGTGCCGCCCACGTTGATATCGCCGTTGGCGAGCGAGGGCCTGAGCGTGAGGTTGGTGCCGCCGGTCAGCGTGGTGGTGTTGCTGAAGTTAATTTCTTTGGCCGAGAAGATCACGTCCGGGCCGGTGAGCGTTATCGCGCCGTTGAAGGACAGGTCGCCGGGGCTGATGTCGAGGGTGCCGGTCGTGAGCGCGCCGTTGGTGCTCAGCCCTTGCAGGGTGAGAGGGGTGAGGATCTGGATCCCGTTCGCGGCCGTGAGCGTGAGGTTGGTGTTGTTAACGTCGTTCTGCCGCGCCGGGTTGATGGTCACCATGCCGTCCATAGATTCCAGCGTGTAGTTGATCCCCACGACGCCCGCGCCGAACTGGGTGGCGAGCGGGATCTGCGCGTCGCCGATGTCGGCGTCTTGGCGGAGCACGAAGGTGATGGGCGAAGAGCCCGTGCCATTGGCGCCCAGGAAGGTTGGCGTGTTGGTGAAGTCCACGGTCGAGGTGGTCGCGACGCCCAGGCCGTTGCCCGCGACCAGCGTGATGGAGTTCCCCGTCAGTGTGCGCGCGGTGCCGAAGGTCAGGTTGCCCACGCCGCCGCTGCCGCGTGCGGCCCGCAGTTCGAGCGTGGTCGCGGCGCTCACGTTCTCATTCACCGCGAGTTCCTGCCCCGCCTGAACGAGCACAGACCCGCCAGCCGAGGTCACGCCCTGCACCAGGGCGCCCAGCGGGCTTGCGACGAACCCGATCGTCAGGTCGTCGGCGTCAAAGAACGTGACGTCGTTGCCAGCGCCGAATTGGGCGTTGGCGGCGAAGAAATTCACGTCGTTGTTGAGCTGGCTGAGGTTGATCGCGCCGTTGGCATCGACGCCCAGCTGGTTAGCCACGATCGACCCGGCCGACTGGCTCACGCCGCCGCCCTGTGTCTGGAAGGTTACGAAGCCCTGTCCCGAGCCGGTCGCGTTGACGTTACCCGCGACATCGATGGCCCCGCCCGCGACGATGCGTGCGTTTCCATCGAGCGCGAAGAGCGCGTCGGTGGCCGATCCGACCGGCGCGAGAGTCAGGGCGTTGGAATCGGTGTAAAGGATGTCCCCGATGCTCGTGTTGATCGAAAGAGTGCCGACGTCGTTGCCCGCGTTGGTGAGCGTCACCACGCCCAAGGCCGTGACGCCCAGCGAACCTGCGGTGATCGCCGCGGACTGATCGACGGTGCCGCCGACACCGAGAAGTGCCGTGCCCGTCCCGAGAGCGATCGCGTTGGCGATGTTGAGAACGCTGCCGGTGGTCAACGTCGCGTTGCCGTTGCTGGTCGTGATGCCGCTGACCGCGTTGAACAGCCCGCTGCTTATGCCGCCGACGTTGGTGACGTCCAGCGCGGTGGCGTCGCGGAAGCTGATCGAGGAGCCCGCGCCGCTGTTGGTCGCGGCGAAGCTGACGACGTCGTTGGCCGCTTGGTTCAGATCGACCGTACCGTTGGCGCGAACTCCCAGCGCGATGCCGGTGATCGCGCCGCCGGTCTGGGTGATCCCACCGCCCGACGAGAGCCGGATCGCGCCGGCGCTAGCCGTGGTGCCCGCGTTAAGGTTGGCGGTGTAGACCTGCGACCCGGCCGAGTTGATCGCGATATCCGCGTTGGTGACGACCACGCCCGTCGCGCCGGTGAAGAGACCCTGAGCGGCGACCGTACCGACCGTGACCGTGCCCGTGCCGGTGTTGCGAAGTTCCACGCCCGCGCCAGCCGTGGCCGTGTTGGCGGCGAAGGTGCCCACGGCGTTCGTGCCGAGCAGGTTGACCGCGCCGGGAACGTTGACGCCCAGCGCCCCGGCCGTGATCCCACCGGCGTTCGAGGCCTGCGTCACGCCGCCCGTGGTCGTGAACAGGCGCACCGTGCCCGAGCCCGCGTCGATGCTGTTGGCGAGGGTCAACGCCCCGGCGCCCTGGAGCAGGGCATCGCCGTTGGTCGTGGTGATGCCGTCGGTCTGCGCGAACGTGGTGAGCGCCGCAACCGAGCCAACGGTGAAGCCGTTCGCGTCGCGGTACTGCAACGCGGAGCTGGCCGAACCGAGATTGGCCGCGAGCACGCCGACGTCGTTGGTCGCCAGGTTCAGCGTGACATTCCCGTCGGCGCGAACCGCGAGCGAGTTGGCGATGATGTTGCCCGAGCCGCTCTGCGTGACCGCGTTGCCAGCCCCGGAGTTGGACAGACGCACCACGCCGCCCGAGGATTGCAATCCTTGGGTGTCGATGATCTCGGTCAGCGTGAGCGCGCCTGCGCCAGCGTTCAGGGACACGTCGCCCGAGCCGTCGCCATTACCGTAAAGATTGCCGGTGTAGAACTGGGCTCCGATGACGGGCTCGAACGTGGTGGGCGCGGCGAGGGCGGCGACCGAGCCAAGAGTAAATCCGTCGATATCGCGGTAGACGATCGACGTGCCGGTCGGTGCTTCGAACGCGGCCGTCGTGACCTGGTTGGCCTGATCGAGGTTGATGGCGCCGCCGTAGGACCGCACGCCCAGCGTGTCGGCCGTGATCGTGCCCGTCGCGCTCTGCGTGATGTTCGAGCCGGTGATGCGGACGATGCCGCCGCTGCCGTTCGAGACGACTGGTTGCGCGATGGTCAGCGGGCCGCCAAGGAAGAAGATCTGCCCGCCGCTGGTGGTCGAGATCCCGTCCACCGCCGAGAAGACGCCCGAACCTGCCACCGACCCGATGGTAACCGGCTGGGTGATATCGCTGACCACATTGATAAAGCTACCAGCCGCAGCGTTCGAGGCCGCGAAGATATTGAAGTCGTTGGCTGCGGAGACAAGCGAGACATCACCCGTCGAACGAACGCCCAGCCCGCCCGCCACGATCGAGAACGCTGTGTTCTGTGTGACTCCCGCGCCCGACCGCAGCCGGATCACGCCGGTGCCCGCGTCGAGGTTGTTCGACAAGGTCATCGCGGCGCCGCTGAAGAGCAGCAGGTCGTTGTTGTTGGTGTTGATCGCCTCGTTCACGTTGATCGTGCCCGAGGCGCCCGACAGGATGTTCACCGGGTCCGTGAAGTTGCTCGACTGGACGTCCACCGCGCCGGTGCCGTTGGACAAGCCGATGGTGATGCGGCTCAGCCCGTCGCGCAGGGCCAGCAGTTCCGCATCATTCAAGGAGAGGCTGGTCGCGGGCCCGTTGCCGCTGGCGACGCCGATCTCGATCGGGCGTGAAACGCTGACAGGCTGGATCGTGACCGCGCCAAGCGTGCCGCTCGGCCCGCCGATGCTGTTGGCCCCGCCGTTGAGCGCCATCGCGTCGGCCGTGAGCGTGATATCGCCCGAGCCAGCGTTGATGAGGAACCCCGAGTTGACGGTGAGGAGCCCGCTGTTGCCCGCGCCGGTCTGGAGCGCGATGTTCCCGTTGTCCACGGTCACGCCGTTGGTGACCGCGAAGCCGCCGCTGGCCGTGACCTGATCGACCGCAAAGCCGTTGGCGTCGCGATAGCTAGCCGAGCGGGTAGTCCCGCCAGTGCTCAGTGCGGCGAAGACGTTCACGTCGTTGATCGCACCCGCGGCCGTCAGGTCGATCGTGTTGGTCGCGCGCGCGCCCAAGCGATCGGCCGTGATCCCCCCTGTGGAAGTCTGCGTGATATTCGTGCCCAGCAGGCGGACCGCGCCGGGCGTGCTCGTGATCGCGATGGGCTGGCGGATGTCCAGCGTGCCCGTGCCCGAGTCGAGGTAGATATCGCCCCCGATCGTCTGGATGCCCGACGTGGCCGAGAAGAGCGACGCCAGCGACGAGATCGAGCCGACGATCATGCCGTTGGACGAGAACTGGATGACCCGACCCCCGCTTGTCGTCGTATCGGCAGCGAACGTACCCACCGCGTTGGCCACCGAGGCCAACTGCACGTCGCCAGACGCGCGGACGCCAAGACCCGCGGCCGTGATCACGCCAGGCCCGGGCTGGACGATCCCAACGCCCGAGCGCAGGCGGATCGTGCCCGCACCGGCGTTGATGTTGGTGTTGAGAGTCATGAGCCCGCCGCTGTAAAGCAGCAGGTCGTTGCCGTTGGTGTTCAGTGCCCCGAGATCGATCGTGTCGCCCACCGTGATCGTGCCCGACGTGCCGGACAGGATATTCACAGGGTCGTTGAACGAGCTCGACAGCACGGTCACCGCGCCGGTGCCGTTGGACAAGCCGATGGTGATGCGGCTCAGCCCGTCGCGCAGGGCCAGCAGTTCCGCATCATTCAAGGAGAGGCTGGTCGCGGGCCCGTTGCCGCTGGCGACGCCGATCTCGATCGGGCGTGAAACGCTGACAGGCTGGATCGTGACCGCGCCAAGCGTGCCGCTCGGCCCGCCGATGCTGTTGGCTCCGCCGTTGAGCGCCATCGCGTCGGCGGTCAGCGTGATGTCGCCCGAGCCCGCGTTGATGGTGATCCCGCTCAGCACCGTCAGCAGCCCGGTGTTGCCCGCGCCGGTCTGCAAGAACAGGTTGCCGTTGGTGGTCGTGATCCCGTTGACAGCGTTGAAGAGCCCGCCGCCGACGCCGCCCACGAAGTTCACCGCAAAGCCGTTGGTGTCGGTATACGACACCGCCGAACCCGACCCGCTATCGGTCGCCGCGAGTTCGTTGATGTCGTTGCCCGGCCCGGCGATCGAAACGATCCCCGCCGCCCGGATCCCCAGCCTGTCGGCCGTGATCCCGCCGGCGCTCTGATTGATCCCCGCGCCCGAGTTCAGACGCACCGCGCCCGCCGTTCCCGCGCCGATGTTGTCATTGAGCGTCAAGAGCCCGACGCTGCCCAGCAGCACGTCGCCGTCGGCCGAGATGCCCGCCGTCGCCGCGACGTTGCCGCCCGAATCAACCGTGGTGGCGCCGACTGTGATCGCCGCGTCGGTCGAGACCGCGCCGACCGTGACCGTGTCCGCGTCGGTCCCGTAGATGATCGTGCCACCGACGCCGGTGTTCGAGAACGCGACGGTGCTGGCATTGTTGCCGATGCGCTGCAGCGCGATGTCGCCGTTGGTCGTGCGAGCCGAGAGAAGGTCGGTGGTGATCGTCCCGCCCGTCTGCGTGATGTCCCCCGTCGCCACCATCCGCACGCCGCCGCCCGAGGTGTTGGCCGTGATGCTGTCGCCCAGCGTGATGTTGCCCGCGTCGGCGACGATGGTCACGTTGCCGCCCGAGGTGATGGTCCCGCCCGTTGGGTTGCTGAAGCTCGCACCCAGGGACAGGAACGACCCCGCCCGCGTGCTCAACGGCGAGCTGACCGTCACCCCGCCGCCGCCGAAGTTGTCCGAGTCGGCCCGGAGCACGACCGACAGCGCGTCGGCGGTCCCCAGGTTGCTGTCGCTGATCGCCGCGCCGATCGTGATGTCGTTGTTGGCGATCAACGTCAGGGCGTTGGTGCCTCGTCCGTTGTAATCGATCGGGGCGTTCACGCTGATGTTGCCAGCTTCGGCGCCGTCGTTGCCAGCGTTCTGTGTGTTGACGATCACGCTAACGTCACCAGTCATCGCGCTTAACAGCGTGCTCACGCTCAGGATCGATGTCTGCGCCCCGTTGACCGGGGTGAACGGGTTGGAGGCGGTGATGTTCTGGTCGCCGCCCGCGTTGATGGCAATGTTTACCGGGTCGAGCAGCCAAGTGCCGCCCTTGCCAGTCGCGCTAACCGCCCCCAGTTTCGGCGCGGCCGCGCCCACCGATAGCACGCCCTTGCTCGACGTTTCCACGAACCCGCCGTCGCCCGACACCGACCCGCCGCGGGCGCTGATCGAGCTGTACGTCCTCGTCACTTCGTCAGACCACACGGCGACCGTGCCGCCCTTGCCGGTCTTGATCGCGTCGGCCAAGATCGTCGAGCCCTCGCTGGTATAGGTCGCGCGGCTGGTGCGCTCGACGCCCTTGCCCTGCACGTTGCCGCCGATGAGCGCCGTGCCGCCGCCAGCGTCGCCCGAGACATCAACCTTGGCGTCGTACAAACCGACGTACTCGCCCAGCACCTTGACGGTGCCGCCCGTGCCGCCGGGCGTCTGGTTGGACGCGTCCAGCGTGCCCTCGATCTTGACGACCGAGCGCTGGCCCTCGACGTAGATTTCCTTGGCCTTGATGGTGCCCTTGTTCCAGACCGCCAGCCCGTAGATGTCGCCCGCGCCAAAGCGCCCGTTGCGGGCGCTGGCCGCGGATTGAGTTGATCCGCCAGTCGAGGAGTTCGGCGCCCCGGGCCCGACGAACCGCTCCGCCTGCTGCTCGGCCGAGGTCTCGACCTTTGCAAACACGTGCCCGTTGCGCTCGCCGATGAGCACGCTATCGCCCGACACCATCGCCACCGAGCCCTGCGGCGCGTCGATCGCGCCGAAGTTGTACACCTGGCTGCCGATCAGCCCGACGATGTCGCCGTGGATCTGCCCCTCGTTGACCACTCGCGCGCCGGGCGTGGTCGTAAAACGGTTCACGCCGCTGAGAAAGTTGCTGTCCGTGATGTTGCCCGCGGCCGCGTAGATCCCGCCCACGTTGAGCATCGCGCCCTTGGCGAAGAAAATGCCCGAGGGGTTCACGAGATAGACCCGCCCGTTGGACTGGATCTGACCCTCGATCCGGCTGGGGACGTTGCTGTTAATGCGGTTGAGCACGCGCGAGAGGGCGTCGGGCTGCACGAACCGGACCGTCTCGTTGGCGCGGACGTCGAACTGGCGGTAGTTGATGATCGCGTTGTTCGAGGCCGTGATCTGCGTGAAGCTGCCCGAGCGCTGGAACGAGGCCGAGCCCGCCGCGACGTGCTCGCCCGCGATCTGACCGAACACCGAGGACGCAGATAAAAGCGAAGTCGCCAAGGCCAACCCAGCGCCAAATCCAGAGCCAAACCAAGCGCGGATCGCGCCGGGAACTCGTCCGCCGCGCCGCCGCACGTGCCGCGCGCCGATCGCTTCCGCCGACCCAGCCAGCGTGATCGCCCGAACCAGCGCCCAAGATGTCCAAGTTCCGCCCGCCGACCGCCCGCTGCTCGTCGTAGAAGTGCTCATGGCCGTTTCCTCACCCGGCCGCGTGGGCCGTGTCATGCTTTTGAACTACCCGCAAAATCTCAATCCTTGACAATCCTGTCCAAAATCCCCGTCTCGCTGCTTCTCTGTCTCGCTGTCTCGCTTACCTCTCAGAACGACAGCGTCGCCGAGAGGTGAATCCTAGTGCTGCCCTCGGTGACCAACTGACCGCCGCCGCGCGGGTCGCTGTTGACCTCGGAAAGGACCGTGCCGATATCCGCCCGCAGGTTCAGGTTGCGGAGCACTTGCAACTCCGCGCCCACCCCCACGCTCAGCAGATCCTCATCCGCCTGCCCGACCAACTTCTGATTGGTTATCGTGTGGCCGTAGTCAACAAACCCGCGGAAGATCAGGTCCCAGTCCGCCCGGCCATACGGCCCTTGCGGCACGTAGCGGAACTCACGCCCCCCCAGCGTCCCTGCAGGGCCCGACGACAACGCCTGCGGCAGGTGGAACCGATACTCGGCACTCGCGATGTACACCGAATCGCCCGCCGTCACCGATTCCGGGTACCCACGCACCGAATAGAAACCGCCCGCAACGCCCTGCGCCGAAGGAATCAACTGATTGTCAAACCCGGACTGCCCGCGGAACGTGAACGCGACCTCGTGCGCCAGCGTCATGTACTTGGGGTCCGAAGGGTTGAACAGCGGCTCCAGATACAGCGACTGCTCCGCGTCCCAGCGCAGCAGGCCCCAGCTCGTGTCCGCCCCTCTCCGGCCCAGATTGTCCACCTCGGCCCTGTCCCCGCTGTTGGCGGTGAACTCGTACGTCACCTGCGCGAACGTGTGGCTGGCGTCGGTGTCACGCTGGACCCGGGCCCCGAAATACGGCAGCCAGAAGTTCTCCTCGCCCTGGTTCCCGAAGATCGCGTCCTGCTCGATCTTCACGCTCTCAAAGCGCACGCCGCCGATCACGTCGAGGAACGTGTCGGTGAACTGAGCCGCGGTCCAGATCAGCTCGCCACCGACCACCCACGACTTCCCACGAAAGACGTCGCGGTTCGAGCCCACGTCCGAGGCCGTGAACTCGCTCCACGACGCGTAGAGCTTGGCCCGCAGCACGTTGGTCATCAGCGGGAACTCGTACGACGGCGACACCGCGTGCGAGGCCTCGAACCCCGCCGTCGCGTACTCGATCCGGAAAATATCGTCGTTGTTGGTCAGCTGGTTGTGCACAAACCCGAAACGTTCGCGCCACTCGTTGGTGTTCTTGGTGCCCGTGTTCGAGATCTGGAAGTACGCCGTCCAAGGCCGGTTCTCGGTGACCAGGTAATCAAGCTGCACACCGCCGTCCTCGTCGGCCGCCCCCACCGCCGCGTCGACCCTGCGGCCCGGGTGCCGGTTCAGCACGTAGGTGTAGTCGTCCAGCTTGTCTTTCCGCAGCAGCTCATCCTTCTTGATGGGCGTGTTGCGGAGCGTCAATGCGTGAGCCGGGTGGTTCACCTTCACGCCGTCCAGCTCACGCTCGCCGCCAGCGATCGTCCGAACGCTGCGGACCACGCCCGTCCAGACCACGATCGTCAGGCTCGTCCCCTTACGCAGGTCGGTCGGATGGCCCGACTCGCGCAGCTCGCGCTCGTTGATGTCGTCGGCGCTGGGCGCGACGAACAACGCGAAGATCCCGCGCCGGTTGAACTCGGCGCTGACCGCACGGCAAACCTGAATGATCCCGCTCCGCGTCAGATTGATCGGGGCCGCCGAGGTCACCTCCGACAGCTTCAGCCGGACCGTGGGCCGACCTTCTCCGGGGGCCGCGTACGCGCCGTCGTCCATCTGCGAGAGTTGAACAACCAAATCCTGGAAAACCGGCTCGCTCAGGTTCGGCCGTTCCTTGGGCTCCGTCGTGCCATACACCAAGTTGAACCCGCTCACCGGGTACGGCGCGCCCTCATCAGTCGGCTCGGACTGGGCGGCACGGATCGCGGCATCGCCGGTGCTCTTCGTAAACACGCCAGCCTTGTGAGGGTCGGCGTCTCCCAACGGCACCGGGGGCTCGTCCTGAATTCGAGTTGGAATCGCTGGCGCGGAGAGACCGCTCTCTTGAGCGAGCACGCCCAGCGGCATAGTCCCCAGAAGCAGCGCAGCCGCCATTCCGGTCGGCCAATCTCGACCCGTCGCCCGCGTGCTCGCCGCTCTCCCGGAAAAAATACTCAGAACCCGCGCGAGCCTGTGTGCATCAGACCGTGCAACAGACGTAGCCGCCCGCTCATTGAGCCCGAGTCGCCTGGAACTCTGCATGAATCTTCGCCCTTCCCACCCGTCAGCACGCACGGATTATCAAACCCCCTCAAATCTCAACGCTCGAACCAACCAGACCACTTTCGATCCTCACAACACCTGATCGTACCAAATAATCGGCGTACCAAAGCCGGAGTGAAACACACCGCGACCGATGTTCGCCGACCGTAATCTACCGAGACACAGCCAAGAGCGTCAAGCGCGATCACTCCTTGAATTCCCAACACACCGCAAACATTCTTTCTGAGGCCGCAAACAGACGGTACCCCAGCGACCCCTGCTCGTCGCTTCAGCCGAGCCACTATTCCGGCATGGCATAACTCAAACCGCTCGCCAGCTCACTCCCCTTCACCACCACCGGCTTGGCCGCCGCAAGCACCCCGGCCGACGGGCTGAACGCGAGCCGAAAACCAACGTCACTGAACATCAGCTTACCAAAGAGGCCCGGCTCCAGAGCGTACGGCGTCTTGGGATCAACCTCCGGCGGAGACAACGCCGACGCGCCAAGAATCCGGGCCGACTCGCCCTTTCCGAGCGCACTCTGAATCTCTTTGCCGCTGCTCTCGCCCGAGAACACCCGAGCATCGTTCACGCAGAACTCGGCCACGTTCCCCAGAAGGTTCTTGAGCACGCCGTCGCCCGAGTTCGCGGGGGCGAACCAGATCGTCTCGTCGTCGTCCTGCGACACCGGCCGAGCCGAAGTCATCAAGACTTTCTTCACCCCCGGCGGCCAGTAGACCCCGGCGTCGGGATACTCCGCGCGACGGTTGACCGAGATGCCGCGGACAAAGTCCACCTGCCGCTTCCACGCCGCATCGCGGTAGTTCGTGCTGGAGTTTGTCAGCCGGGCGTCCCCCGCGGCCGCCAGCCATTCGTCGGACGTGGGCAGCCGGCAACCGAGCAGCGTCGCCATGTATGCCGCCGCCGGGACCGTGACCTGGGCCATCGGTGATCCCAAAGTCGGCGGCTCGGGCGGCTTGCCCGCGTACGACGCCTGACCCTGCATCGTTGCCGAGGGCGCCAGCCAGCCTGCGCCGGTGTCACCCGTGCCAGCCACGCTCGACCGCATCTTCGAGCGCGTCGAGGATGTCGCCGGAGACCACACCCAGGTTCGTGCCCCCGCACGCTGATCGGCCTTGCCCGGGGCGGGCTTCATCATCAACTCGTCGAACTCGGCCCACTTGCCCGACGACTCGACCGCCGCAATAAACTCGCCGACCGAAAACTCTGTCGTCGCCAGGTACACCGGGCCGCTCGGAGCATCGACCAGCACAAACTCCATCGCCGCGCCACCACCCGGCGGAGTGAACACCATGCGCGAGATCTCATCAACCACCTTGGCCGTGCTCGCCCAGCCACGCAGCGCCGGGCCCATCGGACCGGGTGCGGCGGCCTGCTTGCTCGGCGGCGCGCTCAGCGCCGTCAACGACGCCGCCAGCGCCGACGCCCCGGCCGCGGGGCCTGCCTTCTTGAGCACATCACCGGGCAGCGCACCAGAATCACTCGCGAACCGATCGGCTCGCTGCTTCAGCGCCGCGACCTTGCCCGCGTCGTCGGCCGCGATCTCGCCCAGCGCCGCCAGGTCGCGCTTGAACTCCCACAACAGCACGTTGTAGCGATCGGCCGACGAGACGGCCGACTCCTTGGTCACGCCGAGCGCCGCCATCCGCCCGCACGCCGCCCCCACCGCCTCGGCGTTTCCCGAACGCACCGCCGACGCCAGCCCGCGCGACCAGATCGCGCGAGCCCGGTCTTCGATCCGAGCGCTCAACTCCGCCGCCCGCGCCCCGTCCTTCACGCGGTTGGACGCGGCCTTCAACGTGACCAGCGCCTGCGCCGCCGCACCCAGGTCCGCGTCGTTGGCGGGCCACGCGAGCCCAGCCCCGGCCGCGAGCCGATCCCACGCCGCGAGCGATTCCGCCAGCGGAGCCGCCGCCGTCGCCTGCTTCACCAAAGACGGCGCGTCGGCGGTCTTCCCGATCGCCTCGAACGCCGCGAGCCGCGCGGTCACAGACTTCACTTGGTCCGAATCTTTGATCGACGAGTAAAGTGGTTTGGACGAAAGCTGATCGGCCAACGCTCTCACGGTCGTCCCGCTGGCCGTCTCCATCGGACCGTACCCGTGGTCGAACAGGTCCATGATCCGAGCCGTATCAGCGGTGATGGCATCTAGCGCGGCCTTTCGCTCGGCCGCGGCGTTGCTCGCCTCCGCGAGCTTGGTCTCGCGCTCTTTCGCGGCAACTTCTTTGGCCGCGGTTTCTTTGGCCGCCAGTTCTTTGGCCGCAGTCTCTTTGGTCGCGGCTTCTTTCGCTGCAACTTCTTTCGCCTCGGCTTCTTTCACCGCGGCGTTCTTCGCGACCGATTCTTTCGCCGCCGTCGCTTTGGCCTGACGCTCAGACTCCTCCCGCTTCTCCCGCTCGGCCTCAGCGATCGCCTTGGCCTGGACGCTCGCCTTCGCTTGCGCATCAAGCACGTCCTGCGCCTGCTTCTTCGCCAACGTCTCCGCCTGCGCTTTGGCCGCGGCTCGCGCCTCGTCGTCGGCCTTGTTTTCCGGTTGAAGCGTCGCTGAGGGCGTCGGCTGGACCACGGGCTGAGCCGCAGACAGTGGAGCGGTCTGTGATGCGGACGGCTTCGCGTTGGCCGCGGGCAGCGTGTTCGTCGACGCGTTCGCTGGCACGTTGTCTCGCGTCAGCACGTACCCAGCCCCCGCCACGGCCGCCACTCCCGCCGCCACCGCACCCATCCCCAGCCAGCCCTTGAACCATCGTTTGGGCGCGCTCGCGTTGCGATCCGCATCAGATCCCGCCCCCGCATCAGTGGCCGGGGCCGACGGAACGCCGCCACCCGTCGGCGGCGCGGGCTTGAGATCCTCCGGCTGCGCGCGACCGTCACGCCAAGCCTCGACCGTCGCCTCGCACTGCGCGACGAACGCCTCGTCCATCGTGTACGGCACGTCGCTTGCCAGCGGCAGTCCCTTGATCGACGCCCGCAGACAGAAGAGCACCGACGCTGTCACCCCGCCCACGATCAGGTCAGAATAGTCCGTCCCGTTCGCGCGGATCGCCAGCACCTGCGTGACCCGATCGGTCCGAACATTCAGCAACCCCGCCCACAGCCGGGCCGACTCGAACGTCCCGGCCGCGCAGGCTGGCACACGCAGGTGCAGGGCTGGCCCGTCGCCCATCCGAGTCACGCTCTTGCGCTCGCTCTTGCTCAGCGGCACGCCCTGCTCGCGCTGGATCTCGTAGAGCACGCGGTGCAACCCGACCCGGCCCGGCCCCATCGCCGGGGAATCAGAAATCGCGCTCAGCCCGCGCACGCCCGCTGGCCCGGTGTCGCCCGCGCTGGCCTTGATCGCCTCACGAAGCTCGTTGCGAGCCTCGTCAAGAATGCGCCGGACGTCTTCCGCCGACGTCGTCGCCGAGCACAGCCGCTCGACCTCCGCCAGCCGCGGCATCACCACGTCCGTGAGCCCCGCCGCCGACACCCCCTCGCACTCCGCCACCACGAACATCGGGTATTTCGTCCGCCCTTTTCCATCGCGGCTTGCCCAGAGCCTTCCCACCACGAGCCCCGCGGGCGAGAACCAGACCAGCTCGTGCCCGAACGCTGGCAGCAGCTGCGCGACCTCCAGCTTCTCCCACGCGCCCGAATCAATGTTGCCCGCGAGCGCGTCGAGATACAGCGTGCGCTTGACGTCCACCAGCCGCGGCGTGTCCAGCCCGAGGTCGTCGATGTGGTCGTCCCAGCCCGGGTGCTTGCCGAAAATCGCGAGCGACAGCGACGGGCCCTGGCTCGGCTTGGCGCCTATCCACGTCACGCCGCTTTTCTTGGAACTGGGTACCACGCCGATCAACCTCCGATTCTCTCTAAGGCCCGTGCTCGATCCACACCGACTCATGCAGGCTCAGCCCAATTTCCCGCTCAACACCCGCGGGCCGCTCACTTCCACTGCGCCAGCGTCGGCCAATCCTTCTTCGGTGGCACAGCCGTGCTGAACCTCAGCTCGACCCATTTGTAAAACAACTGACCCGCTTCGCCCGAGTACAGCACAGGCACGAGCCAACGCTTGCCTTCGCTGCCATCGATCGCCCGCGAATCAGGCTCGGCCAGCAGTTCGAGCACCGACCATTCGGTCCCAATCTCGCGCGTTCCCTCGGGCTTGGCCTGCGCTTCACCGACCAGCTGCAGCGCCGAAAGCTTGAGCACGTCGGTGCCCGGGACTTGCAGCCCCGTCGCTAGGGTCGCGCCCGGCTCGCTCGAATCGGTGCGTTTCACCGCCAGCCCCGGCTCAACCAAAGCCACGGTCACCAGGATGTTCCCAAACTGGTTCTTGACGCCGCGAGCGTCGAGCGCCTTAGCGATCTTCCCCTGCTCGCCCGGCTCGGGCACCACCACGTCGCACGTGATCTTCTCGCTCTCGCCCCCCAGCACGAACGGCAGCCAAAGACCCAGGCGACGGAAGAGTTCCTCCCGACCCTTGGCCATCGCGCCGCCGAACAGTTTTTCAAGCCGCTGGTCAATGTCCGGGACGCCGCTCTTGGTCCCGCCACGCAGCCGGGCCTCGTCACCCTGCCGCACCACCAGCGGCATCAGCTCGTTGCACTGGCGGACATCGTCCAGCTTGGCGACCACAGGCCTGGGCCCACGCGGCCAATCCTCACGCGACATCGACAGCGGGATCCCGTTGCCCCGGCCCAGCCGCTCGCGCAACGTCGCCCAGCGACCAGCCGCTTCACTCGCCAAAAGATCAAGCCCCGCGAGACGCACCAGATCCAAGTACCGGCTCATCGGCCCGGTCGGCTTCCCGGCCTCCAGATCGCTCACAAACCCCTGCGTGTACCTCGACGAAAAATCAACCGCAGTCATGTTCCCCAGTTGCAGACGCGCCTCACGCGCGCTCGCCTTCAGCTCACGCCACGGATCGAGCGCACGACCCACGAACAAGGCCGGGTTGGCCTGATCGCCGTCGGCTTTGGCGCTCGCGCGCCATTTTTCGACGTTCGCAACCGCCGTCTGTGGGCTCATCTCCTGTAACAACGCCAGCGCCTGCTCCATCAGCTTGGAAAGCTTGACCAGCTCGTCGCCGACCCGGCCCGCTTCCGATGAGGGCGGTAGCGCGGCGCCGAACATCGACCACTCGGCCGGTCCCGCCACCTTCATTTGCACGGACAGCTCCGCCGTCCAGTACGCGCCGTACTTGATCGCATACGCGTCCATCGCCTGCCTGGCCGTGACCGACACCGAGCGCACCTCGGGGTCGTCCAACACCGGTGACGGCGCATCGAGGGCGCCTTTGCCGGCGCTCAGCGAAGCGAGAAAGGCGAGGTCTGCGAGAATCTTCCGCGCGCCCTCGGGGTCGTAGCGACGATCGATCGTCAGACCGTTGGCGCTGCCACCGACCATCGAGATCGCAAAGGTCTGTCCGCCGGATGACGCCGCGGAGACGAGTTTCCCGACCGACTCGGCGTTGCCTTCGAGCCCCTTGCCAGCCAGCAGTTTGACAACCTCGGTCCGCCGCGCCCGCGTCGCCGCGTCGGCCAGCACCATCTCCAGGTCCTTGCCGCTCACGCCGCCCGCCGCCGGGTCGTTGAGCACGCCGACCAGCTTGGAACGAAGCTCATCAACCGCCTTGCCCATCGAGGCCGCGGCCGCGTCGGTCGTCGCTCGCGCCTGCCCCCAGGCCACGTTCTCGTCGGTGCCCGCGGCCAGCGCCCCCGCGACCGATTGGTACCCACGGTACCGGGCCGCGAACACGTACGCCGCGTCATTCCCGCTCGCAGGGCTCAGCAATCGCCCGCCCTCGCCCGTCGTCCCGAAATACGCCCGCAGAGACGCCACCGTGTCGTCGATGAACGATCCAGTGACCTTCTTGCGAGCCGCCAACAGGTCCTGCCGCAGCGGTTCGCGGTCACGCTTCCACTCCACCCCGGCACCTTTGAGATCGGCCACGGCTCCCTTAAAATCGACGCCCGTCTTGCCGCTCGTGACTTGCTCGGCCTTGCTCGCGGTTTTGTCGCCCAGTTTATCGATCACTTGACCGCCGATTTTTTCATACAAACCCGGCGGCTCCTCACCCAGCACCACCCGGTACTCCTCGCCAGCCCGACTCTTGATCCGCGCCGACACGCTCTCGAGCCCGTCGGGAATCCTGGTCAGTCCCTCCTTGTTCTTGCTCAGGAGCTTCTGGATCTCGGCCTCAAAGTCGCCCAGCGATTTCACGCCTTTGGCCCAATCCTCCTTGAACTTCGCGTAGCTGGCCAGCGTGACGCTCCCGGCCCGCAGCCTGGCGACGGCTTCCACGAGAACTTTTTCTCGCAGGCCAAACTCCGCCGTCCAGCGCCGCAGTTCGTCGATCTCGCCAAACGATTTGTTGGGCGCCACGTCCAGCCAGTACTCATTGAACGTCGCCACGCCCTTGACCACCGCGTCGGGCGCGAGCACCGTCACCGCCGTCGGCGGCCAGATCGCTCCAACATCAGAGCCGTAGGTCTCCTCGACCACGCTCTGAAACTCGTCCGCCTGCGGTTTAGCCTTGGCGAAATCCTCCGCGCTAAGCACGAAGCTCAGGAACCGCGCGACGTGCAGCGGCTGCTTAAACTCCGGCGGCGTGTTCAGGGCCGCGGCCTTGGCGGCGGCGCTGGTCGTGTCGCTCTTGTCAATCACCCGCGCCTTGGGCATCACTCCGCGCTGGATGTTGATCAACCCCGCCAGCACGCCGGTCGCGTCCTCGTTCCATTCCGTCGGCTTGACGGCCGTGATTTTGACCCGGGCCTGCTCGATCATGCTGGCGAGCCCGACGCGCTCGACCACCACCGCGTGCGCCTTGCGGGCGCTCTCGGGCACGCTCTCGCTCATCAGGTTCTGCGCACCGATCAGCGGCTTGATGACAAAGGGCACGCTGATCGG
>CAZIMT010000057.1:0-17941 GCA_964540295.1 uncultured Phycisphaeraceae bacterium
GTCATGACTTTCAGGCGTGAGCTGATCGCGGGGGCGAGCGAGAGCGGCGGGCTGAAGGCGTCGATGAGCATGCCGTCTACGCGGAAACGGATGATGAGCTTGGTCTCCATGGGGTGGACGTGAATATCGCTGGCGCGGCGGCGGAGGGCCTCGAAGAGGATCATGTTCACGAGGCGGATGACGGGCGTCTGGCGGGCCAGTTGCAGAAGGTCGGTGGCTTGGCCGACGGCGCCAGCCAGGCTCTGCATCGAGCGGTCGTCGAGCGGGATGTCCTCGACGATCTCGGTGACCAGGTCCTGGCGTTGCTCGAAGCCGCGGTTGATAAGGTTGGCGACGCCAGCACGAGGCGCGAGGGCGATCTGCAGCGGCATCCCGAGCATGTCTTCGAGCAGCGTGAAGACGGCGGGGGACATGGGCTGGGCGGTGACGACGGTCATCGAGACGCCGTCGGATTCGAGCCCGGCGATGTGGTGCTGGCGCGAGACATCGGGCGAGACAACCTCGTAGAACTTTCCGGCGGACTCGTGAAGCCGCGGCTCGGGGACGTAGCGGAGCCCGGTGCGCTCGGAGAGAAGTTCGAGGGCTTGGTGCTCGTCAACGGCCAGCATCCCGAGAAGCGTGTCCCAAGGCTCGGCGTCGGAGCCCTCGATGGCGGGGAACTGGCGGACTTGTTCGGCGGTGATCTTCAGCGGGCCGAAGATGGAAGCGATGCGTGAGGCGTCGGCGGGGGAGAGGCCCGGTGCGCGCGCGAGACCGTTGCCGTTGGAACTTGGGAGCAGGCGAGGTTGGTCGGGCGTGGCGCGAGGCATGGTGATGCGGGCCGGAAGTTAGCCGCCGGTGGCGAGAGTTGGGGCAGTTTCGGCTTTTGGATCTGATTTAGACTCGAGTTTGGATTCGAGTTTGGGGTCGGACTTGGGTTCGATGATCTCGATGAAAGTTGGTTTGATGATGGGGACGCCGTCGTCGATGTTGACGGCCTTCATGGGGCCTTTGGTGAGGAGCGTGAGGTCGTCGAAGTTGGGATCGCGGATGATCTTTGGCGTGAGAAAGATGTAGAGGGTGGTTTTGCGTTCGTTGGTGTTGGTGTCGCTGAAGAGCAGCCCGATGATGGGGATGTCGCCGATGAAGGGGACTTTGACGACGGTTTTGCCCTTGGTATCCAAAACGAGTCCGCCGACGACGACGGTAGTGTCTGACGGGACGGTCACGGAGTCGGAGCTCACCTCATTGGTATTTTTCGCGGGCGGGATTCCGTTGGAGCTGACGCCGGTGAAGCTCGAGAGGCTGACGGAGTACTTGAGACGGAGGTATCCGCCCGAGGAGATTTGCGGTTTGACGACGAACGTTGTTCCCGCCTTTTCGTACCCCTGGAAGCTGGTGGTGCTGGGGTTTCCGACGCTGGTCTGGGTGGTGGTGGTGGGTTGCTCGTCGACGCTGGCGATTTTGGCTTCTTCGTTGTCGTCAACCAGGAGTTGAGGTGTAGAGAGGATGCGGGTGTCGGAGTCTCTTTGGAGTGCGGTGATGGCGATGGGAACCTGATCGGACTTGATGAGCGCGGCCGTGAAGCCCGTCAGGCCCGTGCTGATGTTTTTGCGAGTGGTGAGCGTGCCGGGTGTGGGGAAGGTGGAGAGCCCGAAGTTGGTGTTGAGGACTCCGCCGGTGCCGTTGGCGTTGATGAGCTGGGTTTCGAAGGCGAGGCGGAACTCGTCGGTGGCCGTGACGGTCACGATCTTGGCTTCGATATAGACCTGAGGGCGGCGCTGGTCGAGCTTGCTGATGAGCTTTTCGAAGTCGGCCTGGTCTTTGACGGGGGCCTTAACGAGGATCTGGTTGTTGGACTTGTCGGCGACGACGAAGATGCGTTCGTCCTCGGAGATGCTCAGCCCGGGCTGGTTGGCGCTGGTGCCCTGAGCACGGAACGCGCTGCGGTTGTTGTTCCGGCGTGCGCCGCCCGAGGTGATGCCGCCGGTCGCGGGCTGCTGCCCGTCAGAGCCGGGGAGAAGGCTTGAACTGCCCGTCGGGGTTGTGTTCTGAATCAGCCCGAGCACCAGCTCGGCGACCTTGGTGGCGTCGGAGTGGCGGAGTTTGTAGGGGACGATGGTGACGAACTCGTCCTCGACCTTGAACTGGTCGATGAGTTTTTGAAGCTCGGTTTGCTGTTCTTTCGTGCCGTAGTAGATGATCGTGCCGCGTGTCTCGTCCACGACCATGACGGGCCCGCCGCCGTTGAGGTTCTGCTTATTCTGCTGCAGCCCCTGCTGGCCATCACCACCGTTGAAATTGAAACCGCGGAAGGGGTTGTTGGGGTCTTGCTGTTCCTTCGCGGCGATGAGCGTGACTTGCCCGAGACCGCGGTCGCGGGCGATGTCGGCGACCTGCTTGGCCGCGGACCCGGCGTTGTAGGACTTGGGGCTGAGCGTGCTCTGGGCGTCGATAATTTTAAGAAACTTTCCGAGCATGTCGGCCTCGCCCGGGTGCCCTCGGAAGATCAGGGCGTTGCCCAGCGGATCAACGGTGAGCCGTTCGCCGAGGTTGTCGAGTCCCTTGCTGCCTTGGCCGAACGCCCCGCCCTGCCCGGGCTGGATCATCGCGCCCGTGTTCGGGTCGATTGTGGGCTGATTAGAGCCCGCCGAGCCCTGCCCGACGAGTTCAAGAGCGCGAGCCCTGGCGACCGGCGCGGCGATGTACTGCAGCTCGATTCGCGTGAACTCGGCCTTGCTGTACTCCTCGATGATCCGGTTCACCAGCGACTCCACGGCCGCGAGCCGCCGCGGGGTGTCGGTGACCACGATGATGCCCAGCTCGTCGATATACGCGAAGCCCTTGCTGGCCGTGACGGGAGCGCCCGGCTGCCCTTGGCCTGCGGACCCCATGCCGCCGGAAATCTGTGAGTCGATCGCGACTTTCAGGGCCGAGGGACGAATGTTGGGCGTGGGGATGATCTTCGTCGTGGGCAGGTCGCCGTCCAAATTGAACGAGACCTTGTCGAGCGCGTGAACGATGTAAAAACCTTCGGGATCGAGCGTGATGGTGTAATTCTGCTGTTCGAGCATCGCATCGAGCAGCTTGAGCAGGTCGCGGCGTTTCACCGTCAGCGGCGCGTTGAACACAACGGACCCGCTCAGCGTGCCGCTGACCGTGACGTTGATACCCACGGCCTTGGCGACGTACTCGACCAGCGCTGACAGCTCGACCGCGTCCGTGAACGCCGAGAGCGTGATGTCGTCGTCGGGCGACGGAGCCTGGCCTTCGGCCAATGGCGGGGGCTCGGGGACAACCGCATGGGTCGCTCCGGCGGCGGGGACCGCCGGAGCGGGCTTCGCGGCGTTGTTCGCGGGCTGCCCGGCGTTGACGAACTTGGATCGTCCGGTGGTTACGGTCGTGCTGGGCGCGGTGCCGGGCGGGTTGCGAACGCCCGGATTGTTCACGTCCTGACGCGGCGGGATAGTCGGCGGAATAGTGGGCTGAACGTTGGGCTGGCTCGGACGTGCCCCGCCGGGCGGCGGCCTGTCCTGAGCGAGCACGCTTGTACTGGGGATCGAGACCACGAGCCCCATGGCGGCTATGAGCATTGCGGCACGAGGTTCCCAGCGAACTGGCTGCGCGGTGCGGGTCGGGCGGGATGAGCTGTTCACGAGTGTGCTCCGTGCCGTGCGTGGGTCGGTCTGAAGGTTTCCGGGGGGCGGTGCATTATGGATCGGATTTGAGTACCTGATTCAGACCGGAACTTCGGGCGCGATTCTCTCCCTAGAGAATACCGTTCCCAGCCGCCGCGATCCTGCCCGCGGGCCTAACGGAGCAACGAATGAGTGGATTGCCTTCCCAAACCCGAAACAGAGTTTCGAACACCGCCTCGCGTGGTTCTGTGAACGATCCCCAAACGCCGCGCGAGCTGCGCGTCGTCTGCCTGCTGCCCTCCGCAACCGAGATCGTCTGCCTGCTGGGAGCCGAAGGGTTGCTGGTGGGAAGGAGCCACGAGTGCGACTGGCCAGCGAGCGTGAGGCATGTGCCGGTGCTGACCTCGCAGACGACTGAGCACTCCTCCGCACCGGTGGACCCGGCCGCCATTGATCGCCAGGTTCGCGAGCAGCTCGCGGCCGGGTTGCCGCTGTACCGCGTCGATGAGGAACTGCTGCGTTCGCTGAAGCCCGACGTGATCATCACGCAGGACCTCTGCGCCGTGTGCTCGATCGACCTCGCGGCCGTGCAGCGCATCGCCGCGTCGATGGCGCCGCCGCCGACGATCGTGAGCCTGAATCCGACAACGATCGAGGGCGTGATTGATGACGTGCTCACGGTGGGCCGGGCGCTGAGGCTGGAGTCGCGTGCGATGACCGAGGCCGTGAAGCTGCGCGAGCGCTTCGCCGCCGCGGGCGAGTTCGTGAACGCCTACGAAGAAGGCCCGAACGTCGCGTTTCTGGAATGGACCGACCCCGTCTTCATCGGCGGGCACTGGACCGTCCAGATGATCGAGCGGGCTGGCGGCCGGCACGTTCTCAATCCCAGCGTCCCGACCGAGAACGCGGGCGCGGCCGTGGGCCCGCAGCACGCGCAGCGGCGAGCGAGGAAATCAATCGCGGTGCCGGTGGAGATCCTGGTCGCAAGCCGCCCCGACGTGCTCATCGTCTGCCCCTGCGGCCTGGACCTCGCGGCGACGCGGCACGCAGTGGGCGAGATGGCGAAGAAGAGTTGGTGGGAAGAGCTGCCAGCCGTGCGGAATGGGCGGGTGGCGCTGGTGGATGGGAACCAGTATTTCAATCGCCCCGGGCCACGACTGGCGGAAGCGTTCGAGTGGATGGTGGGGTGGCTGCAGGGCAGGCCCGGGCTGGTTGGGGAAGGGTTTGCGTGGGAGGAGTGGGGGCGTAAGGCTGCTGGGTCGGTGTCAACTTGAACTGGAGTTGGGCAACCACGGCGTGCTGATGAGTCCGCGACTCCCAAAGAACACCGACGACTGCGAGCGTTCTCGAGAGCCACGGCCGCGTTCCGCATGTGTGTGTGCATGACCGTTGCCGGTGGCTCTGGAACAGCGGAGAAAGATGTCGGTTCTGCTTAGCCTCGAACGAATAAGGGCTCCCGCGCGATGCAGGAGCCCATCTTTGGGTGTGAGGGAATGAAGCGAGGTTCACGCCGATCGTGCATGCACTCGTTTCACCGTCCTGTTGCTCACCGGCGGCGCCGCGTCGCGACGAGGCCAGCGATCCCGACCAGGCCTAGAGCGCTCGGAGCGGGGATAACCTCGAAGGTGATGCGGTACACCTCAGTGTTGGCCGTGAGATTACTGTTTAGCACGTAACCAGCCGCGGTCGTGAGCCCGTTGAACGCGGCGAGGCCAGCGAAGTCGAACTCGACGACTCCGTTCTCAGGGGTCCGCAGATCGTTGTTCCCGCCGACCAAGAACGCCGCGTTGAGCGGGTCGGTCGTTTCCGAGCCGTTATCCCAGATATCTCTACCGAACTGCGAGATGGAAGAGATGTTGAGCTGCCCGAGCGCGTTGAACAGCATGTAGCGCGTGGGCGAGTCGTTACCGATGAAATAGTCATTGCTGGGAATGACCATGGAGCCGAACGTGAAGAAGCGGTTCACCGACGGATCGACCGTGAACGTGTTCGATGCCGACGCGCCGGGAAGCAACGCACCGCCAACCGATCCGAGCGTGGCGCTCGGGTCGGCCGTGGCGAAGGCCGGGAACCAATCGACGCCGCTTCCGCCCTCGGCGATGGAAATGATCGGCGCTGTGGCCGTCTCCCCAACGTTGAACGAATCGAACGTTCCGTTGTTGAACCCCACGAGCAGTGGGGCGAACGAAATATCGTTCGCCGGGGCCAGGTTCTGCACCGTCACGCGCAGTTGAACAGGCTGTGCGATCGCAAGCCCAGAACTGGCCAAGAGACCGAGTACCACAATCTTTGAAAGCTTCATAAACACTCCAGGAAAGGGAAATAGAGAGCGCGGCGTGAACACTCGCGCCGCGCGGTGGACCTCGATGCCCCACGAAACGACGGACTGCTTTGGATGGGCGGCTTGGGGAGCGCACGAACGGCGCTCTCCGCATCACCCGTCTGCAAAGTTCGTCGAGGACACCTGCCGCATCTGACACTTCTGGCGTTTTTTTCTTCACGCCTTTGAGACTCGCGCGGACGAAGTGCTCGGCCGCGATCTCGGCCCACCTTCGTCGGCTCTGGTACGAGAACCTGACAGTCACGCTCGAAATAAGTTCAAAGAGGTGGAAACAGTTGCGTGCTGGAGAGAACTTGTGACGGAAACAGCGAGCGCCACGCGCTAGCGTGGGACGAGGTTCACCCGACCGGTAGAAACCAAGGGATCATGCCCTCAACTGGCGTTCGATAAACCATGCTGGATGTCAGTAGCAAATTTAGCGCGTTGCGCTCCCGCGTGTGCGCGCGAGGTTCGCGAGATCGGACAGCGAGTGCTTGCGATTGTCCTCAACGCCGTGCGTCCCGGTGCTTACCGGCCGCGCAGAGTTGCGCGCAAGCGATCGCGGACCTCAACGGGCATCGCTTCGTTGCGCAGGATCCGGTCCTGCGCTTCGCGGCTGAGTTTCTTCGCCGCATCATGCAGCAGCGTGAACTGCGCGAAAAGTCTCCGGCACGGAACGCACAGCACTGTGTGAATCGACAGCCCGACACGCGTGGCACGCGCCAGGCGTCCGTCGAGCGACGCGGACATCATCACCGAGTGCGATCGGCACGGCACGTTTATCACACGCACGATCTCGCGAACAAAGGCGATCATCGCGTCCCCTCAAGGTTCGGACCCCGAATCGCTGAAACACGACCCGACTTCGATCCCTTTCCGTGGCTCGCCCGCAAGTTTCCCGCGTGGTCGGCTTCGGCCTGGTGAACCATCCTCTTGCTCGGGCTTCCTGCCAACTTCCCGCTCAGGCACTTCCGCAGCATCTCGCGGGCTCGGTGCATCCGCACCCACAGGTTCTCCGGCGTGATGCGCAGCTCCGCGCACGCGATCGGGGCGTCGATGCCGCGCACCTCGCGCAGGATAAACGCCTCGGCCACGCCCGCTGGCAGCAAGCCCAGGCAGGCCTCGAACTCGCGCCAGAAATCGTCGCTCTCCAACGACCGCGTCAGGCTGCGCGACCACGCCGCGGGGAGGTTGAGCCAGCCACCGTGTTCGTTGTATCGATCATCACGGGCAAGGCTCGCCGCGGCCGCACTGGCCGGTTCGCGCAGGGTGCGCTCGCGTTGCCGGGCGCGTCCGTGGTCGGCGATTTTGTGGCGAAGGATGCTCATGAGCCAGGTCCGTTCGGTGCTCTCGCCGCGGAAGCCAGCGTGAGATTCAAGGGCCGCTACCAGCGCGGCTTGGATCAATTCCTCGGCGACGTGCGTGTCTCGTACGCGCGCGATCGCGTAGCGCCACAGCATGTCGCCGTGGTCGATCAACCATCGCTCGGGATCGGTGAGTGGTGGCACGGGTTGAGGTTCGGCGAGAGGTAAAGAGGAGTGATTGGAAGAAAAAAGTGATTGGTCGGGCGTCGATCCGCGGCCGTCCGCGTCTGTTCTTCATAGGTCGCGACCGCCAGTGTTTCCTTACACCTCAACACACCTCAACTCAACAAAGCCAAGGCCGAGAACCCTTCGCGGCCGCGCCGACTCGCCAACAATCGGACATGTCGAGCTTTGTTGCACCAGCGTTCGCCGCCGTCCGAATCCCAACCGTCGCGGAAATCCGGGCCGCATTCCCAGCTCTTTCCGCGCCGACGGTCTTTCTCGACAACGCGGGCGGCTCGCAGGTGCCGTCCGTTGTTATCGAACGGATCCGCGAGTACTTTTTGAACTCCTACGTGCAGCTCGGCGCGGATTACGCCGTGTCGCGTGACGCTACGGCGACCGTGGCGAGCGCCCACGAGTTTGTGAAATGCCTGATGAACGCGGGCGGCACGGACGGCAGCTCTACCGGCCGAGCGGGCGCGGACTACCGACCGGGCCAAGGCCCCGGCGAGTGCGTGCTCGGGCCTTCGACCACGGCGCTCTGCAACCTCCTCGCGAACGCGTACACGCAGTCGCCCAGAGCGGGGCGTGACGAGGTCATCGTCTCGACCGCCGGGCACGAATCGAACGTCGGGCCGTGGATGAGGCTCGCTTCGCGTGGGTACTCCGTGAAGCCGTGGCCGGCGACGCGGGCGGCCGACGGAACGTGGGAGATCTCGATCGACACGCTGCGACCGCTGCTCTCGTCGCGCACCGCTCTCGTCGCCTTCCCGCACGTCTCGAACATCCTCGGCGAGATCGTCGATGTGAAGGCGATCACGAACCTCGTACACCAGCACGGCGGGCGCGTCGTGGCCGACGGGGTGGCGCTCGCGCCGCACCGCGCGATCGACGTCGCCAACTGGGGTGTCGATTGGTACGTGTATTCGACGTACAAAGTCTTCGGCCCGCACATGGCCGCGCTCTTTGGCCGCCGCGAGGCGTTCGCGGAGATCACCGGGCCCAATCACTATTTCATCGACAAGGCGAACCTGGCTTATAGCTTCGAGCTGGGCGGGGTCAGCCACGAGGGCGCGGCCGGGCTGGTCGCGCTGTACGAGTACCTCTCGTTTCTCGCCGGTGATCTCGCTGTTTCAAGCTCGCGGGTCGTTCCGACAAACTCAAGCTTGATGACAACCTCGCCGGTGTTCGACCGTCGCGTCGTCGAGCGCGCGCTCGGCGTGATGACCGACCTGGAGCTCCCGCTCCAAGCGCGGTTGATGGAATACCTGCGCGACCGGCGCGACATCACCGTGATCGGCCCGGCGCACGCGGCCGCGTCGCGCGTGTCGACGATCAGCTTCGTCCATCGCAGCAAAAAATCTGCCGAGATCGCCAAGGCCGCGAACGCGCGCGGGATCGGTTTCCGTTACGGGAGCTTCTATTCGGTGCGCCTGTGCGAGACGATGGGCCTCGACCCGGCGGACGGGGTGGTGCGGGTCAGCCTGGTTCATTACAACACGATGGAGGAAGTGGAGCGGTTGATGTTCACGTTGGATGAAATTCTCGGTGGCTGAAAGCCTAGTTACTCCCGGGAAGCGGTGGGAATGCTTATTGTCACGATGTAGACCAAAAGGACAGCGGCAGTCGCGGTCGGCCAGGAACGCGATGACGGCCGCGTCTCTTTGAGAAAGCTCATCCGCGGCGCGATTGTCCGAGCTGGCGCTCTAGAGCGTCGGGCGAAGTTCGTTGCCGGTTTCGGGCATGAGAGACGCTACGCGGCATCACGTGCGAGGTTCCGAAGTTCGCGCGGGCTCGTGTCTCGCGCGGGCTTCTCTGTTGCAAGAGGCGATCAAAATTCTTCACCAGAATTGGCCGCGGTCCGGCCCGGTGGGTCTGGTACACTCTGGTTATGGCCAGTTCTGAGCCTTCGTTCTCGTCGCGGGTTCTCCGCGCCGGTTTCACTCTGATCGAGCTGCTCGTGGTGATCGCCATCATCGCGATCCTGATCGGCATCCTGCTCCCTGCGCTGGGTAAGGCTCGCGCGGCGGGACGTGCGACGGTCTGTCTGTCGAACCAGCGTCAGATCGGCGCGGCCGTCGGTTTCTACGCCAATCAGTACAAAGAGTGGATCCCGCGCGAAGGCTACGACAGCCGCGAGCGCGAGCGGATCCCGTGGCCGATCGCGTTCAGGCCCTTCATCGACGAACGGGTGCCGGCGTTGAAGGACTGGAAGTCGCTGGCAAAGGATCCTTCGTACAACCCCGACAAGGACGACGTGGGCGACCAGTTCGTGAACGCGCCGTACTACCGCGACCCGGGCCGACCGAAAGACCTGCACAACATCCACTATGTGATCAACGGGTTCAAGTTCACCGCGCCCGGCAAGATCGACTCCGCAAACCGCAAAGGCCCGACGCCGCTGACTCGTTGCTGGAACCCCGGCGACACCCTGTACATTACCTGTTACGCGGACGATCCGGGCGACGTGGACGGGAAGAACTACTACCGAAAGAACGCGACGGACATTTCGATCGCGCAGTATTACGACGTTTGGGCGACCGGGCAGATTAACGGGAAAGACGCGGACCTTCGCACCGCTCCCAAGCGGCACGCGGCCGGTGTCAACGCCATGTTCCTGGACGGTCACGTTGCCCGAGTGACCGACACCGCCATTCGTGATCTGAACCGCTGGGACGATCGCGACTATCAGAAGTAGCGAACCTCGATGTCGCGCGTGACGGCTCAACACCGCCCGTACTGTTGCGGCCGTGACTGACGACGCACCAACCTTCTATAGCCTCCCCGAGGTCTACGACATCCTGCACGCCGCGGGCACGGCGCAGGAAGTCAGCGGGCTCGAACGCATCGCGCGACGATTCGTGCAAAGTGTGCCGCTCGCGGAGCAGACATGGCTCGAACCGGCCTGCGGGTCGGGGCGGTACCTTCGCGTCATAGCCGGTCGCGGGCGCAAGGTCATCGGGTTCGACATCAGCTCGGGCATGGTCGAGTACGCGAACCGATCCATCGAGGCCAGGCTTGCTCGACGATCATCCACCGCGCGCCGAAGCAACAACGCGGCCACTTTGGCGAGCACACCGTCAAGCCCGGTAGCGCACGTCGCGGACCTGACCACGTTCGCTCGAACGATGGGCCGCGTGATACGCCCCGGCTCGGTCGACTTCGCGTTCAACCTCATCAACACCATCCGTCATCTGCCCAGCGACCGGGCCATGCTCGATCACTTCGAGCAGATGGCCAAGATCCTCAAGCCCGGCGGGGTCTATGCGCTGGGGCTCAGCTTGTCGTCCTATGGGTTCGAGATCTCGAGCGAGGACATCTGGATCGGGCAGCGAGGTCGATGCGAGGTCCGGCAGGTTGTGCAGTATCTGCCCGGGACGGGGGAAGGAAGAGGCGGGCGGATGGAGCGTGTGATCAGCCATCTGACCGTCACGCGCGAGCGAAGCGTGGACGAGATCGACTTTACCTACGACCTGCGTGGCTATGACCATGCGCAATGGACCCGCCTGATCGCTCGGTCGCCGCTGAAGGTGCTTGGAACGGTCCGCGAGGACGGTTCGTCGTTCAAAGTTTCAGAACCCGGGTACGCGATCTTCATGCTCAGGACGCGGTGAAGAGTGCATCCGAGCATTGTCCGATATCTCATAAGCTTCGCGGCTATTTTATCCAAATTGACATTTTTGATAGTGTCAATCTGGGAGTTTGATAAAAACTAAAGAAAAACCCCAACTTTGTTTGCGAATTATGAATCTTGTGTCAGTATGATGTCCCGAGAGAAGTTGGGGAGAGAGACGAGGACTCCAGCTTCAGTCAGTACCGAGCATGTTGCAAGCGTGGCCTTGCAGTGCGTTTCAGTCGGTGCTGGCTCCGCGGGCTTCCCGGTCGCAATCGTCAGAGACAGGACTTGAGATGAAGGTTTCCACCTCCGCGTTTGTTTTGGGTCTGGTGGCGCTCGCGGGCGCGAGCCAGGCAGCCGTTCTGAAGTTCGCTGGCTTCGAGGCCTCCGAGGGCTATGTCCTCGGCGACCTGTTCGGCCAGAACGGGTGGACGGACACGGGCGACGTCGCCAACGTCACCGCCGCCCAGGCCGCTTCGGGTACTCGTTCGATCTCGATCGATTCGAGCCCGGTTGCTTCCGCCGCTTGGTGGTGGCCCGCGGTGAACTACAACACGGCCACGAACACCGACAAGATCGTCGTCGCCTCGGTCGACATGTTCCTCAAGACGGGCGGCTCTAAGAGCTCCAACTGGGGCCTCGATTGCTACGACGGCAACTCGCCCTTCGGCCGCGTGAGCGCCCTGTGGGTCAACAGCGGCGGCCTGGCGAACTATTGGAACGGCACCACTTCCGTCGTCTCGACCACCGCCGTCTCGTACGACGCGTGGAACAACCTAAAGATCACGATGGACTACACCACCCTCAAGTCCAGCTACGCGATCAACGGCGTGACCATCGCCAGCGGTATCTCGTTCGGCGCGGGCGTCGGCAGCGTTTTCGGTGACGCGGACATCAACCTCCAAGGCGCTGGTTTCGATACGACCTTCTTCGACAACTACAAGGTCGAGGCGGTCCCGGCCCCGGCGTCGATCGCGCTGCTCGGCTTGACTGGCCTGGTCGCCACCCGTCGTCGTCGTGCGTGAGCGATCAATCGAGGTTGTCGCTGACCTCGGATGATCCTGCTTCGTTCAGAACAGAAAAAGCCCTCGGCGTCTCGCCGAGGGCTTTTCTTTGGTGCGAAGCGAATTTCCTCGATCGGCCGATTAACCCGCGGCTTTGATCTGCGGCGGATTGGTGACGTCACTGACCACCACGCGGTTGCGGCCGTCCTTCTTGCCCGTGTACAGGTTCCGGTCCGCCCCTTCGAGCCATGACTCGGACGAGGTCTGCGTTGCGCCGCTACAGCCCGCGACGCCCACGCACATCGTGACCTTGCGATCAGGGTGGCGTGGCCAGGCGATGCCTTCCGTGGCGACGCGGATGCGTTCGGCGACGGCGTGGGCATCGCCGGGCCCGGTGTCGGGCATGATGATGACGAACTCTTCACCGCCGTAGCGGCACGCGACGTCCGCGGCTCGCACCTCGCGCTGGATCAGCCTGGAAACACCTTGGATGACCGCGTCCCCGGCCGGGTGCCCGAAACCGTCGTTGATGGACTTGAAGTGATCGATATCGATGATGGCAACCGACAGCGGGTGCCCGTGCCGAGCGCAGCGCGAGACTTCTTCCTTCCAGCGCTGGTCAAAGAACGCGCGATTCCAAAGCCCGGTGAGCCCGTCGATCTGGGCCCGCTGCGACAGCAACTGCAACAGTTGCTGGATGTGGAGCACCGAGCGGATGCGGACCTTGAGTTCTGTAAAATCGAACGGCTTGGTGACGTAGTCGACCGCTCCAAGGTCAAAGGCGGTGACCTTGTCGTGAGCGTTCTGATTGCCAGAGAGCATGATAACGGGGACGTGCTGGAGGGCCTTGTCGTCCTTAAAAGCGCGCAGGACCTCGTAGCCGTCCATTCCCGGCATGTCGATGTCGAGCAACACGATGGAGGGCGGGCTCTTCCTCGCGATCTCCAGGGCTTCGACGCCCCCGCTCGCGGAGCGAATGTCCAGGTCCTCGTTGCGGAGTCTCGCCCTGATCAGCCGGTAAATGTCCGGCGAATCATCGACGACCAGCAACATGGACTTGGGTGACTCGGTTGTCTTTAAATCTTCTGCCATCGTTCCACTGCCCCACGGACCAAAGTGCGAATCAGGAGTAAGTGTGCGGATCGTTCAATCCGAGGCCGCGCAGCGCGGCGAATCGGTGGACGGTTATCTGGCGGCCCGAGCCCGGGCGCAGAGTTCGGTCAGTTGGTCAACCTGTGCGCGGAGGGTCTGAAGCTTGTCTTCGGGTGTGGGTTGCGAACTCTGCTGGATCAGGGCTTCCACCTTGCCCGCGGCCTCACCGATCGTCGGAAAGCCGTACCCGCCCGCCGCGCCCTTGAGCTGGTGGGCCGCACGCTTGAGCGCGTCGAGGCTGCCCGAACTCAAGGCCGCCCGCAACGCTTCGATCCGGCCCGGCATCTCGCCGACGAACAACTCGACCAGTGAGGTCATGCTGGCGTCCGAGGCGAACTCGCTCAGAAGAGGGACTGACGACTTGGCTGGGGTGGTCATCGCTGAATCTCCTTGTGCGTTGGCATCGGCGATCTCTCGGTCCAAGTTCACAAGGAACGAGGAGAACACCCCGGTGCGCCCCGAAAGAGAGGGCGAAGAAAGCTCTCATTGCCCTGCCCCGGAGTTCCTCTGGTGTGGGGGACGCTGGTTAATCGGTGGTCATCCGCGCGATCGAAGGTCGAACCGGCGCAACGAAAAACCCCCGGCCGTCCGAGGCCGGGGGTTCGGTTTGCGCTGAATGACTGAGGCTTCGTCGATGCCCGACGAGTGTTCGTCGGGTTGACGAAAACTTACCCGCCGACGACCACGATCTCGACCCGACGGCTGTCCTTCTTGGACCCCTTGGGCTGCGAGCTGCCCATGCCCACCGACGAGACGCGGCCCGAGCTCACGCCCTTGGAGACCAAGTAGCTGCGGACAGCCTGTGCCCGCGCTTCGCTCA
Source organism: uncultured Phycisphaeraceae bacterium (assembly GCA_964540295.1). Classification (GTDB taxonomy): domain Bacteria; phylum Planctomycetota; class Phycisphaerae; order Phycisphaerales; family UBA1924; genus CAZCPB01. The sequence goes on from CAZIMT010000057.1 coordinate 14,056, forward strand.
GGGCCTCGTTGGTCGGGTACTTGGCCTTGGCTTTCTTGATGGGGTCGCTGTCGGTGTGGCCTTCGACGCGGACGGTTTTGCCGGAATGCTTGCCGTTGAGTGTCTTGGCGGCGCGGTCAAGTTCCTTCTTCGCACCAGACTTGATTACAGCCTGACCGGAGTCGAAGAGAACCTCGCCAGCGATTTCGAGCGCGAGCTGGCCGCGCTCGTTTCGACGGAAGGGACCGTCGTCGCCGCCGCCCGAGCCAGAGTTGAAGTTCCCTGTAAGCGGCTGCTGAATGAGTGCCTGAGGCTGCTGGTTGGCGCGAGCTTCGAGTTCCGCCATCCGCGTGTCCTTCTCGCGGTTGGTGGACTCGCACGAGGCGATTCGCCCGCGGAGGTCCTCATTCTCAGTCTTGAGCGCGTCGTACTCGGTCTGAGCCACGCCGCAACCGCCCAGTGCGATGGTGACGCTGGCGACCAAACCTAATCCCAACACGCGTCGCGCGGCGGTCCAGAACCGACTCGTCATCCCGATGTTCGTCTCAGTGCTCGTCTTGATCCCGAATCCCATGGTTGCGTTCCCTGTCTAGCTGTCTGTCTGAAAGTTCCCGCGTGAACTGTCGCGCGTGGTGCGGCTGGCTTCCCGTCGCGCCCAACCCGCGGAACACCCCGCAGGTGCCAACCATATCGGCGTATTCCCCGGTTTGTCGTCAAAGTACGACTTCTCGAAATTATTTCTCAAGATTGCCCGGCCAGCAACCGCCCGGAACCGTGTTCCTCACGGCAACCGGATCGGCATCTGCGGCTTCAGAAGCAGCGTCAGCCCGGCTTCGAGCGCGGGGCGCATCAGCAGGACCAGCAATGTGGCAATTGCCAGGTAAGGCCCGTAAGGCAGAACGCGCTGGAGCTTGCCTGAAAATACCCTGCTGATCCCCGTCCACGCCAGCGCGACAAAGGCCGCGCCCAGGAACGCGAGGATCGCGTCGATCCAACCCAGGCACGCGCCGACGGCCGCCAGCAGGTGAACATCGCCCAGCCCCATCGCTTCTTTGCCGACCGCCAGCGATCCCACGATCCGGAAGAGCCACACGATCCCGCCGCCGATCAGATAGCCCATCAGCACGCCCGCCAGCACGACCAGCCAGAGCGGGGCCGCGTGGGCGGGGCGATCGGTGAAAGAGGCCTGATCGAACGTCCAAGGCCCGGCGAGGCGGTGGGCCAGGAGCGAACCGGCGTAAGCTAGGAGAATGCATGGCGCGAGGAAGATGATCTCTTTCCAGCTCTCACGCCGGGCGTGCGGGTACTGCACCCAGAGATCAACTGGGGCGGCCTGGGCGTCACGCGGGGGCGGCGGGGAAGCTGTGTCTGCCGATTGAGGCTGCACGGTTCCGGCTTGAGCCACCGTGGTCTGGGCTGAGATGGTCTGGTCCGGAATGGCCTGAGCCGCGGCGGCGTGCGCCTGCCGGGTCTTCTCTTCCTCGGCCAGCACTCCCGCTTCCCATTCGGAGTAGTCCGCGAAGCTGCGACGGATCAGCCCGAAGTGAAGAAGCAGGTTTGAGATGACGAGCCCGAGCGTGCCGCCGAGAGAAGCGCCGATCCATCCCCACCCCCAAGTCGTGGGCGTCGGGATGGTCCAGATCCATTCTGGTGCCCCGAACTTGAGCGAACCTGTCGTGTGCTGGATGTAGAGCGCGTGCAAAGGGTGCGCGATCAGGGCCACGACGGTGGGCACCCAGGCTAGCACCAGCGGGATCGTGAAGGTCTTGGCGTCCACCAGCGTCATCGCGACCAGCGAGGCGATCAGGATCAGCAGCACCACCAGCGCCGGCCAGGTCATGCCGAGGCCGTTGAGCGTCCAGTCCGGCGCGATGCTGGTCCAATCGAGCCCTCGTAGGGCACCGTCAAGAATGATGCTGCGGCGCGGGAGCATGAACCACAGCCCATAGAACAGCGCGAACAGCCCGCCGACCACGGCCTCGACGATCGGGTACTCGGGCGAGATCTTCATCCGGCAGAACCGGCAGCGCCCGCGCAGAAAGATCCAACCCAAGACCGGCACGTTCTCACGCCAAGTTAGCTGGGTGCCGCAACCGGGGCAGGCCGAGGGGGGTGTGACGACGCCGATGCCACGCGGGAGGCGGTAGACCAGAACATTGATCAGCGATCCCAGGCACGCCCCAAACGCGAACGCGAAGACAAGCTGCATGAGGCTGGAAACGATGGCGTACCACTCGTACGCCTCCATCCTGGCCAAGACCGTTGTGGCCGCCATCGCGGTTGGCAACTTCGCAAAGAGTTCGGTCAATCCTCGTGCTCCGGGCCTTCGTGGCGAGAGGATGAATCAGGGGTTGCACCGGACGGGAGTTGTTCGCCGCCGGCCGCCTCGCGGTTGAGTTCTTCGACCCGCTGCTCGGCCCGCTTGAGAATGTCGCGGCAACGCCGGAGCAAACCGACGCCTTTCTCGTACTCGGCGATCGCGGCCTCGAGCCCCACCTGCCCGGTCTCGATCCGCTCGATGATCAACTCCAGCTGCTCCAAGGACTGTTCGAACCCGGGGCCAGAGTCGGGTGCGGCGTCGAGCCTTGCGGCCGAATTGAGAGTTGGTCGTTTGCTCACGGTGCGAGAGTCTACCCGGTTGAGGTTCGCGGGGCGTAGAGCTGGCGCCTGCTGGAGCGAGCGCGAGCCTCAGGGCGCGTCAAAGAGACTCTGCTGGTCGTTGCTTGCTCGCCGCGCAGCGGGCGTTCTTGTTGTTTCGCGTGCAACTGGCTCCGGTTTGAGCTTGCTTGCCTTGGAGATCGTGGGCGTTGCCGCGTCTGGGCCGTCCACCACCGACTCGACCGAACCATCTGCGAGCGTGGTCTTGAGTCGGTCCCCAGAACGAGCGTCGCGTGTCGAGCGGAGCAGGCGTCCGTCCTCGCGAGTCGTCACGGAGAAGCCTCGTTCGAGCACGCTCATCGGCCCGACGGCTTTGAGCTGCCTTTCGAGCGCGTTCATCCGCGCGCGAGCCGAGTCCGCGAAAACTTTCAGGGCTCGCTGCAAGCGTGAGTCATCGGAATCAAGATCGATCAATTCGAGCCGTGCTCGCAAGGCCGCGTTCATGCGTGTCTCGGCCGCGTGAAGCCGCGCGAGAGAACGAGCCTGCACCGCGCGAGGCTGGTTGCGTTCAAGCCGGGCCCCGCGCCGCTCCATCCGCACCGCCTCGTTGCCAAGCCTCAGTTGCAGCACCGAGCCAAGCCGCGTCCACATGCTCGTCAGTTCCTGATCCGCGCGCCGCACCAGCGCCGCCGGATCACGCATCGCTGGCCTGGCCGCGGCCCGCTCAACGCGCTCTTGGTCCGCCCGCAGTTGCCGCCCGACCACGAATCGCAGCCGCTGGGCGAAGGCGTCGGTCTGACGCAGCAGGGCCTCGGAATCTGGCGTGAGTCTCATGGCCGCCTGCGTGGGTGTGGCGCAGCGTTCGTCGGCGACCAGCTCGGCGATGGTGGTGTCGGTTTCGTGCCCGATGGCGGCGACAACGGGGATCGCGCAGTTCACGATCGCTTCGGCGACGCCGCGATCGTTGAACGCCCAGAGATCTTCCATCGACCCGCCGCCGCGGGTGACGAGCACGGCGTCTACGCCCAGCCGCGCGTGGTGTTGGCTGAGGTATCGCACGGCGTCCGCGACCTCGCCAGCCGCGCCCTCGCCCTGCACACGAACATCGACCAGCAGCACTGACACCGCAGAGCAGCGCTGCCGCATGGTGACGAGCACGTCCTGCAAGGCCGCGGCTGATCGGCTCGTGACGACGGCGATCTTGCGCGGGAACGTTGGTAGCGAGCGCTTGCGGGCGGGGTCGAACCAGCTCATCGCCCGCAGTTCTTCGCACAGCTTGCGGTACGCCAGCTCAAGCGCACCGGCCCCG
>CAZIMT010000058.1:0-17844 GCA_964540295.1 uncultured Phycisphaeraceae bacterium
GGCAACGGCGCCGTCATCCTCTCTCTCCTCATCGTCGTCGCCATCGTCCTCTATCTCATGTTCGGCACCGGCGGCGGCAAAAAGAGCTACATGGACGAGGTTAAGCAGACCCGCGACAACGGCCGCGAGACCGCTCGCAAGATCAGCACCGAGCAAATGTCGCTGCTCATCGCCATCTACCGCCAGACCAACAACAAGCTCCCCAAGAACCCGGCCGACCTCGAATCCCCCAACGCGTTCAACGACCAATGGGGCAAGGAAATGACCTTCACCTTCGAGGAAGTCCGCGGCAAAACCACCATCAAGTACCACTCAGCTGGCCCTGACGGCGAACTTAAAACTCTCGACGACGTCGGCTACACCGACACCGTGCCCTATTAAGCGTTGATGAGCATGCCCTGCTTTGGCTGCTCACTCAATCACGTCCCCGAACTGCTCGCTAGTGTGCCCCGCGGCTGCGATCTCAAAGCGTTGGCGATAAAGCTCACTTCAGCCAACCCTTCACGCTGATCTGCTCGCTTGGCACGATCGCGACTCTCGAATGCAGATCGGAATCTATTACCCGGCAACCGTGTGGTCCTGCAGCTAAATTTGATCGAGTCACACATGCAAAGGCCTTCCTCGACAAGCGTCTATCAATGACAACACCCGCAGATCATTTACCTGCGAGAGTTTCATTCGTCAATCAGGGCGACAGAACGCCAACGAAACTTTTTCTCGAAGGCGTCGAGGTGTGGGTGCCGCGGATTCGCCGTTCGCGAGCTTGAAACGCTGTTCCCGCCGGTTAAGAGCAGAATGGCAATGCCAACAGGCACCGACCGTGAGGTCGAAGAGCAAAGGCATGAACTGTCTGTTCAATCGCAAGAAACGTCGCCAGTCTGGACCGTCTTGAGATCTTGACACCGAACTGCTTCAGTGGACTGCGAACACGCGTTGGTCGATCGGCAACTTGTTCGCGAGTACTGCAATCTAGGGGTCAACGAGAAGTGGCGAGAGACGTGATTGGCTATTCTGCTAATTGCGCCACAAAGCGGCGAATCCTCGAAATGGTCTGTTTGAACTGCCAGCTGGACCGCGCAAGTGCCGTGTTTACAACGAGAAAGCCCTTCGATGTGCTCCTCGAAGAGCTCATCGAAGAGCTTTGCTCTAAAACAAGTCGGGGTGGCGGGATTTGAACCCACGACCTTTTGACCCCCAGTCAAACGCGCTACCAAGCTGCGCTACACCCCGTCGGGATTTCGAGCCCGTGAGGGTACGGTAGGCGAGGACCGTCTCGCTTCCAAGTTCGACGGCGGTCGGGAATCTGCGGTTGGTCCCCTTCTTGGTCTATCGCTTTTCGCGCTCCGCTCGTCCCTCTCTTGCTTCACCACCAGTATCCTCTCACTCATGCCCTCTCTCCTCATCATCGGCGGCCACGTCATCGACCCCGCCTCAGGCCTCGACCGCGACGCCGATGTCGCCATCATCGACGGGCTCGTCAGCGCCATCGCCCCAAACCTCTCGCGATCACCCGCCGACCACATTATCGACGCCAGCGGCTGCCTCGTCACGCCCGGCCTGGTCGATCCGCACGTCCACCTTCGCGAGCCGGGGCACGAGCACAAGGAAACCATCGCCACCGGCACCGCGGCCGCCGTCGCGGGCGGGTTCACCACGCTCTGCTGCATGCCCAACACGCTCCCGGCCATCGACTCGCCCGAGATCGTCCGTTTCATCTACGACCGCGCGACCAACACTGGCGCGTGCCGTGTCTTCCCCGTCGCCGCCGCAACAAAAGGGCGGCGCGGCGAAGAACTGTCGGAGGTCCTTCTCTGTCATCGCGCTGGTGCGGTCGGATTCTCAGACGACGGCGACTGCATCGCCTCGGCCAGCATGATGGCCCGCGTGCTCACCACCGTTCACGCCACCGGGCTCGCGTTCATGCAGCACTGCCAAGAGCCCACCCTGACCCGCGGCGCCGCGATGCACGCTGGCGCGGTCTCGATTCGTCTTGGTCTGCCGGGCTGGCCACGCGTCGCGGAAGAGATCATCATTGAGCGTGATATCCGCCTCAACCGCGCGATCGGCTGCCGCTATCACGTTCAGCATCTTTCCTCTGGCAACTCCGTCGAGCTCGTCCGCGCCGCACGCCGCGACAAGCAGCCCGTCACCGCCGAAGCCTCGCCGCACCACCTACTGCTGACTGACGAGGCCTGTTCCGCCCCCGACGGCCGAAGCTACAACACGCTCGCCAAGGTCAACCCGCCGCTGCGCGAAAAGTCCGACGTGGACGCGGTGGTCAAGGGCGTGGCCGACGGCACGCTCACGATTCTCGCCACCGACCACGCCCCGCACTCAACGGACGAAAAATCTCTTCCCTTCGAGGAAGCTCCCTTCGGACTCGTCGGCTTGGAAACGGCGCTCGCGCTCTACATCGAGGCTCTCGTCACCTCCGGCGCGATCACCTGGCCACGCCTCATCGAACTCCTCACCATCGAGCCCGCCAAACTCTGCAATCTCCATCATTGCGAGATCGGCGCGCTAAAAATCGGCGGCCCAGCGGACGTGACAATCATTGATCCCACTCAAGAATGGACGATCCGGGCCGAGCGGTTCGAGGGAAGATCAAGGAATACGCCGTTCGACGGGCGGAAGGTGAAGGGCCGGGCTGTGACGACGATCGTCGGCGGGACGATCAAGTGGCAGCAGGCCGAGCGAGTCAACCAACTCGCGGCGGTTTGACAGGAACCGCGTCTCCGCAGGTTTGCAGCGTTCTCAACGCCTTCGTCCCCGCGCTCGAGATCAGCCGCTGAACTCGCCTTGCTCGTTTCTTCCGGAGCAGATTCTCGGCTCGGGCCTTTCCTCTCCAAATAAAAAGGGCCGGTTGAAAACCGGCCCTACAAAAGATCGGAAGAGGAAAGAGGAGTCGGTTCGCAGTACCGACGTCCGAAGAATCAGCAGCCGGACTCGAAGGCCGCGACGTAAGCGTCGAAGTCGTCGCCGGTCACGAAGCCGTCCTTGTCGAAGTCCGAGGAGGGGCTGCCGAGCTCGAAGGCCGCGACATAGGCGTCAAAGTCGTCGCCGGTCACGAAACCGTCCTGATCAAAGTCCGACGGGCATCCTTGGCGGAACTCGATGTCGTCAAAGAAGACGGTGCCGGTGGCGGAGAAGGAGCCGAAGCGGAGAGCGAGGATGCTTACCGACGTGGCCTTGGGCGGGAACTGCTCGGCGATGAGCGTGAGATCGGAATTGGGAACAACCAGCTCGAAGCGAACCCATTCTCCGTTCGTGGTGCCGCTGATCGTCAACGACTCCGCCGCGGTGGCGATCGAGTTGTTGGGGCGACGAAACTCGAGCTTCAGGCCAGCGTTTGCACCAACGAGCGGCTGACCGGCGGGGATACGGTACCAGCCCGAGACGGTGATGTCAGGGCCCGGGACGGAGATGACGACGTTGTTCGTACTGCCGAGCTCGAACTCAAACTTGTCGGTGGTGAAGCCCCCAAAGTTGTTGCCGCTGGCGAGCTCGATGCAGTTGGTGCCAGTGCGAGCGACGAATGCGCCCAGGCCGTCGCCGGGGAAACGCCAGCGTTCGCCAGCGTTGGTGAAGTCCTTCCAACCGAGGGGGTTGTCGTTGGCACCGTTGGGGGTTTCGAAGCTGCCGTTAACGAGCGCCGCGACTTGGGCGCTGCTCGTGGCGGCCAAGCCTGCGATGGCGAGCGCTGCGCAGGCGGGGATAAACTTTGAGAACGTTTTCATAGCGGGATCCTCTCTAATCGTGGGTGAACCTGTCTGGGATGCTCGGTGGCGAAACTCTGCAAACTCGGGCCGGTGAAACGGCCTGAGAATGAAAGCGCTTCCATTTGAGCGTTTCTAAGGCCTCGTGTCAAGGGCTTTGACTGGTTTTTTACAAGATTAACCGACCGGATCTGGTCCGGGAACAGAATCAGTGTGACTTTGGGGGTCGCGAGACGAGCGAACCCGGACCAGCTCTTTGATGAAGCGGGGGCTCGGAGAACCGTGCTACCAAGTACCTATCACGCCCTACTACCACCTGATTCACTCCTTGATGCCCTGTGTGGCGATGCCTTGAACAAACGCCTTCTGGGCGAAGAGAAACACGATCAGCACGGGCAGGATCACCAACGTGCTCGCGGCCATGAGCAGGTTCCAAGGTGTGTTGCCAGCCTGCGATTGATAAAGCTGAAGACCCAGCGCCAGGGTGAACTGATCGCGATCGCTCAAGAACACCAGCGGGGCGAGGAAATCGTTCCAGACGAAGATGAAGTGAAAGAGCGCGACGACGCCGAGCGCGGGCTTGGAGAGCGGCAGAATGATGCGCCAGAAAATCCCCCACGTGGAACAGCCGTCGATGCGGGCGGCCTCGTCGAGCTCGCGGGGGATCGACATGAAGAACTGACGCAGCAGAAAAATATTGAACGCGCCGCCGAACCAGGCCGGAACCCACAGCGGCTTGAGCGTGCCGATCCAGCCCAACTCGCGGAAGACGAGGTAGAGAGGGACCATCAGAACCGGGAATGGGATCATCATCGTGGCGAGGATGATCGCAAAGACGGTGCCCCGGCCGCGCCATTGCAGACGGGCGAGCGCGAAGGCGACGATGGCGCTCGATAAGACCATCCCGATCACGCTGAGCGCGGCGATGATCAGCGTGTTGCGAAGATAGAGCGGGAAGTTCACAGTCGGGTCGTGCCAGACGCGCGAGTAATTGTCGGCAGCGATGGAAAAGGTTTGGCTGGCGGGCGTCGGAAGGAAATTGATACTTCGCTCGACGGTCTGCGCTTCGGGCTTGATGCTGGTGGAGACCATCCAGATGAGAGGGAGTGAGTACGCGATGCCGATGGCGATCAGTGCGGCGTACAGCAGCGTGCGGCGCAGGCGAGATTGAGACGCGGAATAGCTCATGCGGAGCGGTAAAAAACGAGCTTTCGGCTCACGATAAAGGTGAGGGCGGTGAGGACCAGAACGATCACGAGCTGGACCCATGCCATCGCGCTGGCGTAGCCCATCTGCCCGTAGGTGAAGGCCTTGTCGAACATGTACATGGAGTAGAAGTACGTCGCGCGGTCCGGGCCGCCCTGGGTCATGATGTACGGTGCGCCGAAAACTTGCGAAGAGCCGATGATGGCGACGATCACGTTGAAGAGAATCACGGGCGAGATCAGCGGCAGCGTGATGTGGTAAAAGCGGCGGATCGGGCCGACGCCGTCGATCGACGCAGCCTCGTGCAGCGATTCGGGGACGTCCTGCAGCGCGGCGAGGTAGATGACCACCGATTGACCGACGCCCCAGAGGCTCATCAACACGAGCGCGGGCATGGCCCAGGCCTTGTCGCCGGTGCCGCGGAAGCCGATCCACGCCGGGCCGTGGAGGCCAAAGGGCTTGAGGATGGGATTGATGATGGCGTTGAGGAGCCCGAGTTCGCCGTTGAGGATCCAGAGCCAGATCATCGCCGACGCGGCCAGCGGCACAACGGTCGGGAGAAAGACGGCGGCGCGGAAGAAGCCAACACCGCGGACTTTGTTGTTGAGCAACGCAGCGATGATGAGGGCCGCTGCGGTGCCCAGCGGGATCGATGTCGCGGCGTAAATCGCGGTGTTTCTCAGCACGATCCAGAACACCGGATCATCGAACATACGCCGGTAGTTGGATAGCCCAACAAAGAGCGGCGGTTCGAGCAACGGGTAATCGCAGAGGCTGTAGTACAGGCTCATCGCGGTCGGCACGGCAAGAAAGACGATGAAGCCGATAAGCCACGGGCTGACCCAGATCCAGCCGAGGGTGTTGGCGGAGAGCGATCGCTGGCGCGGCAGCATTGGGGTCATCGATGATCGAGGCGTCTGGTTGGACATCGGCCTCACACCTTAGCACGAAGGGCGGCGCGGGCGTTGCGTTGGCGGGCGGCGTCGGCGAGCAAGAGCTGGGCGCGGTCCTGAACGCGCTGGAGAACGGCCTTGGCCGGTTCTTCGAGCCGCCAGAGCTTCTGGAAGCCGCTCTCCATCTCGTCCTTATATTCAAGCCAAACTCGAGTCCGGGGCGAGGTGAACGCACGCGGGCTCTTGGCCAACTGGTCGTGCATCGCGACGCAGCGGTTGGGGTGGGTGGCGAAAAACTCGGGCGTGCTGGTGGCGAGCGTCGAAGCCTTGCAGTGGATGCGGCTCAGCTCTTCAACGTTCTCACGCCGCTGCGTGAAGGCGATGAACTCCATCGAGGCCTCGGGGTTGCGAGCGCCGCGCGGGATGACCAGCACGTCACTCTCGATCAGGGCGACAGGCTGGGTTGGGTCGTAGAGGCTGTCTATCACAGGCATCGGGGCCGCACCGTAGTCGAGGTCGGGCGTGAATCGCTTGATGATGTTGGCAAGCCACGGCCCCTGCGCGACCATCGCGACGCGCCCCGAAAGAAAGCCTTGCTCGGCAGAGCTGTAGTTCCCGAGACCCGACTGCAGGCCCAGGAGTTTATCGACGCCGTAGTTTTTCCCATAGCTTTGAACCCAATCAAACGCGGCGATGTTCGCGGCGGCCGTCGCGGTAGCGCTGTCGGTGTCGAGGTCGTACAGCGAGCCGCCGAAGAAGTGGCCCCAGTCCCACGACCACCAGCCGGGCTCGGTGTGGACAAAGCCCACGCGCGACAGACGGCCGTCGGGCCCGGTGATTGTGAGCGCCCGCGCCATTTCGTCCAGCTCGGCGATGGTGCGAGGCGGACGCTCCGGGTCGAGCCCGCGCTCGCGGAAGATCGCTTTGTTGTAGTAGAGCCCGACGCTGCCGCAGGTGTTCGCAACCCCCCACTGCTTGCCCTGATGCTCGACGAGCTCGCGGACCGCAAGAGCATAATTTTCTTGCCTGATGCCCGCGCTCCGCGCGAGGTCGTTAAGCGGAAGGATCGCGTTGCTCTCGGCGTAGCCCGGGATGTTGTAGGCATACAGCCCGATGAGGTCGGGCGGCGCACCGCCCGCGATCGCGATCGCGCCCTTCTTGTCGATCTCGCTGATCGTGAAGTAACGGACAAAGAGTTTGGATTGAGATTGGTTGAATCGATCGACGATGCCCTGCATGGCCGCGCCCTCTTGGCCGGTCCACTTTTCCCAGTAATCAAGCACAAGCCGGCCGTCGCGGTTGTCCTTGGCGCCGCGCGGCCCGAAGAACGCGAAGCCGACGCCCGCGGCGGTGAGAGAGCCGAGCACGCCGCGGCGGGTGAGATCGGCGAGGCGTGATGAGGTAATGTGATCCATGACAGTCCCGGCCGCGCGGTCTCGGAAGGCTGAGGCAAGCCAGCGTATCAAAGATTGTACAGGAAGAGGTCGGGATGCAGGGAGATTTTTAGCGGATGCTGGCGGGAGAATCTGGGCGCGTCTCTGCGCGGACACGGGCGGGATTGAGGCACGGACTCTTGAGATGCGTTGAGGTTTCGAAACGAGCATTCCTCGCGCTACCCGAACTCTTTCCATGCACCCGCCAAGGTCTATCGAACGTAGCTTTGAAGTGAGGGCGTCGGTCCACCAGTCGATTTCTGATCAGATCGAGAGCATTATTCATGACCACGACAAGATCACCCGCGCCCCCTGAACCTCTCTCGGCACGAAGAACTCACCGCGCTGGACGTGCCGTGAGACGTGCCTGTTTGTATCTACTGATCTTTTACGTCATGTGGCTCGCGGCACTTACTTTTTTCCAAGAGAAGATGATTTTCCCACATGACCTCGCGGGCCGACCCCTGCACGACGCGCTCATCCCTCCCGAGGCACAGCGAGTGTGGATAACAACTGACGACGGCGCACGTGTCGAGGCGTGGTACTTCCCCACTGCCGACGCGACACGCCAAGCGCCCGCCGTGATCTTCTTTCACGGCAACGCCGAGCTGATTGATTTTAATCTCAGCCTTGTCAAACGCTATCACGACCGCGGCATCAACGTTTTGCTCCCCGAGTTCCGCGGGTACGGCCGATCTACGGGCAGCCCGTCGCAGAAAAGCCTGGTCACCGACGCCGCACTTTTCCTTAACTGGCTCGAAAGACAGCCTGGTGTTGACGCGTCTCGTCTCATCTTTCACGGCCGGTCTCTTGGTACCGGTATCGCCGTTCAGTTGGCCGCACTTCGCCCACCAGATGCGTTGATCTTGGAATCGCCATTTACCAGCATCTCTGCCCTGGCCGCGCGGTTCGGAGCCCCCGCGTTCCTGGTGCGTCACCCGTTCCGTACCGACCGCGTTCTACCGACGCTGAATTGCAAAGTCCTGATCCTTCACAGCCGCAGCGACGAGATCGTCCCGTTCGAGCACGCGCTCAAGCTCCACAGACTTGTGCCTGGCTCCGCCTTTGTTGAATTGGATGGGTCGCACAACTCTGGACTGAGCGAGCAGGCTGAGTACTGGGAAGCAGTGAACGGTGTGCTTGCCGGACTCTGATATAATCTCGGACAGTTCCAAATTCTCAGGAATTTCGACGGGTTTCCTGCTTGGAATCGAAACTTTCAGGAAGCGTGGCCCTCGGCGACTCGCGTTCAACGTCAAAGGCCGAAAGCCTTGTTTGGAAAACTATCTCTCTGAAACTTGCGAACGATCTTCACGCCTGCGGGCGGCTGCTCTGGCGAATCACCAGCGACGTACGCAGGCGGCGGCGTTCGGGCGCGAGCTGAGGGTTGCCGATGCGGGCCAGCAGCAGGTCGATCGCGGCCGACCCGAGTTCGGCCAATGGAACCCGGACGCTGGAGAGAGCGGGGCGCACGAGTGTGCAGAGTCGAGTGTCGTCAAAGCCGATGACGCGAAGGTCGGACGGCACGTGCAGCCCGGCCTCGTGGGCGGCGGTCATGATCCCCCAGGCGATCTCGTCGTTGCCCGCCAGCACGCCGCGACCGCGAAGGTGCCCGTCGCGGATCATCTGAGAGGCCCAAGCACGACCCCAGTTGACCGAGTATTCGCCGAAGAAACATGGTGAGGGGTCGGTGCTGCCGCTGTGGTTGGCCAGCACCGCACTGAAGGCCGCCGAGCGCTGGATAGTGTCGAAGTTCTCCGCGGGGCCGCCGACGAAGACGCAGTAATTCGGCGGCGCGTACTCAAGAAGGTGGTTGGTTGCTTCGGCGGTGCCGACGGTGTTGTCCACTTCTACCGCGTCGACGTTGAGTTCCTTGGGGTCGGCGTCCAGCAGAACGATGGGAACACCTGAGGCTCGCGCGTGCGTGACGAGTTTCTCACTCGGTTCGGTGATCATCATGGCCAGCCCGTCGAGCAGGCCAAGAGGCATGTACTGGTCCTCCGCGTGATGGCCGCGAGTCTCGGTGCTGACCAGCAGGTGATACCCGGCGGCGCGAGCTCGCGCGTCGGCGGCGCGGAGGATGGCGGAATAGAACTCGCCATGAAGGTCGGGGACGGAGAGCCCGATCACGCGGCTCTGGCGGGTCATGAGTCCGCGAGCGAAGAGGTTGGGACGAAAGCCGAGCGCGGCGATAGCGTCGCGGACTCGCTGGGTCGTGTCGGCGGATACGAGGCCCGGGGTGTTGAGAACCCGGCTGACGGTGGCGATAGAAACGTCGGCGGCCTTGGCCACGTCGCTGATGGACGCAGAGCGGTGTTCCGCTGAGGAGCCTCTCGCGGGAATGTCGGCGTCCCGGCTGGCATCCCCTCTGGCGTGCTTGTTGTTGCGGCCGATCGCGGACATTTGGCACGATGCTACCATGCCCGAGCGTGGATCAACGTGAAATCCACTCCCGAATCGGCACAAACCCGCCCCGCAGCGAGGTTTTACGCCCAGCCCGATGAACACAACGGAACTTTGGACATGCCGACGAAACTTTCACGACCCATAAATGTAAGCGGTTTCACGCGGGTGACGCGGCGCGGCGCGTGCGGCCACGCCCGGTCGATGACGGCGATCGCGATCGGGGTCGGGGTCGGTGTCGGTGTCGGAGTCGGAGTCGCGGCGTGCTCGGGCTCCAAGGAGCGCGCCAAGGACGAAAGAAATCCTGAATCGCAGGTGTCGAGTTCGCCGACGCGGGTCGCGAGACCCGAAGTGGTCATCGAAGGTTCGAAGGACCGCAAGCGGCCGCCCTTTGATTTCAGCCCTGATGATGAAAAGTTCCTCAACGATGTTCAGCACGGCGCGTTCAATTTTTTCTGGTCGGGCGCGAACGCCAAGACGGGCATGGTGCCCGATCGCAGCAGCGTCACGCTGGTGAGCGTTGCGGGTGTCGGGTTTCAACTTTCGGCCCTGCCGATCGGGGTCGAGCGCGGGTGGGTGACCAAGGCCCAAGCGAATGAGCGAGCGAGGCTGATCCTTACAAGCCTGATAAGTGAGCCCACCAACCGCAAGCGCGGGCTGTTCTATCACTACCTCGACGGCGCGACCGCGGCCCCGTCCAACGACGGGTACGAAAAGGTCGTCAGCACGATCGATTCGGCGTTGCTCTTCGCGGGCGTCATCACGGCCTCCTCGTACTTCGGCGGCGAGGTCGCTGTGATGGGCGATCGCTTGATCGACGAGGCGGACTGGGCGTTCTACAGCGTGAAGGACACCAAAGAGCCGTGGTTTCAGGGCATGATCACGCTCGCGTGGAAACCGGACAACCGCGATGACCCGACGGGCGATGGCAAGTTTGTGCCGTACTACTGGGCGGACTGCGGCGACGAACAGAAACTCGTGACGTTCCTCGCGGCGTCGGCGCCGGTCGAATCACGGCGCGGGAGCCCGGATCTCTATTACCGGCTTCGGCGTCAGCTCGGTGAATGGAACGGCGAGACGCAGGCGTGGTTCCCCTGGTCGGGTGCTCTGTTCACGTCGTTCTTCGCGCACTGCTGGATCGACTACGCGGGCATGGGGCCCGACAGTCCGGCGGCTCATGGGATTTTGCATCGGGCGCGCGTGGACTGGTGGGAGAACAGCCGGCGGGTGGTGAACATGCACCGCGACAAGGCGAAGCTGAACTCGGGCAGAGTGCCGACGCTGGGCGAGAACGCCTGGGGTCTTACCGCGAGCGACGCTGCGCAGGGGTATGCCGTGCCGGGGTTGTTCCCGCGACCGATGAAGATGGCGGGCGCGCGAGCCGAGTACGACTACGCGGTGGCGGACCCGAAAGACGACTTCGGAGACGGGACGATTGCACCCTACGCCGCTGGGTGCTCGATCCTGTTCGAGCCAGCGGCATCGATCGCCGCGATGCGGTTCTATGCGTCGCTCAAGCGGGCGGACGGGACGCCGCTGGTGTGGCGTGACCCGGCGACGGGAGGCCGAGGGTTTCTAGATTCGTTCAACCTAGGGAACGGGTCCACTGCCGCATGGGCGGCGGCGGACGACGTGGCGATCGATCAGGGGCCGCTAATTCTCGCCATCGAGAATGCTCGCACCGGGCTGATCTGGAAGCTCTTTCACACGCACCCGACGGTGCGGGCGGGGATGGAACGGCTGGGTTTGAATCGGACCCGGTAACGAGTCCGAACAGGGCTGGATCGAGAAAAAATCCAAGAATCGGGTGAGTTCACGGGCGAAACGGGCTTGACACGGAGCCGACAAGCGGTCAAGATGTAAGCGCTTTCACTTTGTTCCGACGATTTCCGCGTCGGGTGAGGCAGCGTGTTTCCAGTTTCGGTTCAACCTGTTTTCGGAGGAGTAAGACCATGGCGCAGAAAATGTTTTCAAAGGCGATCCCGGCGGCTCTTATGTTGCTCGCGGCGGCCGGCTCGGCCCAGGCCGCGATCAACGGCGTGTTCTACAAAGACCGTCTGTTCAACGACTACCCCGACAGCAATCTCACGGTCGTTCGGAACTTCCCGACCCAGATCAAGTACACCGAAACCAACTTCGGCAGCGGCGGGTTCGCAAACCGGCATAGCGCGTACTTCTCCGAAGACGGCGGCACATCGCCCAAGGACTTCAACTACGGCGACGCCTTCGACGTCTGCACGACGCTCGACCTTGACGCGACCCCGGCTGGCGGCCGCGAGGGCGGGTTCCACATCGATCAGTTCGGGCTCGGTATCTTCGGCGTTCTGCCCAACGGCGAGATTGCGAATTTCGGTTCGGTCCTGCCGTTCTACAGCGCGGGCATTGTTTGGACTCCGGGCGCTCCGGTGTCGCTGAGGATGACCTATCGCCCGGGTAACGGCGACGGCGTCAACCCCTCCACGATCCCCTCGACGATCGAGTACCAGTACGACGTCGGGGCTGGCTTCGTTTCCAGCGGCCAGATCGCGTTCTCCAACCTCGAAGGCGGCATCGTTTCCAGCTTCGACTTCTTCCTCGGTCTGGGCGTTCAGAACGCTGGCGCCCCGGGCGGCACGTCGATCGCCGACTTCACGAACATCAAGATCCCCGCCCCGGCCGGTATGGCGGTGCTGGGCCTCGCGGGTATGTTCGCCAGCCGTCGTCGCCGTGCGTGATCGTGCACTGAGCTAACCGGCTGATTCTCGACGAGCGAGGGCCGTTCAGCAGTAATCGAAAGATCGGTTCCGGGAGGCGGGAACGTCTTCCGGAATCTTCCGGAACTTTGTTTGTGCGTTCAAACCGAAGACGCGGTTGAAGTAGCCACGAGTGACACGCCTGCGCCACGAAGTGGCGCCGGTTTCCAAAGTCGCCTCTTTCGTTGATGTCGCACCCCCCTTCGTTGTACTTCCCTCTCGGTTCTCACCGAGATTTTCAGTTCCAGCCCATAGCGGCTCAGGACGAACGCTGACATGCTCGCCAACAAGTACGGACACTTTTCCGCCGACGGTAAGGCCTTCACCATCACCGACCCCGCGACGCCCACGCCGTGGACCAACGTCGTGTGCAACGGCCGTTTCGGGTTCGTCGTCAGCCAGAACGGCGGCGGCTTTTCCTGGTTCGACAACAGCCAGCTTAACGTGCTGACACGCTGGGACATGGACCTCGTGCGCGATCAGTGCGGCAAGTTCCTCTACCTCGCGGATCTCGACGCGGACGGTGACGCACGCCGAGTCTGGTCACTCTCGCCAACCCCCTGCCGTCCCAAGTACGACTCGTACACCTGCGAGCACGGCATCGGGTTCACGACCTTCAGCACCGTCTTTCACGGCATCAAGGCGGTCTGGACCATGACGGTCGCCGCCGACGATCAGGCCGAACTCTGGCACGTCGAGCTCACAAACCTGGAAACGCGGTCACGTAAACTCCGCATCTCGTCGTACTTCGACTGGTGCTGCGGCGTCGCGCCAGACGCCAAGCGCGAGTTTCACCGCTTGTTCTTCACCACGAGCCACGAACCAGGCCCGGCTGGCAATACAGGCGACGGCTCTCGCGACGCGATCTTCGCGATCAAGAACATGTGGGACGTGCCGCCGCGCTCCGAGGCCGAGCACTGGAATAGGCCCTGGCCGTACGTCGCGGCTCACTCCGTCGCCGGGCTGAAGTTCGACGCTCCGATCGCGCTGGCGGACAAGACCGCGTTCCTCGGTCGTTACGCCGATCCGGCGCGTCCCGTGGCCATGACAGGAAGCACGCCGGGCGCTGGGATCTTCGGTCGCTTCGGCGATGCCGCAGCCGCGCTCGGCGGAGATTTCACGATCCCCGCCAAGGGCACCGTCACGCTGCACTACGTGTTGGCGATCGGCGACTTTAAGGCCCAGACCGAGGCCATCATCGAAAAGTTCACTCCTAAGGAAGCGGTTTCCAAAGCGATCGCGGCCGCGAAGACCGTCTGGGAAACCCGCCTCTCCCCCACCGCTGTAAAGACCGCGCTGCCCGACTTTGATGTCATGAACAATACCTGGCTGCCCTATCAGGCGATTAGCGCCCGGCTGTGGGGCCGCACCGGCTATTACCAGCAGTCCGGCGCATTCGGGTTTCGCGACCAATTGCAGGATAGCCAGGTCTGGCTCACGCTCGACCCGATCAAGTGCCGCGAGCAAATCCGACTTCACGCACGCCACCAGTTCGTGGACGGCAGCGTCTATCACTGGTGGCACCCGCTGGCCGAGTTCGGCAACCACACCGCGTGCAGCGACGACTATCTCTGGCTGCCGTACATCATCTCGCAGTACATCAAGGAAACCGGCGACACCGCGATCCTGAACTTTCGCGAGCCCTTCGTCGATTCCAAGAACGAGACCACCCTGCTCGACCATTGCGAGCGCTCCATCAACCGCGCGTTCAACCGCATGAGCCCGCGCGGGTTGCCGTTGATCGGGTCGTGCGATTGGAACGACGGGCTCTCGGCCATGGGCGTCGAGGGCAAAGGCGAATCGGTGTGGCTGGCAATGTTCCTGTGCTCGATCCTCGAAGACTTCTCGGTGATCTACGCCCGGCTTGACGGCACGCACGGGCACACGCACCAGATCGCGGACTTCAAGGCCAAGCGGCAGAAACTGGCCGAGGCGGTGAACGGGCTGGCGTGGGACGGCAAGCACTTCCGCTACGGCACACGCGACGACGGGCAGTGGGTCGGCTCATCGACCAACACCGAGGGCAAGATTCACCTCAACGCGCAGACCTGGGCGATCCTCACAGATTGCACCACCGCAGACCGCGCCGCGACAGCCTGGAAGTCGGTCAAGGAGAACCTTCTGACGAACTTCGGGCCGCTGCTGCTGGCGCCGGGGTACACGGTGCCAGACCTGAAGATCGGCTACATCACGCGCTACGCGCCGGGGACCCGAGAGAACGGCGGGGTGTACATGCACGCCGCGACGTGGTGCCTGGCGGCCGCGGCCAAGATAGGCGACGTCGAGTCAGTCAAGCAAATCTGGAAATCTGTCTCACCGCCGACGCGCGGGGCCAACGCGGACGCCTATCGCGCCGAGCCGTACGTGATGCCAGGAAACGTTGACGGGCCGCTGTCGGACCTGCCGGGGCGCGCGGGCTGGACGTGGTACACGGGCTCGGCCCAGTGGCTGCGGAAGGTCAGCATGGACTGGGTGCTGGGCGTCCGCGCAACTTTCGCCGGGCTGCTGATCGAACCGTGTACGCCAGCCGAGTTCGGCGCGGTGGAAGTCACGCGGCTCTATCGCGGGTGCTCGTTGCGAGTGAAGTTCGACGCCGCGGCGTGCCAGCCCGGCGTGAAACCGCGGTTGACGCTCGACGGCGTGGTGTTGGAATCGAACGTAATCGATCCAAAACTGCTCGCGGGGAAAGCGACCGCGGTCGTGGACGTTTCGTGGGCGGAGATCGGTGGAACGGGCAGCGGTGACCATGCGAATGAGAGTGTGACCGGGGCTGCGACCGGGGCTGTGACCGGGAGCGTGGCCGCAGGAATGAGCGGCGTGGAGCCGAAGGTCGGGATTCGAGAGTTTGGAAAAAGTGTTGCGAGTTCGGCGGGGAACCCAACGGGGAGGACCGGTCGATGATGAAAACGAAGAACGGCGGGGCGTTGCACGAGTCACGAAGTCGCGTTCGCGCAGGGCTTGGGTTCACGCTGATCGAACTACTGGTTGTGATTTCGATCATCGCGGTGCTGATCAGCATTCTGCTGCCCTCGCTAGGGAACGCCAGGAAAACGGCCTGGGGTGTGATCTGCCAGAGCAACTTGAGACAGGTCGGCACCGCAATCCAGCTCTATCTCGACAACCAGAAAGACGCGCAGTTTCTGGACTTTGAAACATCGCCCAATCCAAAGACGGACATCGCCGGGCAGTACTTTGTGAACGCGGTGGTCCAGCTTCAGGATTACCTCGGCGGTGCGGGGAACAAGCCCTTCGAGTGCCCGACCGCTAAGGGTCGCCTGAGCGTTCGATCACGCGAGAACATCGAGTATCTTCGTGGCGGCGGGCGTATTCACACCTATCCAACGAACGAGTTCAACGGGCCTTGGCAGTACTACACCGAGTACTGGTTCAACAACTCATCGATAACCAAGGGAGACGCGACCAACTTCCCCTCAGGGGTTTCGCAGCAGAGGATTCGCCTGATGAGGCACCCGGAAGAAGTTGTGTGGTCGATGGACGCTCTCGACGAATTCCCTCGTCATAGTGCAACTCGCGGAGATCGCGAGCGTGACAACGCCAAGAGCAAACTCGGTAGCCCGCGTGGAAGCAATCACATGCTCTTCGGCGACCTTCGCGTGAAAGCCGTGCCCATCGACACATACACCTTCGGCGCGGACAAGTACGATTCCTACACCTACTTCTACAACTGGGGTCATTTTTACAAGCGAAACCCTTGAGAACTCTGATTCTCAGTGCCCGACGCCTTCTGTTGAACTGACATTGTTTCTTCGCGATGATCTCGTCGCCGGAGCAGGACAACCGATGAATCGAATCCGTGATTTCATAAGTCGTTCACCATGGCTTGGATGGGTCTTCGCGGCACTGATGCTCGGCGTCAGCGTGACGATCTACCTCAAGATGAGCGGCTCCAATGACACCTACAGCCCCGAACGCATGACCGAGGACGTCACCATCCGCTTCAGCGACACCGGCGACGAGATCACCATGCCGCGCGGGCGGTTTGAAAAAGAACTTCGGATGCGCGGCGGGGCGATCGACCCGTCCAAGGGGATCCTCAACCCCAAGACCAACGAGCCCACAGGCTTCCTTTTCAACAAGGCCGAGTGGGACGAGACAGTGGCACGGCTGAACACCGAACGCGAGAGTGTTGCGGGCTCGAAGCCCTCGGCCTCCAACCCCAAGAAAACAGCCGAACAGGCCGAGCTCGCGAAGAAGGCGGCCGAGCGGGCGGCGGGTGGGAAGAAGTAGATCAGGTCGTACACAGGTCAAAGAACCTGTGCTACCACGCTCTTGTAGGAAGAAGCAGAACCATCCGCAAAGGTTTGGATCTACTCCCCTGCATTAGTTGACGAACCCCCTGCCCCTCTCCCTCAGGAAGGTTCATAAGCCAGCGTTTTCTCGGGCGATGGTCCGCGATCAAGCCGGGGCCTTTCTTGGTCGATATTTCCAGCATGGTCAAGGCTTCTCACAACACGCCCCAAACACCGCTCCTTGTCTCGCCGCAAACCACGCGGCGCTGGGGCTGGCGAAGCTACGCCAAGTTCGCGCTGAGCTGGGTGCTCGTCATCTCGGTCGGCCGGTTCGTGATACCCACCTCCTCGAACGCCTCGCCCGCGGCCAAGGGTGCTGGCGACTCTCCCGACCTTGGCCCCAAGATCGGCACGATCGTCGGGCCCGGCTATCGCGTTCAGATCAACGCTGGCATCGCGGACCCTCTGTACACCGTGCTCTCGGCCGACGGCGCGACAACACTCGGGCGTGGCCTGAACGCAGTCCAGCTCGCGCAGAAGTTCCCCTCTTTGGATCCAGCCCGGCTCAACGCCACGCCCGTGGACGCCAGCGTCGATCCGATGAGCCACGCAGGCGGGCCGGAGTAGTTCTGACGGTTCGCGACGAAGCGAGCGTGCTCATCAAGCCTGGCGTCCGAACGCACGTGCGAGGCACCTACAGCCCCACATCGCTGCGGCGTTCGTCGCCGACGAGTGAACGCTCGGGAGGAACGACAGTCGCCCGGAGCCGCTCGTTTACGAAGCTTTGGGGCGCTTCACTCGCGACACGGGGTCGCGGGCGGTGCTCACCAGCGCGGCCAGTCCTGACGTGGCGTTCTGAAACTTGACCCCCACCTGGCTCTTGCCGTTCACGTTCTTCTTCCAACGCGGCTCGATCCCCACGTCGGCCGAGTTCCCCTCGCTTCGCAGACGGATCCTGGCGCTTTTCCCAGGTTCGGTGCCGGTTTCGAACTCCAGCAGCGCCCCGACGCTCGAGATGTCCACGACCGAGCCCCGGCTGGAGGTCGCGCCCCGGGCTTCCTGCCGCTGCGTGATGCTGGTGCGGCGTTCGATCATGACCTTCTCGACGAGCTGATGAAGGATCTCGGACTTCTGGGAGAGCTGCCGCGTCGCCTCGGAGGTTTCGCCGGTGCTGCTGCTGAACTGGTCGGTGATGCGAGCGATGTCGCTGA
>CAZIMT010000059.1:0-5389 GCA_964540295.1 uncultured Phycisphaeraceae bacterium
CTTCCGCCATGAAGGTTGCCGCCCGCTCGTTTCGCGCCGTCGGCAGCGGATGATCCGCTGGCATCACCACAACACGCGACGGCAACACAGCCAAATCTATCCGCTCGGGGACCGCCGTCACCACGCCGCCGACCAAGCGATCCGCAAGCCGATCCACCGCGACTCGCGACATCTCCAGCGACGCTTTTCCGATCGCGAGAAGAAACACAGGCGTAGAAGCGTTCCCGAAATCTGCGTCGGTCCAACATCGCTCGGCCGCGTTCCCCGCGTCCGCCGCCTCTCGCACCGCTCGCACCACCGCGTTCAGCTCTTGGCGAGCCCGCTCACACAGTTGGCCGAGTTCTCGCTCGTTCGCATCATCCATGCGGTGTTCTCCTGTCGGGCTTCTCTCGTGCGGACCTCACACCCGCAGCACGCCAAGCCGCTTCACCGCTTCATCAAGCGTCGCCTGCTTCTTGCAGAACGCGAACCGCGCTAACGAACGACCTCGCGAAGGCTCCGAGTAAAACACGCTCGGAGGAATCGCCGCCACGCGGACCGTCTGCGTCAGGTACCGGCAGAACGCGACGTCGTCTGTCAATCCCAGCCTCGCGCTCACCGCCGAGTGATCGACCATCACAAAGTACGTCCCCTCCGGCATGAACACCCGCATGCTCATCGACGCAAGAGCCTCCGCCAGAAACGCACGCTTCGTCGCATAATCCAAGGCTAATTCTGCCACATACGTCTCGCCATCGTCTAGCGCGGCTGCCGCCCCCACCTGCAGCGGCGTAGCCGTTGCAAAAGTGAGAAACTGATGAGCCGCGCGAACGCACGCCGACAACGCTGGCGAGGCGATCGCCCAGCCAATCTTCCATCCCGTCAAACTAAACGTTTTTCCAAGGCTCGAAAGCGTGATCGTCCGCTCGCTCATGCCCGGCAAGCCCGCCAGGCTGATGTGCGGCCTATCCGCCCGATAGGTCAATCGCTCGTACACCTCGTCCGTGATCGCCACCACCCCGAACTCCACGCACAGCGAAGCGATCAGTGAAAGTTCCTCGCGCGTGAAAACCTTCCCAGTCGGGTTGTGCGGCGTGTTCACCAAGATCGCGGTCGGCCTCTGCTCGAACGCCCGCCGCAGCTCGAACTCATCGAACTCGAACGCGCGATCAACGATTCTCGAACTGCTCTCGCTGGCATGAACAACCGGCGGCCTCAGCGTCACGAAGATCGGCACCGCCCCCGCCATCTCCACGGCCGCACGGTACGAATCGTAATACGGCTCAAACAGCACCACCCGATCGCCGAGATTCAGAAGCCCTAGCATCGTGGCGGCGATCGCTTCCGTACACCCGCTCGTCACCGTGACCTGCGTATCGGGGTCAACGTCGATCCCCGCCCGCCGCTTCCAGTTCGCCGCGATCGCGCGGTTCAACGCCGGTTCGCCAGTCATCCGCGCATACTGACCTCGCCCGTTGCGGATCGCCGCGATCGCCGCGTCCTTCACAAACTCCGGCCCGTCGAAATCGGGGAACCCCTGCGCGAGATTGACCGCGTCGTGCTGCTGCGCGAGCCGGGTCATCTCAGTAAAGATCGTCGTGCCAAAGCGCGACAGACGGTCGGCGACTGCTGAACGGTGCGGCGGGTTGGTCATCTCAACAGAATAACCCACGACCACGCCGCCAGCTCGGTCGCGTGCTGCCCAACCCTCCGATGCAGGTGCGAAGAACGTGATCGCACAGAAATAGACGCTCATCTATACATCCCCGCAAATCGCGGCTAAACTCACGGACCCAGTCGCGAAAGGAATGATCATGACGACCGCCGCCGCAAGCCATACCCGCATCGCCCTCATCACCGGGGCCAACAAGGGCATCGGCCTCGAAACCGCCAAGCAGCTCGCCCGTCAGGGAATCACCGTCCTCATCGGATCACGCGACGAGGCTCGCGGTCGTGCCGCCGCCGAATCGCTCGTCCAGGAAAAACTCGACGCACGCTTCGTTCTGCTCGACGTCACCGACCAGGCCTCGATCATGGCCGCCGCCCAGCACATCGAACGCGTCTTCGGCCGACTCGACATCCTCATCAACAACGCCGGCGTCATCCGCTACGACCTTGACGGCCCGCCCTCGCGCGTCGCCACCTCCACCCTCCGCGACACCTTCGAAACCAACTACTTCAGCATGGTCGCGCTCACCAACGCCGTCATTCATCTCATCAAGCGCAGCGACGCCGGCCGCATCGTGAACCTCACCAGTATCCTCGGCTCAATCGCCGAGCACGCCGACCCGAACTCCACGATCTACAGCGCCAAACTCCTCGCGTACGACTCGTCCAAAGCGGCCGTGAACATGTTCACCAACCACCTCGCGCACGAACTCCGCGACACGAAGATCAAGGTCAACGCCGCCCACCCGGGCTGGGTCAAGACCGACATGGGCGGCGCGAACGCGCCGATGGAAATCGTCGACGGTGCCAAAACCAGCGTCTGGCTCGCCACCCTTCCCGATGACGGACCCACCGGCGGCTACTACCACATGCAAGTCCACATGCGCTGGTAATCAACCGCGATCACCCCCCGGCCACGCACGCACTGAGCACCCTTAGCCCATGCTTAAATCACACGATTGGCAGCACGATCTTCGATCCGTCGACGAACTCATGCGAGCCGTCAGCCGCGAGGCGGACCCCCAGCGCATGGTCCGGCTCTACGGCGATGGCGTGCGCAAGCTCCGCCCGCGCGACGCCATTCACTCCTTCAGCCGCCGCGGAACAGAACCGCCCTACTACCGCATCACCCGCAGCAGCCACTGGACCGACGAGGTTGATCCCTGGCGGCAGAAAGAGCGGCTGCCGCTCCTCAAGGGCGGCATCCTGGGCGAGTGGATGTACCGCGGCGAACCGGTTGTCACCACCGACCTGCGTGTCGCCAACGACGATCCAGCCGCCGAGTATCTCCGTGATTATCGCGGCGCGATCGTCATGCCCCACTACGACGACGGCGTCGCGCTCAACATGGCCGCGATCCTCTGGAAAAACCCCGCGGAAGTCCCAGTCGATCAGGCCTCGAACCTGTTGTGGCAGGCCAACCTCTTCGGCCGCGGCACTCTCAACCTCGTCCTTCGCCGCGAACTCACCGAGGCCTACAACGCCATCAACAACGAACTGAAAATCGTCGGTGACATCCAGCGGTCGCTCCTCCCGGAGACCCTGCCCGAGATCCCCACCCTCGACCTCGCCGCTCACTATCAAACCTCGGTCCAGGCTGGCGGCGACTACTACGACATCTTCCCTCTTCCCGACAATCAATGGGGCATCTTCATCGCCGACGTCAGCGGCCACGGCACACCCGCCGCCGTTGTCATGGCCATCACCCACGCCATCGTCCACTCCTACCCCGGCCCCACCATGCCACCGGGCTTGGTCCTCCAACATCTCAACACCAAGCTCTGCAACCACTACACCGCCCGCAACCCCGCCTTCGTCACGGCGTTCTACGCGGTCTACAACCCCGACACCCGCGCCTTCACCTACGCCAGCGCCGGTCACAACCCGCCACGATTGAAAACCGCACACGGCGTGCGCGCAATGGACGAGGTCGGCAGCCTCCCGCTCGGCATCCGCCCCGAAGAAATCTACGTCGAGCACGCTGTCACCCTCAGCCTCGGCGACACCATCCTCCTCTACACCGACGGCGTCACCGAATCCTTCAATACCGCCCGCGAAATGTTCGGCGAAGAACGCCTCGACACGCTCCTCAGCAACCATCGCGGATCACCCGACCAACTGGTCGCCGAGATTTTGAGCGCCGTCTCCAGTTTCACCGACGCCCGGCCGACCGCCGACGATCGCACGATCCTCGCGATCACTGTTCGCGGCTCAAAGGGCCGCCAATCGTAGTCTGACGACACATGATCTCCGCGCACCGAGGCCACGCACTGAGTATGCTCTCGCCGTGATCGCACCACCCGCGTCTTCAACTGTCACTCCCGTCAAGGGGCTCGCCCTTCATTGGAAGGTTCTCATCGCGCTCGCGATCGGCGTTCTTGCCGGAGCCGCGATCAACGAGTTCTGGACCGCACAAACCTGGACTTCACTCGGTGTCCATGAGCCGTCCGCGTTCACGCGCTTCACCGAATCCTCGGCAAACTCGGCCGCGACTTCCACCGCCTCCGCCGCGCGGTTCCTCGCCCGCGCGAACCAGTTCGTCGGCGATCTTTTCCTCCAGAGTCTCAAGTTCATCGCCGTCCCCATCGTCCTCTTCAGCCTCATCGGCGCGGTCGCGGGCGTGGGCGACGTCCGCAAGATCGGGCGGATCGGCGTCAAGACACTTCTCTGCTTTCTCTGCACGCTCCTCGTCGCGGTCACGATCGCCGTCACCGTCGGAAAACTCGTCGCGCCGGGGACGTACGTGAGCGAGACCACCCGCGCCGCCCTCGTCGCCAGCAAGGCCGCCGACGCCGCCGCTCGTGTCGCGCAGGCTCGCGAACTCAATTCCAAGGGCGGCATCGACTACTTCTTCTCTTACGTTCTCAACGTCATCCCAACCAACCCCTTCGCGTCCCTCGCTTCCGCCACCATGATGCAGGTCGTCGCCGCCGCGTTCCTCTTCGGCGTCGGACTGACCATGATTCCCAAGGAAAAAGCCCGGCCCGTCATGGCCTTCTGCGAAGGCGCCGCCGAGGCGGTCATGGCTCTGGTCCGCATCATCATGTCCATGGCCCCGCTAGCTGTCTTCTGCCTCACCATCCAGTTCGTCGCCGGGGTCGGCGTCGGCGCGCTCACCAGCGTCCTGGTCTTCTGCCTCTGCGTTGTCGGCGGCCTCGCCATCGTCCTGCTCATCGAGTACCCGCTCCTGATGTTCCTCGTCTCTCCCAAAGGCAACCGCTTCGGCTACGCTCGTTTCTTCCGAGCCCTCGCGCCCGCGATGACGCTCGCGTTCTCCAGCTCGTCCTCGTCCGCAACCCTCCCCGTCACCATCCAGTGCACCCGCGACCGTCTCGGCATCCCTGAGGACATCGTCAACTTCGTGTGCCCGCTCGGCACCACGCTCAACATGGACGGAACCGCCCTCTACCAGGTCATCTCCGTCCTCTTCCTCGCCCAGCTCTATGGAGTCGAGCTCACCGTCGCCCAGCACATCACCGTCGGCATCATGTCCGCCGTGGTCGCCGTCGGCACGCCCGGACTGCCCGGCGCAAGCGTCATCATGATGGCCATCGTCCTCGAATCCGTCAGCGTCCCTACGGAAGGGATCGCCATCATCCTCGCCGTCGACCGCGTCCTTGATATGTGCCGCACCATTGTCAACGTCAGCGGCGACGCCGTCGCGTGCGTCGTTGTCGCTGGCAGCGAAGGCCGACTCAACCCCCAACCCGCCACGACCTGAGCGTCCGTTCCCGAAACCTCT
>CAZIMT010000059.1:5489-17838 GCA_964540295.1 uncultured Phycisphaeraceae bacterium
CCCGCCTGCCTTCCACTCTTCTACCTTTCCATTCAGCGATCACTTCTCTCTTTCATCTTCTTCCATAAGCTCCCCTGCAACTGCCAAACCATTTTTCCGTACAAGCACCGACACAACCTCGCCCCAAACCCATCTCGCCTCGAAAGACCCTCGCCGAATGCAGCCCGTTCTCGATCTCGCCAGCCTCTGCGTCCGATTCGGCAAGCGAGAGATCCTGCGCGAACTCTCCATCACCCTGAAGGGCCGCGTCATCGGCCTGCTCGGACCCAACGGCGCGGGAAAGTCCACCCTTATCCAGAGCCTTCTCGGCTTCGTACCACCCTCCGCTGGCACCGCCCGCGTCCTCGGCCACGACATCCGCCACGAGATGCGCGCCATCCGCACGCTCGTCGGTTATATGCCCGAGAACGACGCGTTCATCGCCAATCTCTCCGGAGTCTCTTTCGTGCGCATGATGGGCGAGATCTCCGGCCTGCCACCAGAGGCCGCCCTAGAACGCGCCCATGAAGTCCTTTTTTATGTCGGGCTGGGCGAGGCTCGCTATCGCCCCGTTGGCACCTACTCCCTGGGCATGAAGCAGCTCGCCAAGCTCGCGCAGGCCATCGTCCACGGGCCGCGCCTGCTCATCCTCGACGAGCCCACCAACGGGCTCGATCCACCAGCACGCCACCGCATGCTCACCCTTATCCGCGACATGCGCGACTCGGCCGACATGCACATCATCCTCTGCTCCCACCTCCTGCGCGACGTCGAAGAGACCTGCGACGAGGTGCTCATCCTTAAGCAAGGCCGCATCGCGCACCACTCCAACCTCGAAGAAGAGCGCAAGACCAACACCCGCTTCGTGGACATCGACACCCCCGGCCAGGACGCAGGACTCGCCGACGCGTTCCGCGCCATCGGCTGCGAGTGCACCCCCGCTGGGGCGGGCCGATTCCGGATCGTCCTTCCCCCGCAGCTCGAACTCCGTGACATCTACCGCCTGGCCGCCGAACGCGACCTGCCTCTCCGCCGCGTCAACTACCGCCGCGACACGCTCGAAGAGATCTTCCTTAAGGCCATGGAAACCTGATTCCCCAGAGAACCCTGACACCGACACCCTTTAGCACCCGCCCGAACCAACACACGCACGAACACCCGAAACGATCGCAGAACCATGGCCATTTACACTCGCTCCTACAAGCCTTACCTCGGCCCGCTCACGCCGCGATCTACGCGCCCGCTCATCCTGGTCCGCTATTCCTACACCCGCCTCTTCCAGTCCAAGTTCCTCGTTCTGGCGCTCGCGCTCAGCGCGTGCTATCCACTCGCCTGCGCCGCCTTCATCTACATCTCTCACAACCAGGTCCTGCTCACCTTGTTCAGGCAGCAGCCCGGCACCTTCCCCAAGGTGGACGGCGGCTTCTTCTACGTGTTTTCCATCGTCCAAGGCGCCGCCGCCTACCTCCTCACCGCCCTCATCGGTCCCGGCCTGGTCGCGCCCGACTTCACCAACGGCGCCATGCCGCTCTATTTCAGCCGACCGTTCTCACGCGCCGAGTACGTTCTCGGAAAGCTCTTCACACTCATGTGCCTTCTCTCCCTCGTGACATGGATCCCCGGCGTGCTCCTCTACGGCATCCAGGCCAGCATCGCCCCCTCCGAGTGGCTGGGCGACAACCTCTGGCTCGGTCGCTCGATCTTCCTCTCGCTCTTTGTCTGGACCATTCTGCTTTCGCTGCTGGCGCTCGCAGTTTCCGCCTGGGTGAAATGGCGAATCGCCGCCGCCGCTGTCATCCTCGGCATCTTCTTCGCTGGCGCGGGGTTCGGCAGCGCGATCAACGCCGTCATGCGCACTTCCTACGGCTCCCTGCTCAACCTCAGCGGCATGATGCACGTCGTCTGGGCGGGCATGTTCCGCTACGACTCGGACACCGACATCCCGATCTGGCTGGCGTGGCTCGTTCTGCTCGCCACCGCCGCCGCGTCGCTCTGGCTGCTCTCGCGCCGCGTGCGCCCCTTCGAGGTGACCAAGTGAACGACGACCGCGTCATCTTCGACAACGTTTCTCGCTTCTATGGCGAGGTTCTCGGCGTCAACCGCGTCACGCTCAACATCGCGCCGGGGATCACCAGCCTCGTCGGGCCCAACGGGTCGGGCAAAACCACCCTCATGAACCTCATGGCCGGGCTCGTCCACCCCAGCCGCGGGTCGATCTCCGTGCTAGGCATCCGCCCCACCGAGCCGCACAAACTCTTCGGCGTGCTCGGCTACTCCACGCAGTTCGATTCCTTCCCACGCGGCATGACCGGCTTCGAGTTCGTCTGCTCATTCCTCAGCCTCTACGGCTTTTCCTCCGCTCAGAGCAAGAAGCTCGCCGACGAGTCCATCGGCCGCGTGCGCCTCGGCGAAGCCGCGAACCGAAAAATCGCTGGCTATAGCAAGGGAATGCGCCAACGCATCCGGCTCGCTCAATCTATCGCCCACGACCCGCGCGTTCTCGTGCTCGACGAACCGCTCAACGGCCTAGACCCGCTCGTCCGCGCCGAAACGCTCTCCCTCTTCCGCCAATACGCCGCCCAAGGCCGTCACGTCTTCGTCTCCAGCCACATCCTCCACGAAGTCGATGTGATCTCCGACCGCGTGATCCTGCTCAACAGCGGGTACGTCATGGCCGAGGGCTCGATCCAGGGCGTGCGCGGCGAGCTGCAAGACCTCCCCACGCAGGTCCTCGTTCGCTGCGACCGTCCAACAGACCTCGCCTCGAAAGTCTTCGCACAGAACCTCGTCGTCGAGGCTCGTATCCTTACCGACCGCTCCGGCCTCGTCATCAAAACCAACGAGCCAGACCGGCTCTACCGCGCCATCAACCACGCCGTGATGGAAGGCCTCGAAGTACTCAGCGTCGCCCCCGTCGACGACGACGTCAACTCCGTCTACGGCTACCTCATCGGAAGCGAGGGAAGCACCCGATGAACACCGCCCACACTCGCGGGCTCACCACCGTCCTCGCCGTCACCCGCCTCACGCTGCGAAAGACCTTCTTCGCACGCCGCAGCCTCTGGGTCTATCTCCTCGCCTTCGCCCCCTTGTTCCTGTTCACAGCCCATACGTTCCTCGCCCCGCGCGACGAGACACGCCTCACCAAGATTGCGGCCGAAAACCGCGTCAGTTCCAAAGCCCTCGCCTCCATCCGCCTCGGCGCTCGTATCGAGGACGTCATCACTAAACTCGGCGAACCCTACCAACGACACGACCGGCAACGCCGCATCGAAGGCGGCCCCGGCAACGACGGCAAACTCATCGACCGAACCACGCTTCGCTACACCGACGGAAAGCTCGACGTCGCTTTCCGCTTCACCGACCGCGTACTCGACAGCGTCAACCGCAAGAGCCCCGGCACTCTCGCAGACGACACCCTCAT
Organism: uncultured Phycisphaeraceae bacterium; assembly: GCA_964540295.1. GTDB lineage: Bacteria > Planctomycetota > Phycisphaerae > Phycisphaerales > UBA1924 > CAZCPB01. The sequence continues at coordinate 8,893 of CAZIMT010000059.1, forward strand.
CTTCGCGACCGTCTTCCAACTCTACTTCCTGCGCCTCGCCGTCTTCTTCGGCTGCGTCGGCATCTTCACCAACCTCTTCCGTGGCGAGATGCTCGACAAAAGCCTCCACTTCTTCCTGCTCACGCCCATGCGCCGCGAAACGCTGCTGCTGGGCAAGTTCCTCAGCGGGCTGATCGCCACCATCGTGATCTTCACGCTCAGCGCAGCCCTCCAGTATCTCGTCGTCCTCGCCCGTTACGACCGCGCGGCTGTCACGGAGTTCATGGCCGCCCAGGGATGGTCCCACCTGCGCGATTACGCTGGCGTCACCGCTCTCGCCTGCGTCGCCTACGGCAGCGTTTTCTTGGGCGCGGGCCTCTTCTTCAAGAACCCGATCATCCCCGCCGCTGTTGTGCTGGTCTGGGAGGCCGCGAACGTGTTCGTGCCCATCACGCTCAAGAAACTGGGAATCATCTACTACCTCCAATCTCTCTGCCCCGTCGTCGCCACCCCCGATATCGACATGCCAGCGATCCTCAAGCTCCTGATCTCAGACGCCCCGCCCGTCTCAGCCTTCGGCGCGCTGCTTTCTCTCGGAACCATCACCGTCCTCTTGATCCTCGCCGCCTGCTTCCGAGCTCGCCAGCTTGAGATCAACTACGGCACCGACTGAACCGCCTTAGGTAGGTCGGTTCTCCGAGCCGACTTTCTCCGCGCCCCGCCCCGCCGTGCTCGTCCCGGGCCGGATCAACTCAAACGCCGCCTTACCCGATAATCTTCCGCCGCTGGTTCACATAGTCCCACAGCACGTACCGGTCCAGATCGCGCCCGCCCGTGAAGAAAACCCGCCCCTTGGTCGCTTCCGCCATCTTCTGCGCGAACTGAATGTCTTCCGAAGACTGCGACCAGCTCGGCAGCAGAAAAATGTTGATCGTGATGTTCTCACGCCTGCACAGCATCGCCTCCCGCATCGTCGCCTTCTCCGTCGACGAGTCCGGCGGGTACAGCAGGTACAGCATCGACCCCTCGAAGTGCGCCGTCGGCAAGCCGTCCGTGATCAGGATCACCTGACGGTTGGGGGTGTCCTGCGCCGACAAAAACTGTCGGGCCATCTGCAAGCTCCGCTGAATGTTCGTGAAATGCGGAGGGATCGCCAGCTCGCTCGCGTCCGTCCGGCTCATGTCCGCCTTGAGCCTCACCACCGGCTGATGAACCGTCACCGGCTTGGGCAGCAGCTTCACGATCTCCGACGAATGGCAAGGCCGAGCAAGGCTGTACATCTCGATGAACTGCAAGTAATCGCCGGGATATTCACGCCGGATCAGCCCATCGAGCCCCAGCGCCATCCGCTTCACGTTGATGTACTGCCCGTCGTACCGCATCGACCCCGACATGTCCATCAGCACCGCCGTGGCACACTTGGGGTTGTTCTTCGTCAGGTGAACCTGAATGTCATCAGACCGCAACGAGATCGCGGGCCGCCCCGGCATCGCCCCCGAGTTCGTCTCTCTGTCTCTTCGCCTCTCCGTCTCTCCAGCCCCGCGGACCATCGCGTTCACAAACGTGCCCGGGATATCCATCGACGACACCGGATCTCCAAACTCGTAGGGCTTGGTCCGCTGCATCTCTACAGGGCCCTCGCCCACCACCGGCCCATCGTGCCGCCCCGATCGCGATGCCTCCAGGTCGCTGAAAATCTCCGCCAGCAGCTTCCCCTGAAACAGCTTGTACGCCTGAGGAGTCAGCTCGTACCCGCGCTCCGTCATCTCCAGCCCCTGCCGCTCCGCCTCCTGTCGCACGAACTCCTGGATCCGGTCCTGCAACGCCCGCAGGTTCTCCATCTCGCCCGGCTCGGCGAACTCCGAGAGCGCGTCCATGTCGATCACCGCCAACTGCGCGTTCTTGGCCGCCTCGCGCAATTGCTCGATCAGTTCGTCGATCGTCTCCAGCTCCTCCTTCACCGCGAGCGCCTCGTCCACCGTCATCTTCTCACGGCCTCTGAAGTGGTACGCGCTCGCGAGCTTCTCGATCTGATACTTGTTCCCGAGCCCGTCGATCACCATCGTCAAGTCGCCAGCGAAATCGCTGGTGTCGTCGTTGACCTTGTACCACAGCTTCTCAAGCTCACGGATCTGCTCGGCGTCGATCAACTTCTTAAACTCGTCGCGCAGCGCCTTCGGAGGCCGCGCCGCCCGCGCTCGTTCCTTATACGCGCGGTCCGCCGCCGCCTGTGCCGCGGTCGTCTCGTACGTCGAAAGAATCTTGTTCTTCCGCTCCATCAGCATCGCCAGAAGCGATTCCAGGCTCGGCCCGAGCCCCTGGATCTGCGATGGATCGAGCCGGATCGCGTTCGCCAACTCTTCCTCGGTGAGATTCCGCAGCGACCCATACGCCATCATGTGCTGGAACGCGAACCCGGAAACATCTGGCGGCGGACTCGTCGGCGACGGAAAGTTCTTCGCGTCGTACCCCAGGTACGTATGCACAATCCCACCAAGGCCACGCTGAATATGCCCAGAAGACTTCTTCTCCGCCGCTGCATCGCTGCCTCGCTGCCTCGCTCCGCCGCTATCTTCATTTGATGTCATAGCTCACCCGCCCATGCTTCTGGCTCCGGCTGATCTTGTCACCCGCGTGAAGCCCCGCCAGCACAAACTCCACGCAGCTCGCCCGTACCGGCACGCTCTCCGAAGCGTTCACCTCGAACGCCTTCTCCCACACGTTGGGCACCCGCTTCATCACCTCGGCGTAATGCCCGCTGGGGAGCGTGTCTCCTACTTCAATCTTGACGCCCTTGGCGAAAACGTCCGCGATCTCGCCCAGGCCGTGCTCGCTCACGTACTCGTCGAACACCGTCTTGATCGCCGTGGCAGCGATCGCGTCGAGCACCTGCCGCTCGGTCATCTGGCTCGACCCCATCATGTCGAGCTCGAGCTTCCCGATCGCCGAAGCATGAAAGTGGGCAAGGTCGCTGATCCGCGGCACCGCTGGCCTCTCGTTAAGCCGGATCGCTCGCTGCCGCGCCGACGCGATCATCGTGCGATAGTTCGCGATGCTGAACCGGGCCGACACGCCCGACTGCTGGTCCACGTACTTGCTCGCCCGCGCCACCCGGCTCATTTCTTCGACAATCTCCACCATGAACGGCGGCACGATCACCGGGTACTCGCCGCCCAGATCCAGCCCCGCCTCCTGCTGCATGATCCGGATCCCCACCTCACGCTCGCGCGGGTAGTGCGTCTGGATGGTCGAGCCGATGCGGTCTTTCAACTGCGGGATCACCTTGCCCGATCGGTTGTAAGTCGCGGGGTTGGCCGAGAAGAGCACGAGAATGTCCAGGTCAAACTTCACCGGGTACCCGCGGATCTGCACGTCGCGCTCTTCCAGGATGTTGAACAGCCCGACCTGCACCAGGTCATCCAGGTCCGGCAGCTCGTTCATAGCAAAGATCCCTCGGTGAAGACGCGGGATCAGCCCGAACGACAACGCGTCCTCGGTCGACATGCTCGCGCCCATCGCGAGCTTGGCCGGATCGATCTCACCGATCACGTCCGCGAACTTCGTCCCCGGCGCGAGCCTCTCGGCGTACCGTTCCTCACGAGGCCACCACGCGATCTTGCTCTTGTCGCCGTGTAGCGCGAGGTACTCACGCCCCGACTTGGTGATCGGGCTGAACGGATCTTCATGCACCGGACAGCCGGGCACATCGAGATACGGCACCACGAGGTCCAGGAACCGCACCAGCGCCCGCATCAAGCGGCTCTTCCCTTGCCCCTTCTCACCCAGGAACAGCATGTCGTGCCCCGCGAGCACCGCGTTCACGATCTCGGGCGTCACTGTGTCGCTGTAACCCATCATCCCTGGGAACAACTCCTCGCCCTCGCGCAGCTGCCGCACGAGGTTGTCACGAAGTTCGTTCTTGACGGACTTTGACTTCCAACCCGATGCGCGCAGCTCGACCAAAGTGCTCGGATGCTGCGCAGAAAGATTCAATGGACGGTTCACGATGGTCATGGTCTCTCTCGGTATAGTGTGCGCACTTTGGTAGGTCGGCTCTCCGAGCCGGCTCTTCACTTCCTCTTTCTTCTCCACCCTTCACTTCTTATCCAACCCGCACTTCCAACGAACTCCCGCTGATCCTATTCGCCAGCCTTCCCCCATCAGATGCCGCTCGCGGCCGACGTGTGCGGAAAGAGCTTGTACACTCGTGCATCTCAGCACGGAGCCCACATGACCGAACACCCGCTAGAACGCCCGCCAGAATGCCCGCCAGTTCGCTCCGCAGACTCACGGAACTCGACCCCCCTCACGCCTCCGCTCGCTCTCGCGGCGATCCTTTACCTCTCCGGCTGCTGGGCTCACGAGAAGCCCGTCAACGAACTCCTCGCCAACGGCGACTTCAACGTCGGATCGCAGCTCTGGCGGAGCGTCAACACGATCAACGCACAAGGCGTCTTCAGCACTTGGCGGCCCAACGCTGGCCGAGAGAAGACCGGAGCCGTCGAGATCTCAGTCGACCACGATGCCACGTCCGCAACGCCCACGTGGACCTGCGAGATCCTCGCCGCGCCACGCGGTCGATCCGTTGTTGTCACCGGCTACGTCCGAGGCTTCGCCGTCACCGGCTCGCCCGGCTTGTACGCTCGCGCGTGGTCGGTCGGTCGCGCGTCAATTCTGGCCGAGGTCAACACCGAACTCACGCAGCTCCCGGTCGGCAACTTCGACTGGACCCCGCTCGTCGCGGTCCTCGCGGTGCCCAGCGACGCCGCCACGCTCGAACTCCAGCTCTTCCTCCGCGGCCCCGGGACCGCGTGGTTCGACGACCTGTCCGTGCGCGTTGACCCTGAAACCACTCTCGATCCCGAAGAGCATGATTAGGCCGAGCCCATCGCCTTGAACGCCGCGAGCACGTAGTCCCTGGCCTTGCGGTGATCCACGATCGGCTCCGGATAGTCGAGCTTCGACCTCCGCAGCGGGGCAACGCCGGTCTCATCCGAGTACGGCTCGTGGATCTCGTGGTTGTCCAGCGAGGCGAGCTCCGGGCAGTATTTTCGGATGAACGTGCCCTCGGGGTCGTAACTCCGGCTCTGGCTCACAGGGTTGAAGATGCGGAAGTAGGGCGCGGCGTCGGTGCCCGTCGAGGCCGACCACTGCCACCCGCCGTTGTTGCTGGCTAGGAACCCGTCCACCAAATTCTGCATGAAATACTTTTCACCCCAGCGCCAATCGATGAAAAGATCTTTGGTTAAGTACATGGCTGCAACCATGCGCAGCCGGTTATGCATCCAGCCTGTTTGATTCAACTGCCTCATCGCGGCGTCAACGATCGGCACGCCGGTGGTGCCAGCCTTCCAGCGCTCGAACAACCGTTCGTCGTGACTCCACACGATTTTGTCGGTTGCGGGCTTGAACGCGCGGTGCATGCAAACGCGCGGGAAGGCGTCGACGACGTGGACATAAAACTCGCGCCAGACGATCTCGCTGATCCAATGCATCGGGCCGGGGCCGCCGCCGTCGAGCTTCCCGCCGCTCGCCTCGATTGCGACAGCCAGACATTGGCGCGGCGAGATCACGCCGGTGGCGAGGGCCACTGACTGCTGGCTGGTGCCAGGGATTGCCGGGTAGTCTCGGTCAGATTTATAGCGATTGATACGCTCGTGCGCGAATTTTCGCAGAGCGTTCATCGCCGCGTCTTCACCCGCCGGCCAGAGCGTCGGATCGATCGTGCTCTTAAAGCCGGGGACCGATGTGGGAATCGGTGATGGGCTGATCCTGGTCGCGGCTTGCGGTTTGGGCGCCGCAAGAACAGGTGTCCCGCCCTGTTCCACGTGGAACACCCCCCACCGCTTCTTGAAGGGGGTGAAGACGGTGAAGGGCTTGTTCTCTTGTGTGCGCACAGAGCCGGGCGGCAGAGCGGTCTGGTCGTGGTGTGCGCACACCGTGATGTCTTTGGATCCGAGCAGGCTCGTGACTCGCGCATCACGTGCGGCCTCGTCCACCTCGTACTCACGGTTGAAGTGGAGCGCTCCGCACTTCAATTCCTGGGCTTCTCGAAGGATGAGATTGGGGATTTCGGATTCTTGATCTGCGTGGATGATCCGGAGCGGGATGCTCAGGGCCTCGAGAGATTTCGAGAGAATCACGAGGTTTCGCAGGATGAAGTCGACGCGAACCGGGGCGTAGTCGTGGCGTTTCCATTGCGTGGGTGGGATCACGAAGAGCGCCACGCATCCGTCGGGGTTCTGGCCCGGCTTGGTCGCGGCGTGGAGCGCGGTGTTGTCGTGGACGCGAAGATCGTTGCGGAACCAGATGAGAGATTTCACGAGGTTGGCCTTGGTTCAGTGCGCTGATTGGCGAGGCTGAGTGCGCGCTGGATAAACGCGTTGTGTTGAGAGACGCGAAGATCGGCGACGGTGCGGTCGGTGATGATTGCGTTGGGCGCGATGAGGTACGTGGCTCGACGGATCCCCAGGCCGAACGGGCCGGTAACGCCGTAGGACTTTGCGATTGACTTGTCGGTGTCGGCGACGAGCGGGAAGGGGAGGGCGTGCTTGGCGCTGAACTTGTCGTGAGATTCTTTGGACTGCGGGCTGACGCCGACGACCTGCAGCCCGGCGGCGGAGAGATCGGCGTAGGAATCGCGGAAGGCGCAGGCTTCGGCGGTGCAGATCGGCGTGAAGTCGGAGGGATAAAAGTAGAGGACGACAGGGCCGAGTTTCAGCTGCTGATGAAGCGTGGCCGGGCCTTGCGAGGTGGTGAAGGAGAAATCGGGGGCGTGGTCGTTCACGTTGAGCATGTTGAAGTGTTCGAGGGGCGAGGGTGAATGACAACTCGTGAAGCGGCGATGCGATGTCATTAAAGTTGCTTCGACGGCCGGTCCAGGTTGGATGTTGATTCTGCGCACGTCGCGCGCGTGCGTTGTAGGCTGTGGCCTGTTCTTGGAGTGAGGTACCTCATGGCGAAGTCAGCGGCTAGAAGGCGTTCAGGGTTGAAGAAGAATGTTTCTCCGGAACCGCGCGAGCCGTCATCGCGGCCGAGGCGGCTCCGGATCTACGCGTTCGACCCTTTGCTAGACACTGGGGTCGAGACGTGGCAGATCAACCGGGCCGAGGTGGTAGTGCCTCATGAGCAGTTAGCGCCGGGTCCGGTCGGCGAGTATCTCGATATTATTGATATTGATCCGGAGTCAGGCGTTTCGTACACGCCGGTGGACCTGGATGACCCGGAGATCCGAGCGCAGCACGGGCTGGAGCCGACCGAGGACGACCCGCGGTTCCATCAGCAGATGGTGTACGCGGTGGCGATGTCGACGATCCGTCACTTTGAGGTAGCGTTAGGTCGCGTGGTGTTGTGGAGGCCGCTGCAGGTGGGCGAGAGCGGGTACCCGGCGGGGATGAAGGGCAAGAAGCGTGACGTGCCGGTGCGGCGGCTGCGAGTGTACCCGCACGCGATGCGTGCCAAGAACGCGTATTACGACGCGGAGCGGCGTGCGTTGCTTTTCGGATATTTTCAGGCACCTTCGACGCTGGGCACGATGGGGCGGAACTTGCCGGGCGGGACGGTATTTACGTGCTTGTCGCACGACATCATCGTGCACGAGACGACGCATGCGTTGCTCGACGGTCTGCACCCGCGGTTCATGGAGCCGACCAACCCGGACGCGCTTGCGTTCCACGAGGGGTTTGCGGACATCGTGGCGTTGTTGCACCACTTCACGTTCCCCGCGGTCGTGCGCGATCAGGTCGCCAAGACACGCGGCGATCTGTCCACGGAGAGCCTCTTGGGCGAGCTGGCGATGCAGTTTGGCGAGGCGACCGGAAACTACGGCGCGCTGCGGTCGGCGATCGGGCGGGTTGATCGGACGGATGGCAAATGGAAGGCGATCGCGCCCGACCCGGCGCGGTACGCGCGGACGACCGAGCCGCACGAGCGTGGGGCGATACTGGTTTCGGCCGTGTTTTCAGCGTTTCTTTCGATTTACCAGACCCGGACGCGAGACCTCGTGCGGCTGGCGTCGGGGGGGTCGGGCGTGCTTCCGGCCGGAGACTTGCACCCCGATTTGGTGAACCGGTTGTCACGCGAGGTTTCAAAGTCGGCCGGGCACGTGCTGACGATGTGCATCCGGGCGCTGGACTATTGCCCTCCGGTGGACGTGACGTTCGGCGATTATCTGCGGGCGTTGATCACGGCAGACTTTGAGGTGGTGAGCGACGACGATCTGAACTATCGCGTGGCGTTGGTGGAGGCGTTCCGGCGGCGCGGGCTGTACCCGTCGGGGGTTTCGTCGCTGTCGCCGTCGAGCTTGCGGTGGGCGTCGCCGGGGAAGGGTCTGGCGAGCGGGTCGGGCGAGCATGTTCTGTTGCGTGAGAAGTTTGTGAAGCCGATGCTCAAGAAATACAAGGCCGCGCTGGCGAGCATGACGCTGGACGGGAAAAAGGGATGGTGGGACGTGGACACCGAACGCGAACCAGCGGCGGAGTTTGCGCTGAATCTTCGCGAGGCGGCGTACGAGATCCTTGCGTCGGCGGTGAAGACGCTGAAGAAGCCGGACGTGGCGACTCTTGGACGAGCGCTGGGCGTTGTGCTGGACGATCCGACGATGAAGTTCGAGGTTCATTCCGCGCGACCCGTGCGGCGGTTAGGGCCCGACGGCGAGGTGCTCACTGAACTTCTGATCGAGACAACGCAGTGGATGGAGTGCGCGGAGACGGGGATGCCTCAGATTTTCTTTGGTCACCTTTCGAAGCAGGAACAGCGGATGAGGAAGGGTGAGCCGCGAGCGTCAGCGGCGAAGTTCCCGGTAAAGTTTCGTGGCGGCTCGACGCTGCTGATCGACCCGGAACGCGAGGAGGTTCGATACTGCATCGGGAAGGGGATCCTGAAGGACGAACGGTATCGGAAGCAGCAGATGTTCCTGGCCGAGCAGATGGCTTCGCCAGCGGCGGCACACTTTGGGATCGGGCAGGC
>CAZIMT010000060.1:0-13547 GCA_964540295.1 uncultured Phycisphaeraceae bacterium
CCGACACACTCCGGCGACGCGGCGTTACGCGTCTCGTTCATGCCGAGCCGTAACCCACACACAATTGCAAACGCTCCGCGGCTTACTTCGCGGTGCGTTCGTGAGCGGGAGGCGGCCTTCGAAGCAGAACGCTAATGCGCTTCAACTCTTCCTGCGCCAGATCGTCGCGCACCTTTGACCAACTCAACACTCGGTGCGTCTGAAACCGAGAAACAAGCCCATCAACCTCCGTCGGCGAGAGGATCACCGTGTCGTCGCGGCCGATCGGAGCGACCATGCTTTGGGATACGATGCCAGCTGCTTCGCGCTCGGCGGTGCGTCGCGCGACCTGCACGTTATCGTCCCGAACCTCAAGCGACCGACCGATGGTCTGAGCGCACTTGACGATCGCACGCCCGTTGCAACCCAGCCCAACGAGAATCACGCGACCCGAGCGGCAGCGATCCAGAATGCAACGCGCGACGCGCTCTGGAGAAACCAGCGTGGCGGCCAGCGCTGCGGTCGCCGCTCCACAGAACCCCGACCGCACACGCCGCATCGCTTCGAGAGTATCCCAGGCGGCCGCCGCGCTCTCGATCCACTCACCCGCCAGCGGATCGCACAAGTCCGGGCGCTGACCTCGCCCGAGCACCACGGCCCAGTACACCGCGCTCGCGGCCGCGTCTGCGGTGATGTCCACCTCGCGGGATTCAGCGCCGAAGAACCGACGGACCGTCCCCTCGTCACAGCGCCGGCCGACGATCACGCTCGCGCTCCAATACTCGATCGCGAGAGCATTCAGCGCGTTCCGCCTTTGCTGCGCTGTGCTGTGTTCCGCGTTCAACTCCGGGCTACCACGGAATTGGACCGCGCGGCGTTCGTGCCCCTCGCTCACAACCTGCGCGGCCGCTTCGAACATCGCCGCGAAGTCCTTGCTCAAGCTCCCAGGCCGCACGCGGTAGCTCGCAACGACATCATCGATCGCTCGCCATCGCACGCCTCGCTCAGCCAGCCGGATCCAGAAGTCATAATCCTCCACCACTCGCAGCGACTCGTTGAACTTCATGCCAGCCAGAAGCCGACGTTCTATCAACTGCGCGTGCGACGCGAATCGATTGTGTTCGAGGAGCTCGTCCAAGCCTACTGAATGTGCGGACGGCCAGCATGTGACTCCGAGAGCCTCACCCGAAGCGCCACGACACTGGTACGCGCCGTACGCGGCTCCTTCGAATGATCGGCACGACGCCACGAGCTTCTCAATCCCCCGCACCTCGGTCCAATCATCGGCATCCAAGAAGTACACGAAACGACCGCTCGCGTGTTGCAGCCCTGTGTTTCTTGCTCGCGCGAGGCCACGGTTGGGCTGATGCACCACGCGAATGCGCTGGTCTGACGCGGCGATCTGACCCGCGATGCTCGGCCCATCATCGGTCGATCCGTCGTCAACAACGATCGCTTCCCAATCGGTCAGCGACTGGGCACGCAACGAACCGAGCGTATCACCGATCGTGGTCGCGGACTCGTACAACGGGACGATGACGCTCACGAGCGGGTTCACGCGACACGCTCGAGCGCAGGCTCGCGCGATAACGCAGTCGTCTCATTCGCATACTCGCGGTCGGCACGATAGAGGCCATGGACGAAGACACCACGCGCCAGCAACGCTCCGCTCCTCGCCCACATCTCGTCCTCATATTGATCGCTCGAGAGTAGAACGTGAGATCCCGCGAGCAGATCGCCCGGGTTCAGGATCACGAAGCCGAAGCGGACCTCGCCCGAGTGAACATCGTCCACGATCCCTTCGACCTTGATATTCAGATCTGTGGCGTGCTCGAGCACCCACTGCGTGTGCCGCCCTGCGCCCCAGAGCCAAAGACGTCGGATACCCAACGCTCGAAGCTCTCGCCCTCGCTCGCGTAGTCTGCTTCCTTTGCAGGTATGCATAACCGATATACTTGCGCCGTGAGCCTGTGCTGTCGCGTAAAGCCAGGCCATGAGTGATTCACGAGTCGGCCCGTCGGCACGGAGCACGCGTTCGATGCGCGAGACCGCCCTTGCGGATCGCCCGCCGCCGAGCTGCACTTCCACAAGCGCCCTAGCGATCGCGCAACGGTCCGCGTCTGAAACTGCTGCCACTCGGAGGTGCGCCCACGCGGCGAGCAAGTGATTGGCCACCACAACCGACTGAGCCTCGCTCGGTACACCGAAGCTCGCTCGGTCGCGCACGGTGTAGGTGTACAGCACCTCCGGCAGATTCGCGATATCGTGCCGCGCCGAAAGCCGGAGCCAGAGCTCGAAGTCCTGCGCTTTCAAGCATGTTTCGTCGTAACCACGTTCGGTCAGAAGCACGTCACGTCGCATCATGACCGAGCCGTGAGACATGGTGCTGCCGAGCTGAAGTCGCCAGCGGATATCCTCGGGCAAGAGCGGTGGCATAACCACGCCGCAGAGCGCGCCGTCCGTGAAACGTCGCTGATACGCGGTGCCAACAACCGCCACCTTTCGATTTTCACGAAGGAATTGCTCTTGCCGTTCAAAGCGGGACGGCGCGCACTCGTCGTCAGCGTCCATTCGGGCGATCAGGCCCGCTCTAGCTTCACGGATCGCGACGTTCAGAGCCGCGGGAAGGCTCGGAGTAGAGAGCTCGATGACGCGAACACGTGACTCTTCCTGTGCCGCACGATATGCCACCTCGCGTGTCGCTCCGTCGGAGCCGTTAAGCACGATCAAGATTTCCAGTTCCGTGACGGTCTGATGACGTATTGAATCCACAGCGCGGCGAAGGGTGCCGGCGGCCGAGAACACGGGGAGTGCGACGCTGATGCGTGGGATCATGGGGGAATTATCGACCCTGCCGGGCACGAGCGCTCAATTTCTCTCTGAGGAGTTCACGCAGGACCGATCATGCGAGAACGGAGGTTTCATGCCGGCACCAGCGACCCCAACCGTCCGAACGCACCCGTCGCAAATCTCACCGGCAGCCCACGTGAGCACTGGGTGTGCGCTGCGCTATCAATCGACGCTCCGATACACCGATCGGGCGACAAAGGCTCGATACATCGCTGACAAGTACGCGGATCTTCTTCGCTCGACCGTTCTTGACGTTGGTTGCGACACGGCCGCGCTCCGCGCCCTCGTCGCGCAGCCCGGGCTTTACCGAGGCGTGGATCTTGGTTCCGGCGCGGACGTAGCAGTCAATCTCGATCAGGAGAACCTGCCGTTCTCGGACCGGAGCTTTGAAACCGTGGTTTGCACCGACGTTCTTGAACATCTGGAACGCTGCCACGCGGTGATGGATGAACTCTGCCGCGTTTCATCGAACTGCGTGCTCGTCTCGCTTCCAAACCCGCTCGCGACACTCGTCCAGAACCTTCACGACGGCGGGCACGGCAAGATAAAGTACTACGGCCTGCCCGTCGATCCTCCCGCCGACCGCCACCGATGGTTCTTCGGGTACGAGGAGGCGGCCGCATTCCTTAGTCAGCGAGGGGCGCGCCAAGGCTTCGAGGTCGAGCAACTCGACGTTGAAGGCTCGACGTCGTTGTACTGGCGCGTCGGGCGCGCGCAACGTGATGTATTCGCTTCGCCAAATGTTCAGGCTGGCACGACGTGGTGCGTGCTTCGGAGAGCGCGGATAGCAAGCGACAGCGGGGGCTCGTACTCGTGACGACCCACACTCCTATCGCGGACGCCCTCGTCCTTGTATTCACACCCGGCGTTTCACTCGACGAATGGCGCACGACGGGCTTGCTCGAACGTGAGTGGTCTCTGTACGAACGGCTCGCGACCGCCTATTCACGGCTCGTGTTCGTGACCTGGGGCGGCTCGGAGGACCGGGAAATCGGAGCCGAACTGAGCTCTCGGATCAACAACCGCTTGACGATTGTCGCACCCGGTCACGACGAGACCACCGAGACTTTTCGCTTCACCCTTGGCGCACGCGTGCGCGATGCGCTCGGTTCGTGCAGCACAGCCGTTGTGAAAACCAATCAGATGCAAGCGGGCTCAGATGCCCTTGCCGCGGTCCGCGCGCTCCGTGCGTCGAGGGTTGAGTGCGCTCTCATCGCCCGCGGCGGGTTCTTGTGGTCACGGTTCGCTGCGCTGGAGCACGGCGCGGCTTCACGGGCCGCGCAGGATGCCGCGGCCGCAGAGCAGGAGCTGTGCTCACAGGCAGATCTGGTGGTCGGCACGACGCCCTCAATGACCAACGACCTCGCTTGGAGATTCGGGCTCGCCGAAGACCGTTTGACCGTGATCCCCAACTACGTCCGCTGCCCCACCGCGACGCGGTCGGTTTCGTCACGCGTGCCCACTCGTATCCTCTTCGCAGGACGCTTCGCGGAGCAGAAGCGGATTCATGTGCTGATCGAGGCCGTGAGCGTCGCGCGAACTCAATCGGCGACCCCACTCACGCTCCGACTCATTGGGTCCGGCCCGTTGCGTGATTCCCTCGCGGCGCAGGCCCAAGCTCAGCATGTACCGCTCGAGCTCTTCGCTCGGGTCCCGCACGCCCAACTCATGGACGAGATGAGCACGTGCGGGGTCTATGCGCAGACTTCGGCCTACGAAGGACATCCCAAGACGGTGCTCGAAGCGATGGCCCACGGGGCTCCGACGGTCGTCACGGACACGCCGGGTCTGGGCGAGGTAGTGCGCGATGGCCAGACCGGTCTTCGCGTCGCGGACAATGTCGCGGAAATCGCGGCCGGTCTGCTGAAATTGGTGCAGGACCGCTCGGTCGCGGATCGACTCAGCACTTCCGCCCGTGAGTGGATCCATGGTCATTTCTCACTGGAGCGTGTGGTGGAGCTGGAGCTGGCCGCTCATCGACGCTCGTTCGTGAGCGCGCGCCAGACGACCGCTGTGTCGGGCCGTCGCGTGCGCTTCGATCCTTCGTTGGTTCACGCCACAACCGCGGAGGCGGTCGCGACGTGGCAATCCGCGCTCGACGGCTATACCAAGCGGCTCACGCCTCGCGATCGCGCGGTTTTTCTTGCCGCGCTGGACGCGCCCGTTTATGAGATGCAGGGACGTGCCGCGATCGAGGCCGAGGGCGGCCTTCATCCTAAACATCGGCTGATGCGTTACCACGATTTCTTCGTTGACCGCATCAAGACCGGCGAGCGGGTGATCGACCTAGGCTGCGGGGTCGGTGCGCTGGCGTGCGCGATCGCGCAGCGTTCAGAGGCGCGAGTGGTCGGCATGGACTGGTCTCAGAAAAACCTCGACAAAGCCAAGGCGGCCGCGCTCGCCGCGCCGAACGCACGCACCTCGTGGGAGCTCGGAGATATCACCCAACGCCGTGCCGCTGGCAGCTTTGATGCGGTCGTGCTCTCAAACGTTCTCGAGCACCTTCAGGATCGTGCTTCACTCCTCGTTCGCTTCCGCGAGTGGTACCAGCCTTCACGCTTTCTGATCCGCGTGCCCGCGTTCGATCGTGAGTGGCGCGCGCCGTGGAAGCGAGAGCTTGGGGTCGAATGGCGACTTGATCCCACGCACGAAACCGAGTTCACCGAAGCCCAGTTGCACTCCGAGCTCGCCGAGGCTGGGCTGCGAGTGACGGAGCTGATCGTCCGGTGGGGAGAATACTGGTGCGTCGCGCGGTCCGCGTGAGTCTCGCCGCTGTAGTGCTCGGGTCACGCACCCTGCCGCCGATGCCACGCGCCGCTAGGCCGGGATCCGGAACGCATTGATCGCACGGCTCGCGCCCAGCGACTCGCCAGGGCTCGCCGCGATCCGGTCGTCGCGCCAGGACTGCTCCCCGAGAAGGCGTCGAAAGAGCGAGATATAGGCCTCGCCCACGTGCCCAAGCGTGAAGCGACGCTCGACCATATCTCGAGCCCGGGCAGAGAATTCCGCGTTGTGCTCGCGCAGCACGTAGAGCGGGTAGATCGGGTTCTCGGGCATCATCGCCACTCCCGCGCTCTGAGCCTCGTCGCGCACCAGCTCGGGCGTACCTCCGGAATTGTGGTACCACACCGGCAGCCCACATGACATGGCCTCGAGCACGGTGTTCGGGCAATAGTCATCGCGCGACGGAAAGAAGAGCACCTGCGCGGACCGCATCAGACGGGCCAGCCGCGCGCGGTCGGAGATCACACCGAGGTTCGTGATGTTCGGGCACTGCGAAAGAAGATGGCCGTGCGCGTGATCCTGCTCCTGACGGCCGATCGTGTAAAAGTGAATCTTCGGATTGTTGCGAAGCAATCTCGCGACCTCGATCAGATCCCCGACACCCTTGCGAATCCCGAAAGTGAACGCGACGTGTAGGATGTTCAGCTCGCCCTTGAGCTTCTCGCGCGGCCCCTCAGGAGAAAAACATGAGCGATCGACGCCGTTGTAGATCACCGATCCCCTCGAAGGCTCGTTGCAGATCGCGGACTCGGTGCCGAAGATCGTTTCGCAGGGCGCAGTCGTATGGCGGCGAACGTACTGCGACTGAAACACCGTCCAGTCCGCCAATGCATTGATCTCCCGGTTCTCCTCGTCGCGCTCATAGACCTTGACAACCGAGCGGGCACGCCCGTCAAGACGGTGCACAATCTTGACGCCTCGTTGCTTCAGGCCTCGCACGATCTCCAGGCCGGGCTCCCACTGAACGCACAGCGCGATGTCCTCGCCGGTGTCGGGCGTTGCAGTGTGATCGATCTCGTTCTGGTCGAAGTACGTCAGTAGAGATTTTACAAACGGGAACACGTACGAGTCGTTCTCATACCCCGGAGACTTGCATACCAACACTTTCATAGGCACCCCGGAATGACTCAATGCGATCGGGCGATGCAGCCCCCGTCCTGTGCAGATCTATCGCCCACAGCACGCTGTTCGCAGCAGATTACCCAACTAGAGGGAATCAGCATTCGACATCGCTGTTCTCGGTCGTTCTGGGATCATGCCGCGCGTCGCGCCCGCTCCGCGAGTCCCTCGATCGCGGCCCGCTTCAAGATCGATTTCCGACACGATTCACCCGGCAAAGCACCGCGTGGCAACACAGCGGCGATCTGTCGAACTTCGCCTGACGGAAGCTCCGCTCGGCTTCACGATGAACCCCCACGCGAGCATCATCCTGCGGCAGAAGCCGCGTGCGAATCACATCAAACCCCGACTTGGAGAGAAATGTCAGGAACTCCAATCGAGCCCACTCACGAACGTGGTCGGGCTTCTTGCACACCAGGCAGTCACGCCCGCGAAGCCGGGCTCGCTCTGGCGTCGAGACAAGAACCAGACCTCCCGCGCCCGCGGCCGCTCGAAGATACCCCAACAACGGCGCAGGGTCCAGAACGTGCTCGATCACGTCGGAGCAGAGCACGAGGTCGTAGCAACGATCCGGCGTGGGCGGTGCCTCGAGATCGATCGGTCGCATCATCGCGGCGATGCGCAACGAGGTCGCGACCGCGAGAGCCGATGGCTGGTCAACCGCGGTGATATCAGAACAGACGGGCGTTATGTACTCCGCAAGCTTCACACCCGGCCCGGACCCAACATCAAGCATCGAAGTGAGACCGCAACGCTGGAGCAAGTCGCCAGCCCAGCGGTAGACGTGCGACTGGTATCGCCGCGATTCGGCGATCCTTTCGGCGGTCCAGTACACCGCGGTCCGGTTCACATCGTCGCGCGTGCGTGCGATGTTCTGTTGCTGGTAGCCTCGGGGCAGGCAGTAGGCTGTCGGATCCGCAAGGCCCCGCTCAGGACGAGGCACCATCCGCTGACGCGTGAAAGAAGTCATGCTCTGCTTTCCTCAGTGAGATGCCCAACCGAGCGAACGCCCGCGCGCGCCATGTCCGTAAGGGCGCACGGCGTGAGCGACGAGCAGCGTGACTGGCACCAGCAGGCCGTCATCGTGCAACCTCCGGACGAGAACACTCTCGTTCGCCAGCCGAGCGCGCGAACGCATGAATCGCGGCCGCCCTTGACCGGTAGCTCAGCCTCCGCGCCAATAATATCGCCACACGAGTTCGCTCAGAGGCCGCGCCCGAGGACTCGGAGAGCGCGGACCCGATGCTCTCCGCCATTGATGAGCCGTCATCGGGGACAAACCATCTCACCGCTGGTTCATCGACCCAGTCTCGCAATGCCGAGATCCCTGACGCGACGATCGGCTGGCCCGACGCCAAGTACTCGCCGAGCTTAACAGGACTTGTCCATCGCGCGGATGCATGGTGAGCGCTGGGCGGGAGAAGCAGCGCGTCAGCGTGCCACAAATATCTCGCCACCTGCGCGTGAGGCCGCGGGCCTAGAAGGAGCACGTTCGCGAGGCCCTTCGCCGCAACGCGATCTCGGGTTCGCTCGACGTCCTCGGGCAGGCCTCCGAGCAGGGCGAACACGACGTCAGGGAGCAGCCGCGCCGCGTCGAGCATCGTCGGCACGCCCTTGTAGTCGTACAAGTGACCCGCGTAGAGCACGACACGCTTGGACGTCGGAAATTCCGCTGGTCGGTCTGAACCCGCGCGCGGTGCAAAGAGTTCGACGTCCACCCCGTCTGGCACGACGTGGACGCGATCCTTGTCCGCTCCGCGCGAGACGTACTCGTTTCGCAGAGTTCTCGAGATGGTGACCAGCGCAGCGATCCGCGGCCGCACGGAATCGTTTAAGACGCCCTCGCCGCGCGTGGCAAGGAAGCACTCTTCGAGAAGAGGATTGAGATCACCGACGTGAGCGTGCGTTTCCAACACCGTGCAAAGACCGAGACGTCCGGCCGCCAGCGCCGCATGGAAGTGCCTTGCGTAGACGAAGTCCGCGCCCTCGTCCCGGCAGACTCCCGCAGCCCAGACCCCGAACGCGCCAGAAGGGTCACCGTCGATCGCGGGCAGCCGTTCCGGCGCGAACACCCATTGCAAGGCGGGCTCGGCGTAGTCTCGCGCGAGGTCGTCGCAAGTCACGCCGTCACGCGGTCGCTGGCAGCAGATCACCACGCGATGGCCCAGCCGCGCAAAGCCGCCCGCCGTCTTGGTGACGTTGATCGCGTGCGCGAGCGAGCTGCCCGCAGTGAACTGCCCGATCACGCCCACCGTGGGCTGTTGGCTCACGCTCGTTCCTCCCACCACGCCGCGAGCGCACAGACAACAAACGCCCGGCCCTGCGCGTTCGGGGCATCGGTCCTCACATAGCTCTCCCAGTCGGCACGAAGAACGCCCTGAGAAACAAGCTTCGAAGAGTTCACCGCTTTGAGCATCGAACCGATGACATCGGACATCGGCACGCGCAGGCTGAACCCTTGCTTTGGCCGAGCGAGAACCGCGGGCGGGACGCGTCCACGCAGGTACTCGCGCAGCACCGCTTTGGATTGCTGGCCCGCCAGCGCTTCGCACGCCCCCGGGCTCCCCTCTGGCCCCCGCTCTGGCAGGGCCAACGACCACTCGAGCACCCGACGATCAAGAAACGGCGCACGCAGCTCCACGCCGCACGCCATGGTCGCGCGATCGAGCTTTGGGAGGATGGAACCAGGGCAGAATCCAAAAAGGTCCAGGCGCTGTCGCCGACGGACCGAGGGCAGCGAATCGCGATCGTGAACGCTCAACCACGACGCGTAGATCTCTTCGTCATACTCGGCCCCGAGCGGCGCGAGCAGCGCGGCCGCCTCGGCCGGATGAAAGCGCGGCATCACGTTCTGGAGATGATTGTGAACGAAGCTCCGCGACGCGAGCGCGGACAGCGCCGCGGCCCGCTCGGCACTCGTTGCGCCAGGGCGTGCAACCGTCATGCTGACATCACACGAGGCGTCGATGTTCTGCTTCGAAGTACGAGCCGTTGGCCGATGCCACGCGTACCCGCCGAACGCCTCATCACCACCGTCGCCAGCGAGAACGACCGTCCCGCGTCGCCGCGCAACCCGTGCCACCTCCGTCATGGTGAGCAGCGCGCCGAACCCTTGCGGCTCGTCAAAGCTCCGGGCCACGCTGCGCATCAGGTCGGGGATCGAACCGCTCTCAAGAAACGAGGCCTGATGCTCGAGCCCCAGGTGAGCCGCAGTAGCGGCCGCGGCTTGCGATTCATCGTCGTCCCCACAAAGCCCGAGCGTTACGCAAGGAACATGCTGGTCATTCGCCGCCAAGGCGCACGCGAGAACGGTCGAATCAATCCCGCCAGACAGCAGGAGCGAGAGCGGCACATCGGAGACAAGATGCTCGCGTGTGACGCTCGTGATCAATTGCTCGAACTGCGACGCACGCGCCGCGCAAGACTCCCCCGGCGTTGTGCAGGTCCGGTCTTTCTCGATAATCACTTCAGGATGTTGCCACCACGAACGAACTTCCGGAGCCCCCTCCCCCGGCGACCATTCGAAAAACTGCGCGGGGCCGAGCTTAAAGACCCCACGCCAGACCGTCGCTGGCGCGGGGCAGTACCCGAGCGAGAGCACGTGGCACAGCCCTAGAGGATCGAGCTCAGGACGCTCATCTACAGCCTCTCGCAGCGCATCGGCGGTGGACGCGATCGACAGCACCCCACGCGAAAGATGCCAGTAAAGCGGCTTCATCCCCGCGTGATCGACCGCGGCCAGCAGCACGAGCCGCCCGCCATGCTCCACCGAACGAGCGTCCCAGATCGCGAACGCGAACATCCCTTGCAGGCGACGCAGAAGCTCCTGAGGCCCCCACTTCGCATAGCCGTGCAGCACAACCTCGGTGTCTGTGCGAGAGAGAAATCGCACGCCAACCGACTCAAGCTCGCGACGGAGCGAGCCCGCGTTATATATCTCGCCGTTGTACGTGATCGCCACGAGCCCGTCGGGCGTGACCATCGGCTGGTGCCCGGCCGAGGTTCGATCCACGATCGCCAAGCGACGATGACCGAGCGTCGCGAGCCCCGTGGTCGGGCACGACCAGACCCCCTCACCGTCTGGCCCGCGCGACCGCATGCAGCGCAGGGCATCGCCAAAGCGACGAGACGCCGCCTCGACCGCCTGAGCAGGACGGCGCTCCGGAACAATCTGAGCGAGAATTCCGCACACCTGAAATCGGTCCTCTCTTCGTTCACACCCGTGCGCACGCCGCCTTGATATCCACGCCCGAGTGCGGCTCGACCTCGCGCCAACCGGCCGCGTGAATCTGACCGCGGAGCAGCTCACGCACCATCGAGTCACGCGACGCAAGGCGCTGCTCCAGCCGCGCGCGCTCGCACCACCGAGCCGTATCGGCCCGTCATGGTGCGTCGGGGCAATGTCCGTGCCGATTCAGGCGCGGGTCCGAGAAGCGATCCCCACGTTTTACCCTAGTTTGAAAGGATTCATAAAGCATGAGGACGTATCGAGAAAAAACGTCACATGCTCTGCCTGATCGCCAGCCGGCTCCGGACCAGCGTCGCCCGGGCCGCGCGCCGCTGATCCTGATCCATCTCCGTGTTCAGCACCCGCTGAAGGTGCGCTGGCTGGACCAGCAACATCAGGTGGTTCACCGTCGTAACCTCGATCCCCGGGATGATCCCCATGACCACTCCAAGCCGAAGATGGCTGAGCGTCTGCATCGCCTCGTCGGTCGCCAGCAGCCGCGCGTGTGTCAGCACGCCCAGCGCGCGGAACGCCTGATCTTCCAACGACGCGCGCCGCTTGGTCGCCAGCATGCGCCGGGCCGCACGCTCGTACTCGATCACGCGCGGGATGATCTCGTTCTGCAGTTCGTGCAGGATTACGCTCTCGGCCTTTCCCAGCGTGGTCTGGTTCGAGATCTGGTAAAAATCCCCGGCCGCGTCCGAGCCCTCGCCGTAAAACCCGCGCACCGCAAGGTTCATGTCCGTAGCGGCACGCTTGACCTTCTCGATCTCGCCGGTCAGTTTCAACCCCGGCAGGTGCAGCATCACGCTCATGCGCACGCCCGTGCCAACGTTGGTCGGGCAGGCGGTGACGTACCCGAACCTCGGCGAGAACGCGTACTCAAGCCCCGATTCCAGCCCGTCGTCGATCTGATCGATCTCGTTCCACGCGTCAGCGAGCGCCAGCCCGCCGCGGATCACCTGCATCCGCAGATGGTCCTCCTCGTTGACCATGATCGAAACCCGCTCGCCCGGCACCGCGATCGCCACGCCGCGCGGGTCATCCACCGTCCGCGTCGCGGCCTTGGGAATCCCCGCCTTTTCTGGCTGCGGCTTGCCCTTGGCGTGCTGCTTGGAGATCAGGTGACGCTCGACCAGCAACGTCCGTTCGGCCTGCGCACACTCGTGCAGGTTGACCCAGACCAGCGGTTCGCGCGTGCCAGCAGCCAGAATCCGCGCCCGGCACGCCTCGAGCACACGCTGCCGCTCGGCGTGCGAAGCTCGCGCGACAAACGGGAACCCGGCCAGGTTCCGCGCCACGCGCACGCGCGAAGACATTACCACGTCGGACTCAGCCCCCGTGCCACGCAGCCACTCGGTCTGGGTCTCGTACGACGGGAGCGAACTTCCCAAGGACATCGGCGAACTCCTTGCCTTCTCACATCGATCGTCTCTCGTCCGGCCGACGCCTATCCCTGCGCGGCCAACCCCGGCCGATCTGGCGGCAGTATCCCCATCTCACTCAGCTTGGCAATCTGATCGCGCAGCTTCGCGGCCAACTCGTACTGCTCACCACGCACCGCGTCTTCAAGCTGCTTCCGCAACGCGATCCGACGCTGGTTCCGTTCTTCAAGATCGCCCAGAACGCTCTGCGCTTCTTCCGATTCGACCATCGCTCCGCCAAGCAGCCGCTTGGGTACCTTGCCAACATGATGAGTCGCGCCCTCATGAGCCCGTTCGATCAGCGGCCCGATCTGTGCTTCAAAGACCCTGTAGCAGTTCGGGCAACCTAGGTGACCGGTGGCCTTAAACTCCGAGAAGCTGAGCCCGCACGAAGGGCAGGCTGTCATCTTTTCAGGTACCGCCGCAGGCGATCCGGACACGGACATCGCGATCACCGGCGGGTTGTTCAGTGCGAACTGCAAGGCCTCGGCCAGCGGCGAGGTTGGCTCGATCGAGACGCCACCGCTCGCGGCACACTTCTCGCAGAGGTGCTTTTCGATCGTGACGCCGCTCTTACGGGTCACTTCGTGGACGGTGGCCTCGTTTTCGCAGTGGTCGCACTTCATCCGTGAGGAGTCTACGCCAAAGAAAACAACCCCGAAGGTCGGGGTTGCGTGGTTCGAAAATGAACGGCCGAGAGCGAACGAGCAGGAGCCTTACGCCGCAGCGGCAGCCGCAGCGGCCTTCTGCTGGCGAGTGTAGCCGTACTTCCGCTTGAGTGGCTTGACGACCAAGCCCTGACGGATCGCGCGAGTCGAGGCCTTCACGCGAGTGTTCACGCCGTCGATGATCGCCGTGACCTCTTGCAGGTTGGGCTTAAACGTGCGCGGGGTGATGCCGGTGGGCTTCAGGCCGAAGCCGCCCTTCTTGACGGCCTGGCCGCGCCAAGCGCGTTTCTTGCCGAAGCTGGTCTTCTTACCGGTAAAATGGCAGGTGTTTGGCATGAGAAAACCTCGAAAGCCCGGCTCATCGGCCGGGAGTGGAAGGCCAGAACCCGGAGTGGGAGCTGGGAAGGAAGGATAGGCCAGCGGTCGGTGGAGACAAGGGGGCCGGTTGTTCCTCCGCCGCGGCACCCAGACGCGGTGAGAGGCTCTGAAAACGCT
>CAZIMT010000060.1:13647-15580 GCA_964540295.1 uncultured Phycisphaeraceae bacterium
CGCAGGGCGGCTCTTCGCCGCGCCCCCACCGCTGCCCGGGACATGTGCATCACCTGCGCGGCTTGAACTTCCGAGAGCCCATGCACCTCGGTCAGCATCAGGGCGTCGCGCTGCCGCGCTGGCAAGGCCGAGATCTCGTCGGAGATCCGCTCGCTCAGCGAACTGTCGGCTGAAACGTCGTCCTCGGAAAAATCGCACGCGGCGTACTCGTTGCGTTCGCTCCGCTCATGGCACATCTCGTCAAGCCCCGCCTTGGCCCGGCGGCGCTCGGCCAGCAGCGTCCGAGCAGCGTTACGGGTGATCGTGAAGAGAAACGCCCACGTCAAGGCCCGGTCTCGGCCTTGGCAGTATTTCACGAGCCGCAGGAACGTCTCCTGCACCACGTCCTCCGCGTGCGCATCGCCCGCGATCCGTCGCGCGTATCCAAGCACGCTGCGCCTGACGTTGTAGAAAGTATCGCCCAGGTACGTTTCGATCTCGTTGGTCAGCACAGCCCACCCGCTTTCTCGATCGGCTTCCCGGCCGACCTCGAACCTCACGAAGCCCCGCCAAGCCTCGAGAGGCCTCGCGCGAGACCCAAGTCTCGATCTTCTCGATCCCGGACGGCGTTAGGTCTCCCAACCCATGGCCGCCCGCACCCTGAAGACACACTGCGATTTAGACAGCAAAGCAAGGCAAACATACCAAAGCGGGGAAAACGCACCGCGAAAGAACTACTTGACCCGCCAAGGGAGCGGATCACCGCCGCGCCCCAGAACAGACCCAAGCACAGCGAACCGAGACACCGCTCGGCTTGCTGCGAAAGAACATACCACCTCCGCGAGTGCGACGCCAGCCAGGGCAATTGCTGGAGGCACGATGTCGCGGCCGATCGCCTGGCCGACGAGAACCGTCAAGGCCGAGACGACGAGCAGAACGCGCACGATAGATCGATACGCGACAAAGACTTGCGCACCCTGCAACAGCTCGGAGGCCACGCTCGTGCGCACCGAAGAGTGCGGCACTAAGGCATCTACCGGATGTTGATTTTGAGCGCGGACTTCATCCTCGTGAGGCTGACTTTGATGTTGGTCGGATGTCCGATCGTCGGTGGTCAGCTCAACGAGCACCGGATTGGCCAGCAGCACCCGCAAACGACCGCTGCGATGAAAGATCGGTGAACTCACGCGGCACCCGCTAACTGGATCGTGCTGAAGAGCCCACCATCTTGGGCTCGCGGTTGAGCCCCGGGTTCGTCGTCGCTCTCGACCCCCGCCTCGCGAACGGCCGAGCCGATCACGAAGCACACGGCCTCGAGAAGGTCGCGGTGCGCGTCGCTCATCAGCGGGGCGAGTTCACCCGGCCCGAGCCTCTGTTCGTGCGCGAAATCAATGAAAAGAGCCAGCGCGAGCCGGAGGTCTGAGCGCGAGCAGGAGTAGATATCGCGGAGTGACTGGTTCATCGTGAAGTCGCTGTCCACGAGGTACTTGAGATACTCGCGCATAGACCCCGAGCGCTGACGGAGCCACTCGATAATCATGTTCTCGCGGGCGCCGGTCCGGATCGCCGAACGCGAATCGTCCGTGAGCACGACATCCAGTTCCGGATCGAAGTCCGGCCCAGAATTCGGCTCGAGAGCAAGCCCAGGGTTCGAGCGGCCGCGTCCTGCGAACCGCTCGTCGCACCCCGGGGCGCTCGTCTCGTGCGCTCGCGCGCCCGGTCCGCCGCCCCGCTCTCCCGCACCATCAGCGCGAACGGCATCACCCGGGCGATCCATGCCCGGTCCAATGCCACCGCCGATACGATCGCTGCTGCTGCACATGGCCACCATCCCTGCGCTGCCGCGTTGTCCGCTCTCGGGGGTCCGCCCACCACGGCAGTGTCCGAGAGCGTCGTGAGTTTTCGAAATGCCAACCGACTCGGGAAGAATCGGTTGACAAAGAAGAGAGGAAAG
>CAZIMT010000060.1:15680-17432 GCA_964540295.1 uncultured Phycisphaeraceae bacterium
TAAGTCGAGTTTTCACAAGATGTTCCAGCGAACATTGACCTCTCGAATCTCACCCCCTGATCACGACTCTCCGGCCGTTGGCGTAGGTTGAAAAGTCGCCTTCTGCGCTACTAACCTTGGCCAGGACCGAGGTCTGGTTGGTTCGCGAGCACGCAGAAACCGATGCCCCGGGCCTTTTCTTTCGCTGTTTTTCACTCTGAAAGGTTCAAAAATGCCCGTCCGCATCGGAATTAACGGCTTCGGCCGCATCGGCCGCCTCTTTTATCGCATCGGGATCGAGCACGGGTTCGAGATCGTGGCCGTCAACGACCTCGTGCCAGCGGACAACCTCGCGTACCTCCTCAAGCACGACACCATGCACCGCCAGTTCATGCTCGGCGGCAAGCAGGCGGAGGTCTCGGCCACCGAGAACTCCTTCACCGTCAACGGCAAGACCACCAAGACCATGGCCGAGAAGGACCCGGCCAAGCTCGGCTGGAAGGACCTAGGCGTGCAGTACGTGCTCGAGGCCACCGGGCTCTTCACCGAGTTCGACAAGGCCCAGCTTCACTTGGCCGCGGGCGCCAAGCGTGTGCTGATCTCCGCGCCGACCAAGAGCACCGAGCAGGTTCCCACGATGTGCAAGGGCGTGAATGATTCGTCCTATGACCCGAGCAAGCACACGATCGTCTCGAACGCGTCGTGTACGACCAACTGCCTCGCGCCCATCGCCAAGGTCATCAACGATTCGTTCGGCATCGACGAGGGGCTTATGACGACCATCCACGCCGTGACCGCGACGCAGCCGACACAGGACGGGCCTTCCAAGAAGGACTGGCGCGGCGGGCGCAACGCGTACCAGAACATCATCCCCGCCAGCACGGGCGCGGCCAAGGCGGTCACGCTGTGCATCCCGGCGCTCAAGGGCAAGCTCACGGGCATGTCCTTCCGCGTTCCCACGGCCGACGTGTCGGCGGTCGACCTCACGTTCCGTACCGCCAAGGACACGTCGCTGGCGGAGATCAACGCGGCGATGAAGGCCGCGAGCGAGGGCGCGATGCACGGCGTGCTGGGGTACACGGAAGAGGAGGTCGTGAGCAGCGACTTCATCAGCGACCGCCGCAGCAGCATCTACGACGCTAAGGCTGGAATCGAGCTGAACAAGCGGTTCTTCAAGGTCGTGAGCTGGTACGACAACGAGGCCGGGTACGCGGCCCGGTGCGTGGACATGATCAAGATGATGGCAGATAAAGACGGCGTGAAGTAAAACTTCTCTGATGAAGCAAATGCTTAAAGGCCACGCTGAGGAGCTTGGCCTTTTTTATTAAATCAAGGACTACCGGGCACTCGCGGGCGCTCGAAAACCAGAGAATTTTGACGTAGATCTCAAGAGCGACAACGCTCCTTCGTGGTGCAACGCTCAGACAATCCCGTCCGTCGTCGCTGCGCCAGCCACCGCCGGGTTGGTCGCGTCGGCGTCGAGTGAGGTCGATGAGCCGTCGCCGCGTCGCTCGACCAGCGCGATTGTTTTCCATTTCCCGCCCAGGAATCGGATCGACAGCGCGATGCCCAGCGACGCGATGTACGACGCGGCCGCGATCCAGGGGCCCAGCGAGCTGAGCTGCGGGACAAAGTGAACCATCGCCAGCCCGCCGCCGACGATGAGAGTCCACGCAAGGATGACGGTCGTGACGCCGGGCCAGAGCGTGTCGCCCGCGCCGCGGAGAGCGCCGGAGACCGCCATGGCGACGGCGTCAAAGAACTGGAACGCGG
>CAZIMT010000061.1:0-17282 GCA_964540295.1 uncultured Phycisphaeraceae bacterium
TGCGCCGCTGGGCGCGGCGGCGGCGCTGGCGATGTTGTGGTTCACGCTGCCGTCGTTGGATGTGCTGGGGATTATGAAGAAGAAGACTGAGGTTCAGCAGCAGCGGCAGAGGCTGGTCGAGGTGAAGGCGGACATCAAGGCCAAGGACGAGAAACTGGCGGAGATGCTGGCCAAGGCCAAGGTTGAGATGAACTCAGACGAACTGGGGAGTAAGGGCGCGGACAAGGGGCTTGAGGTGCAGAAGCCCGAGGAGATCCAGCGTTCGGCGGTGAAGAAGCTGACCGACCTTGCGGACCGTCTCAACGCGATGAAGACGGGGGAGAAGGCGGAGCAGGCTCAGGCGCTAAAGGACGCGATGCGTCAACTGAAGCAGCCGGGGGACGGGCCTTTGAACGATTTTTCGCGGAACTTGGCGGCGGGGAAGTTTGATAAGGCGGACGCGGCGTTGCAGGAGTTGGCGCAGAAGCTCAACGACGGGGCGATGAGCGATGCGCAGAAGCAGCAGTTGAAGGAGCAGATGAAGAACCTGAGCGACCAGCTCAAGAAGGTTTCGGAGAGCAATAAGGATTTGGAGAAGAAGCTGGCGGCGGCGGGGATGGACCCGAAGAAGGCGGCCGAGCTTGCGAAGGAGCTGGCGAAGAACCCTGACGCGCTCAAGAAGGCGATCGAGCAGATGAAGAACCTGACGCCCGAGCAGAGAGAGAAGTTGAAGCAGATGGCCGAGTCGGCGTCCAAGTCTGCGCAGCAATCGGAGAGTATGAGTGAGTCGATGTCGAAGATGTCTGAGGGGATGGACAAGCAGGGGATGAGCCAGGAGGGGCAGGAGGGGATGCAGCAGATGGGGAGCGAGCTGGGGCAGGCGGAGATGATGGCGCAGGAGATGGACTCGCTGAGTGCGGCGCTGAGCGAGACGCAGGCGCAGCTGGCGGAGCTTGGTGGGGAGTGCTCGGGCGAGAACCCGGGGGAGATGGAGGGCGACCCGCATCTTGGCGATTGGCAGGAGGGAGATTCAAGCTTGTCGCGCGGGAACGGTTCGGGGGGCGCGGGGCGTGGGAACTACGGCGGGGCTCGCCCCGAGAACGCGGCGGATTTCTCGATCAATAAAGAGAAGGCGAAGGTCGCCACGGGGAAGGGCCCGATCATCGGGACGCGGCTGGTGCAGGGCGATCAGGTGAAGGGCGATTCGCTGGCTGAGTTCGGCGCGGCGACGGACGCGGCGGAGAAGGCGGCGGCGGAGGCGATTGATAATCAGTTGGTGCCGCGCGAGCTGCAGGGTTCGGTGAAGAACTACTTTGGTCGGCTGAGCGAGAAGAGCAAGGGCGGCGCGGGGAGCAAATCGCCCGCTGCGCCGACCAAACCGCCAGCGGCGCCAGCGAGCGACGCCAAGGACGCTCCGAAAAAATGATGGACTCTTCTGCGGGTGAAACACGGGCTGCGGGTGAAACACAGGACGCGGGTGCGGCGCGGGCTGGTGGCCTGACGCGGCGTGAGGCGATGCGCGCGATGGCGAGGACGCCGGTTGGGCTGAGTGTTCTTGGCGCGCTCGGCGGGGTGAGCGCGATGTCGATGTCTTCGTGCGAGGCCGATTCACCGTCTGCGGCGGAGAAGCGCGTGGTGCTGTATAGCAGCGCCGACGATGAGATTCTGCGCACGATCGTGGGGCAGTTCGAGAAGGCTGCGAGGGTCAAGGTTGCGGTGGTGACGGACACCGAGGCGACCAAGACGACGGGGCTCGTGCTGCGGTTGCTTGATGAGCGATCCGCGCCGCGAGCGGATGTGTGGTGGTCGAGCGAGCCGCTGGGGACGGTGAGGCTGGCGCGCGATGGTGTGCTGGGTTCGGTGCCGGAAACGCTGATCTCTGCGGGTTGGCCGACGTCGCTAGTCGGGGCTGATCGAGCCTGGGTCGGGTTTGCGCGGCGGGCGCGAGTGATCGCGTTCAGCACCAAGCGGGTTGCGGCGGGGGAGCGACCGGGGCGGTTGAGAGAGCTGATTGAGCCGCGTTGGAAGGGCCGGATCGGCATGGCGAGGCCTCAGTTCGGCACGACGCGGACGCAGATGGCGGCGCTGCTCGCGGCGGCTGGGGATCGGGCGATGCGAGGTTGGTTGAGAGGGTTGAGCGCAAACGAGGTTCGGTTGTACGACGGCAACGCTTCGGTGGTGCGCGCGATCGCGCAGGGCGAGATCGATGTCGGACTCACGGATAGCGATGATGCGTGGGCGGCCAAGCGAAACGGGTGGGCGGTAGAGTCTGTGTTTGAATCGCGGGACGACGTGATCGAGGTTGATGAGATGAAGGTGGACGGGAATAGGGTGGAAGACAGGCTGAAGATCGAGGGCGAGTTGGCGAGCAATGGGCCGTTGCTCATGCCGAATACGGTGTCGGTGGTGCGCGGCGGTCCGAACGGGGCTGGGGGTTTGAAGCTTGTGAAGTTCTTGTTGTCGGCGGGCGTTGAGCGTGCGCTGGCGGCGAGCGATTCGCGGAACATTCCGGTGAGTTCGAGTGTTGCGTCAGAGTTTGAGGCGTTGCGCGTGCCGACGGCGTGGGAGCCGGACTGGGAGCAGGTTGCGGGGGCGAGCGATGAGGCGATGAAGATTTGTGGCGAGATGCTTAAGGGGTGATGAGACCTTGGCGGGAGGGTGGGAGAGGCCGAGGGAGGACGATGCGGGGGGAGAAGAGAAGAATCGGCTCGGAGAGCCGATCTACCACGGAGAAACCTAGGATGTTCAATGGTTAAAGAACGATCGGCTGTGGGCGTGCGAGCGCTGGTTGAGCGTGAGTTGGAATCGTTGATCGCGATCCGGCACGACCTGCACGCGCACCCGGAGCTTGGGTATGGCGAGGTGCGCACGTCGCGGGTGGTGCAGCGCGAGCTTGGCAATCTGGGGATCTCGTTCAAGGCTGGTCTGGCCAAGGGCACGGGCGTGGTGGCGCACCTTCCGGCGAGCGACGAGTCTCGTGCGGACAGGCCTGCGGTGGGGTTGCGGGCGGACATGGATGCGTTGCCGATTACGGAGATGACGGGCAAGGCGTACTCGTCGAAGACGCCGGGCGTGATGCACGCGTGCGGGCATGACGGGCACACGACGATTTTGCTCGGGGTGGCTCGCGTGCTCTCGAAGATTTATCGGCCTAATCCGGTGACGCTTGTGTTTCAGCCCGCGGAGGAGGGTGGCGCGGGAGGTGAGCGGATGTGCGAGGACGGGGCGCTGGGCGGCGCGGGGCGCGGCGGGCTGGGTCCGGCGGTGGGTCGCATCTTTGGGTTGCACGGCTGGCCGCAGTTTCCGTTGGGGCAGGTGGCGAGCAAGGCCGGGGCGATGCTGGCGGCGGTGGACGATTTCATTGTCGATGTCGAGGGCACGGGCGGGCACGCGGCGTACCCGCACCTGGGGACTGATCCCATTCTGGCGGCGGCGCACGTGGTGACGGCGTTGCAGTCGATCGCGTCGCGCAATGTTGGGCCGCTGGACAATGTGGTGGTGACAGTCGGGCAGATCGAGGGCGGGACGGCCAACAATGTCATCCCGGCGTCGGTGCGGTTCATCGGCACGGTGCGCACGCTCAAGGCGGAGACGCGGAAGCTGGCCAAGGAACGGTTCTTCGGGGTGGTCGAGAACACCTGCCGGGCGCTGGGTTGCCGGGCCAAGATTCACTGGCACGACAGTTATCCGGTGACGATGAACGACTCCGCGCTGACGGAAGAGTTCTTTGAGACGGCTCGCGCGATGATGGACCCTTCGAAGGTCGTGCGTGTTGAGAACGCCACGATGGGGGGCGAGGACTTTGCGTATTACGGCAGGCTTGCTCCGGCGTGTTTTTTCTTTCTAGGGCTGAGACCGGCGGGGGCCGAGACGTACGCGACGCTGCATCAGTCGGACTTTGATTTCAATGATGCGGCGTTAGGGCTGGGTATTGAGCTGATGTGCGGGGTGGCGTTGCGCGAGTTCTAGGGGCAGGGCCGGGGCGGGCGCATACGCTTGCGTCGTGCAAATCTACGACATCTCGAAAGACCCCGGCATGACGACCCTGATGGAGATGCTGCAGCGTCTCAGCGGGGCGCGCACGGCGCAGGAGGTCTTCGCGGCGTTCATGGAGCGGTATTGGAAGCTGAGGCCGGTGACGCATTTTTTCGGTGTGGTGCCAGATTCATCGGGGGCCGGGCGGTATCGGATCACGTACCACGTTTCGTCCGAGAGCCTGCGCGAGGGCAGGCCGGTGCCCAAGCGCAACCCGACCACGGAAGAGTTTGAGGCGTTGGAAGTTCACGAGGGCGGGATCATCGGGACGTTGATCTCGGAGCCGCGGCCGAGCATGATCCACGACATGGACGTGGTGAGTGATCCGGTGTTGTTCAAGTTTCCTGGGACGACGCGCGGGATGGCGCTGCCGATGTTCGCGGGGGAGTATGTGGCGGAGTGGGTGGTGGCGCTGAGCGAGCAGGTGCAGCCGCTGGAGCCCAAGGACTTTCACCACGCGCTGCTGACATCCAACTTCATGGGTATGGCCAACTCGCATCTGTCGATGATGGAGGAGATCCGCCGGCTGAACACGCAGATGACGGCCCAGTTTGAGGAGGTGGCGCGGATCCAGCAGGCGTTGCTGCCGGATCGGATCCCGAACATCCCGGGGCTGAAGATCGCGACGAGCTATTTGACGAGCGACCACGCGGGCGGGGACTATTACGATTTTTTCTCGCTGCATGACGGGCGTTGGGGGATCATGATCGCAGACGTTTCGGGGCACGGCGCGGGGGCGGCCACGGTGATGGCGATGCTGCACGCGATTTTGCACTGCTACACGGGCCCGAACACGGGGCCGGACGTGATTTTGAAGTATGCGAACCAGAAGCTGCTGGACGCGCGGATCGAGGGGAACTTTGTTACGGCGTTCCTGGCGATTTATGACCCCGAGCACGCGACGCTGCAGTACGCGAGCGGCGGGCACAACCCGCCGCGGCTGAAGATTGGTCTGGACGGGGCGGTGCGCGCGATCGATGACGCGGTGTCGTTCCCGCTGGGGATCTTTGAGCCCTACGAGCTGGAGGCGGGGTGCCTGACGCTCGGGGTGAACGACACGGTGGTGTTGTACACCGACGGGATCACCGAGGCGTTCAACAGCAAGCGCGAGATGTTCGGGGTGGAGCGGCTGGACGATGCGCTGACGAGGTGCTCGGGCGATCCGGACTGCGTGATCGGCTCGGTACACACGGCGTTGTATGCGCACAGCAAGGCGCGGACGCGAGCGGACGACCAGACGTTGGTGGCGATCCGGTATGTGGGCCGGGATGCGAAGCGGGGCAGCGAATTGATCGCGGAGACGGCGCGATCGCTGGCTGGGATGGGTGTGGGATGAGCGAGCAGGACGAACACGGGAACGAACGCGGGGACGGGCATGAACAGAGAACTCGGGCGCGAGCGTCAGAGCCCAGGCCGGGCGGGACGGAGTGGTTCGCCAAGGCGGACCCGGCGACGGGGAAGTCGGGGCTGAGTTTTTCGTGCACCATGTGCGGCAATTGCTGCACTGGGCCCGAGGGGTACGTGCTGATCACCGAGGCGGAGGCGAACGCGCTGGCGGCGCGGCTGGGGATCGAGGTCGGTGATTTTCTGGCGCGGTTCACGAAGATGACGGAGCTTGGGCGGTCGCTGAGCGAAAAGCTGAGTTCGTACGGGCACGACTGTGTTTTTCTGGATCGGGAGAAGATCTCGGGGAAAGCGGTGTGCGGGGTGTATGAGGATCGGCCGACGCAGTGCCGGACCTGGCCGTTCTGGAACACGATTGTTCAGAGCCGGGCTCACTGGGAGCGTGCGAAGCGGAGCTGCCCGGGTATCGACCGGGGGACGCACTATTCGGTGCAGCAGATCCGGGTGCTGCGCGACACGATGGCGATGTGAGGGCGGTGCGGGGGCGATGGCGCGGTCCGCGTGATGCTGGCATCGCGGTTGCGATTCGGTTCTGCGGAGGCACCGCATGACCCGAATCCGCAACATTGTTCTGGCCGTTCTTGCGCTCTTTAGCGCAGCACCTGTGGGCGCGACGGAGGTTCAGGACCTCGTGCGGATCCGGGGGCAGGGCGAGTCGGTGATCCATGGGCTGGGGCTGGTGCTGGGGTTGCCGGGGACGGGCGACTCGGGCAAGGAGCTTTCGCTGGCGCGGCCTCTGGCGGAGCTGCTTAAGAACGGCGGGAACGCGGTGGCTTCTCTGAAGGAATTGAGCGGCGCCAAGTCGGCGGCGCTGGTGAGCGTGACGTGCACGATTCCTGCGGCGGGGTCGCTGGTGGACGATCGCATCGACGTGACGGTTTCGGTGATCAACAGCGCGTCGAGCCTGAGGGGCGGGCGGCTGTTCATCTGCCCGATGACAGGCCCGAAGTCGGGGTCGGAGGTTTACGCGTTCGCGGAGGGGCCGGTTGATATTGAGGACGCGACGACGCCGACTTCGGGGCGCGTGCGAAGCGGGGCGCGGATGGTGAAGACGACGCGGGAGAGCGTGTTCTCTGGAGATTTCATCGACTTGATCTTGGAGCCGTCGTTCGCGGGGATCCGGGCGGCTCAGCAGGTGGCGAGCAGCATCGACGTGCAGTACCAGACTGATCCCAACGCGAAGCACTCGTTTATTGCGCAGGTGTTGGATGATCGGACGGTGCGAGTATCGATCCCGGAGGCCGAGCGTCCGCAGCGGGCGGCGTTCATCGCGGACGTGCTCTCGACGCCGGTGAATGTGGCGTTGTTGGGGCTGCCAGCGCAGGTTGTTTGCAACCAGCGAAGCGGTGCGATCATCGTGACGGGGGACGTGGAGATCAGCCCGGGGATCATCACGCATAAGGATCTGGTGATTACGACGACTGTGCCCACGCCGGTGCCTTCGCCGACGGACCCGCTGGTGACGAGGTCGCGCTGGGCGGCGGTGAGCACGGACAAGGGTGTGCCAGCGTCGCAGAACGCGCGGCTGGCGGACCTGCTGTCGGCGTTCAAGCAGATCGACGTGCCGGTGCCCGAGCAGATCACGATCCTGCAAATGTTGAGCAAGTCGGGTCGGCTGCGAGCCAAGCTGATCGTGGATTAGGGCGGTTCGCGAGGTTGGTCGCGGCCTCTGGTTTGGATCCACTTCAACACACAGTTCATGTTTATTGCAAGCTCATTGCTTGTTTTTGAGGAGATTCTGCGCATGAGTATCAACACGAGCATGATGACGAGTAGCGCAGCGCCGGCGCCCGGCACGTCGTTCGCGCGGCCCGAGCACCGGCTGAATGGATCGCAGACGAGCTTTCGGCAGGTGCTGGGGCAGGGCGGCGGCGAGGGGGCGTCGGGGATAACGGCGGAGCAGAGGGCGGTGTCGACGGCCGAGCAGCTGGTGGCGGTCGCGCTGGTGCAACCTCTGCTGGCGCAGATGCGTGAGTCGAGCAACGCGGCGCCGCCCTTTGCGCCCACGCAGGCGGAGAAGCAGATTCGTGCGCTGCAGGACGCGAGTGTTGCGCAGCAGATCGTGCACGCCTCGCGGTTTCCGATGGTTGATCGTTTGGCACGCGGCATGCTTGATCGTGCGGAGCGGCAGGGCGGGGATCGGATGGAAGCCCTGGCCGGGAGCAACAACGCTTGAGCAACAGCACCACGAAATCACCGACTTCGACACGCGTCTCGTTCGCGTCTCGCAAAGGGACCGACCTGGCGAGCGAGCTTGAATCGTTGCTGGGGGCGATGGTTTGCGAGCACGAGACGTGGCGTGGGCTGATCGACAGCCATCGCGTTGCGCTGAAGAAGGCGGATGGCGACGCGGTGCAGGACGCGGTGATCCAACAGTCGCGGGTGCTGCAGACGATCGCGGACCTGGAAGAGAAACGTCGTCGGCTGGTGGACAGAGCGATCGCGACGGAGGGCATCTTGGGCAAGGGTTCTGGTGCTATTGCGGCGAGGCCGGTTGCAGCCGCTTCAACGAGCTCGACGGCGCCGCTGGCTCGGGTTGGGCCGGTGACGCTTTCGCAGATTGCGGGCTCGCTGCCCGAGCCGTCGCGGACGCGGCTGCTGGAGCTGGCGGGTCGGCTGCGGTTTCTGCTTGGAGATATTGAGAATCAGAATCGGACGCTGCGGATGGCGACCAACTCGTTGATCGTGCATATGGAGGGGTTG
The DNA here is from genome assembly GCA_964540295.1 of uncultured Phycisphaeraceae bacterium. Lineage (GTDB taxonomy): Bacteria > Planctomycetota > Phycisphaerae > Phycisphaerales > UBA1924 > CAZCPB01. Next base: position 8,122 of record CAZIMT010000061.1, read on the forward strand.
ATGCGGCAGGTGGCGCGTCGGCTGAGCCACTCGGGCACGTACGGCCGGAAGGGGTACGTGGACAGCGTTCCCACGGTTATTTCTGCTGTAGATCTCACCCGCTAAGGCGTTTGCCACGGAGCCATCATGAGCCTGAACAGTGCATTACAGATCGGTCGTTCGGCGCTGACGGCGAGTCAGATCGGGCTGTCGACGGCGGGGAACAACATCGCGAACATCGCGACGCCGGGGTACTCGCGTCAGATTGTTTCGCTGTTCCCCAACTGGGGCGATCGGTCGACGCCGGGCGTGCAGGTGGGGCAGGGCGTGGGCGTGAGAGACATCCGCCGACAGATCGATTCGGCGCTGCAGTCGCGGCTGTGGACGGGCGTTTCAGACGAGGCGGCGGCGGTGCGGCAAGCGAGCATCACGGGCGGGGTCGAGGCGACGATCGGCGAACTGAGCGGGCACGATCTCTCGACGGAGATGGGGACGTTCTTCGCGGGGTGGTCGGAGGCTGCCAACAGCTCCAAGTCGGCGAGCCTCGTGGTCCAGCAGGGCGACAAGCTGGCGTCGTTCATCAAGCGGATGCGTTCGGACCTTGGGCAGCACCGCGTGACGATCGACAAGCAACTTGGCGCGCAGGCGGAGCAGGCGAACACGCTGCTTTCGCGGGTTGCGGACCTGAACAAGCAGATCTCGGCGTCGGAGATCGACGGCTCGACGGCCAACGGGCTGCGCGATCAGCGTGACCAGACGATCACCGATCTCAGCGCGATCATGGATGTGACGACGGTAGAGCAGGACGGCGGGTCGATCGACGTGCTGGTGGGCTCGACGCCGGTTGTTCTTGGTGGCCGCTCGCGTGGGGTGGAGCTGGCGCGGCGGACCGAGAACGGCAAGACGAATGTCTTCTTTCAGGTCAGAGAGAACAAGCAGCAGCTGGACGTGAAATCGGGCGAGGCGGGCGCGTTGCTTGACAGTCGGATCAAGGCGGTGGACGGGACGATCGACCAGCTGGACACGATCACTTCGCGGATGATCTTCGAGATCAACAAGCTGCACTCGACGGGGCAGAACGTCAAGAACCTGAGCGAGACGACGGGGACGCTGGGGATTCCCAGCGGGGATCGGTCGCTGGGGCTCAACGACCCGGAGAACAAGACGTTCGGCGGGCTGCCGTTCAAGGCGGTCAACGGCGGGTTCCTGGTGACGGTGAAGCAAGCGGCGACGGGCGCGACGCAGACGGTGCGTGTGGACGTTGATCTGGACGGCACGACCAACGCGGGCACGCCGGGCACGGGCGACGACACGAGCCCGGAGAAGATTCGTGCGGCGCTCGATGCGGTGCCGGGCATTCACGCGAAGTTTGACGCGGACGGAAAGCTGAAGATCGACGCCGACGCGGGGTACGAGTTCAATTTTTCTGAGGACAGCTCGGGCGTGCTGGCGGTGATGGGCGTGAACGCGTACTTCACTGGTTCGAGCGCGGTGGACGTTGGTGTGCGGGCTGACCTGAAGGACAACCCGTCGCTGTTGATGACGGGGCGGATGATGAACGGGACGTTCGTGCAGAACGGGACGTCGCTGGCGGTGGTGGGGATGCAGGACAAGTCGATCGCGGAGCTGGGCGATCGCACGCTGCGTGGGGCGTGGACCGACACGGTGCAGGCGGTGGGCGTGGCGGCGTCGTCGTCCAAGTCCAATGCGGAGGCGTCGGGGCTGGTGAGGGCGAACCTTGAGTCGCAGCGGGCGGCCGTGAGCGGCGTGAGCCTCGACGAGGAGTCGATCAATCTTCTGAACTTTCAGCGTCAGTACCAGGGCGCGGCCAAGCTGATCTCGGTCGCGGACGAGCTGACGCAGACTCTGATGCAGTTGGTGTAACGAATCGCGCACGGTTGAGAACGAAGGGAATTTGGAACACACCTATGAGCTCGATCTCATCCAGCTTCGGCCGCGTGCCCAACCTGCTCAGCTCGCAGATCGCGCTAGGGAACATCACGCGCACGAACATTTCGCTGCTGCGGGTGCAGGAGCAGTTGGCGACGGGGCGGTTGATCAACCGCACGAGCGATGACTCGATCCGGTCGGCCACGGTGCTTGAGCTGAACAACCGTTTGCAGCGTTCTGTGCAGACGCAGCGAAACATCGACCATGGCTCGGCGTCGCTGGGGATTCTGGACAAGTCGCTCGGGGAGGCCGGGGATTTGGCGCAAGAGGCCAAGCAGCTGGCGCTTGAAGAAGTCGGTTTCCCCGCCAGTGGCGAACAGCGGCGGAGCCAGTCGGTGGTGGTGCAGTCGATGATCTCATCGCTGTACAACACGGCCAACCGGACGGGCGTGGCGGGGTACGTGTTCGGCGGGACCAGGCCGGGCGGGCAGCCGTTCAGCGAGCAGTTGGGCGGCTATCGCTATCTGGGCGAGGGCGAGGGGCTGGTCACGGATCTTGGACTGGCGGGGACGGTGCCGATCACGATCGGCGCGAACAAGGCGGTGGGTGGATCGGCGGCGCGTGTGCAAGGGACGGTTGACCTGAACCCGACGTTAACAGCGTCGACTCGGCTGGTTGACCTGGCCGGGGCGCGCGGGCCGGGCGTGACGCGCGGGACGGTGCTGGTCTCGTTTAATGGTGGGCCGACGGCGAGGATCGATCTTTCCAAGGCTGACACTGTGCAGGACGTGACGGACACGATCACGGCGGCCTTGAAGGACTATGAGACAACGAACAGCGTAACGATCCTCGGGCCCGGCGGTGTGAGTTTTTCGGGCGAGCATTTGACGATTGACATGGCCCCCTCGGTCGCGGGGCCGGTGCCGTCGCTGACGTTCTCGGATCAGGGCACGGGGACGACGGCGTCGGACCTTGGTCTGATATCGGCGACGCGCGCGTCGTTTGCGCCGGGTTCAGCGGACGGGATGGAGCTGGCTCCGCGGCTGACGTGGCGCACGCCGGTGTCGGCGTTCGCGGGCGTGGCGGGGCCGCTGGGCTCGATCCGGATTAAGAACGGCTCGGGGGCCGCGACGATTGATCTGTCGGGCGCGCAGAGCCTGGAGGACATCAAGAACTCGATCGAGTCGGCCAACGTTGGCGTGCGCGTCAGCATCAACAAGAGTGGGACGGGGATTGACGTCATCAACGAGCTGGCGGCTGGCGACCGTGGGGCGATGTCCATCGAGGAGGTGCCGGGCTCGAACTTTACTTCGTCGCGGCTGGGTGTGCGCTCGCTGAACACGGCGACGCGGATCGCGGATTTTAACAGCGGGCGTGGCGTGAAGATCGTGGACGGCGCGACGAGCGCGGTGACCGGGCTGGCTGATCCGGCGGCGGACGTGGACTTCACGATTCAGCTTGGTGATCCGTTGGGAACGACGCTGAGCATTGACCTGCACGGCGCGGACATGGTGTCGGTGGAGTCGCTGCTGAGCGCGATCAACGGGCAGGCGGCGGCGCAGCTATCGGCGGCGGGCTTGCCGCCCGGGTCTTTCCAGGCCGGGCTTTCTGATGGGGTCAACGGTTTGACTCTCTCGCAAGATTCATCGTTCACGGGCGCGATCAAGGTCGAGGGGAAGAACAACTCGGCGGCGGCCGAGCAGCTGGGGCTGACCACGGGCAGCTATGACCCTTCGAGCGCAAGGATGATCGGTACGGACCGCGCTCGGGTGCGCGTCGAGGGTTTGTTCTCTGATCTGATCGACCTGCGTAATTCGCTTGAGACCAACGACACGCTTGGCATCGGCTTTGCGGATAGAACGTTGACCGCGACCATTGACCAGCTGGGTCAGACGCGGGGCACGGTCGGAGGATTCGCGCAGCGTGTGCAGATCGCGCAGACGCACGAGGAAGACCGCAACACGATCGATTCGCAGGTTCGCAGTCAGCTTCAGGATCTGGATTACACGGAGGCGGCCACCCGCTTCTCGCTCTTGCAGACGCAGCTTCAGGCGGCGATGCAGACGACAGGACGGATCAGTCAGAACTCGCTCTTAGATTTCTTGGGGTAAAGAGGGCTGGGGTAGAGAGAGCTGGGTTAGGGCTTTGAACATCTCGGCGGGCGGAAGCTTGCTGAGGGGATTGGATCGTAACACTACCGACGTCACGGCCACGTCGGCGGGGAGACAGGATGTCGCCCGATCACGGAGATCGGGAGTGATCCGAAACCGGCCGCTTGCGGAGCACGCACGATGGAAGTGCGAACGAATCGATTCGGAGTGATCGACATCGCGGAGGACCGCGTGATCACGTTCCCGAAAGGGTTGCTTGGGTTCTCGACATTCACGCGGTACTGCCTGCTGGAGCCGGGCGACGATGCGTGTTTCTTCTGGCTCCAGTCGATCGACGAGCCGGGGCTGGCCTTTGTGGTCACGGACCCGAGCTTGTTCGTGCGTGAGTATGCGGTTCCGATCCGGCCCGAGCAGATGGCCGAGCTGACGCTGGCGAAGCTTGAGGATGCTCAGGTGTTCGTGATCGTGAACAAGGTGAACGGGTGCCTGACGGGGAACCTTCAGGGGCCTTTGGTGGTGAACACTCAGACGCGGCAGGGCGAGCAGCTTGTGCTGGCGGAGAAGCGATGGACGACGAGGCACGAGTTGGTGCGTGTCAACGTTCCGGCTCGTGCGTTGTCGGCCTGAGCGGGTTTGAAGCAGGTCTTTATGCAACGTGACGTTCTTCAAACCTCTCACCGCCCAGCGGGGCATTTTCACGTGACCGCCGCGTCGCAGGCGCTGGATGCCTCCGTGGTTGGCACGATCAAGGAGTTGTTTCATGCTCGTCCTTTCCCGTCAGCGCGACGAGACGATCATGATCGGGGACGACATCGAGATCACCATCGTGGACATCCGTGGCGACAAGGTTCGCCTCGGGATCACCGCTCCGAACCGGATCGCGGTGCATCGGAAAGAAGTCTACGAGTCGATCACTCGGGAGAACCGCCAGGCCGCCATGATCGCCGACAGCGATCTGGAGAGCATGACCGGGATCTCGCCGGGCCCGGGGAGGCATCGCGAGAGTTCGGCTCTCGCGGGTCTGGGCCGGTTGTCACCGATCGCGGTTTCGAACGTTTCGCCGTTCTCTGGTCCTTCGAGTCCTGTTCAATCAACAACCTCGATCACACGATCGCTCGCGAGCCGTCCGGCCGCGAACGAGCGTGGCGCTCGGGGGGCGTAACACTGGGGCGCGTTGCCCGTTAGTGAATCACCGTCCGAACCGTTTTTTTCAGAAACTGGTCCCACGCGGTCGTAGGAAACACGAACACACCGCAATCATGGAGGATTGCCCATGTCCCGTATTAACAGCAACATTCCCAGCCTCATCGCTCAGTCCACTATGACCCGAACGAGCAAGGAGCTTCAGCTCCGGCTCGAGAGGTTGTCCACCGGCCTGCGGATTAACCGCGGTGCCGACGATCCGGCCGGTCTGATCATCAGTGAGCGTTTGCGCTCGGACATCAACGGCGTGAACCAGGGGATTAAGAACTCGGACCGAGCGAGTTCGGTGATCGCGACGACCGAAGGCTCCCTGGCTGAGGTGAACGGGCTGCTCAACTCGATCAAGGGATTGATCGTCGAGTCTGCCAACACGGGCGCGAGCTCCAAGGCCGAACGCGAGGCCAACCAGCTCCAGATCGACTCGGCCATCGATTCGATCACGCGGATCTCGAACACTGCGAGCTTTGGCGGGCTCAAGCTGCTCAACGGGAGCTTGGACTATCAGTTGAGCGGCGTGCGGACGAGCGCGATTACCAACGTTCACATCAACAACGCTCAGTTCATCGATCGTCCCAACCTTCAGGTCCAGATCGACGTGATCGCTTCGGCACAGACGGGCGCGCTCTATTACAACGGCGGCACAGGCCGACTGCCTAGCGCGACGACGCTGCAGGTCACGGGCGCGCGCGGCGTCGAGACCCTGACCCTCCCCGCCGGGCAGACCGTCTCGGCCGTGGTGGCAGCGGTGAACAACGTCACGCAGCTCACCGGCGTGAAGGCCAAGACATTTATTGATGGTGTGAACTCCAGCATCGTCTTCGAATCGGTGGGTTATGGCTCGGACTCCTTTGTTAGCGTGCAACGGCTGGGCGGGCCTTCGAGCAACGATCCGTTCCAGTTGTACAAGTTCGACAACAACGGTCCCAAGGTGGCCCCGGGCGGTTGGAGCTGGGCCACGCTCATCGGCAGTAACACGCTGATCAAGGGTCAGCGTGACTCGGGTCAGGACGTGAGTGCGCTGGTGAACGGCAACCTCGCTTCGGGCGACGGGCTGAAGATCTCGGTCAACTCCAGTTCGCTGGGCTTAGACGTAGTGCTCAAAGAGGACTACGCCACCCGCCCGGCGGCGTCGATCGCCGACTTCAACATCACCGGCGGCGGAGCGATCTTCCAGCTCGGTCAGGACGTGAACGCTCTCCAGCAGTCCACGCTGGGCATCCAATCGGTGGCCGCATCGAACCTGGGCTCGACGCTGAGCAAGGGGCTGATCTATACGCTGGCGTCGCTGAAGTCTGGCGGCGACAACAGCATCGCCGAGTCGGTCAAGAAGGGCGACTTCAGTGTCTCGAGCGATGTGCTTGATGCCTCGGTGGATCAGGTCTCGATCCTTCGCGGGCGTTTGGGAGCGTTCGAGAAGAACATCCTTCAGACCAACGTCCGCTCGCTGCAGAACTCGTTTGAGAACCTGTCGGCCAGCGTGTCGCAGATCCGTGATGCCGACTTTGCGTTCGAGACTAGCCAGCTGACTAGGGCCCAGATCCTGTCGAGCGCTGGCACGTCGGTGCTGGGGCTGGCCAACCAGCAGTCGCAGCAGGTGCTGCAGTTGCTCGGGTAATCCCGGGGCGGCCTGATCGTTCAGGCTGATCCTTACTGAAGAGCCATTTTGACCTGCCCCGGGTCCGGGAACCACGCTGTGGTACCCCGGATCCGGGGCTGATCGTTAGATCACAGGCACTCATATCCCCCCGAGCCGGTCCAGATGTCACACACCGCACGCCGCGAGGCGCGCCAGAACGTGAACGCCTGAACCGGCTCGTTCCTTGCGCCGATTCTGTGCCCTGAACCTCGGTCGTGTGACCGAGACTCACGGCTTGGTACGGATACCGAGCCGATCGCGGGCCCGACGGTGTGCGTCGGACCTTTCCCGCCGGTCATCCCCGGCGGGTTCCAGGCACCGGCGGCGTCAGCGCCCGCACCGGATGAATTCACGGAGGATCGAGTCTCATGAGTCGCATCAACACGAACGTTACCAGCCTTATCGCGCAGCGCGTGCTCGGTCAGAACCAGCAGGGGCTGCAGACCTCGCTCGAGCGTTTGAGCACGGGTGTCAAGATCAACCGCGGCAAGGACGACCCTGCCGGTTTGATCGCGTCGGAGAATCTCCGGGGCGAGATCAAGTCGACCAACGCCGCGATCGGCAACGCCGACCGCGCCGACCAGGTCGTGAACATCGCCGAAGGCGGCCTGCAGGAAGTCTCCAGCTTGCTCGTCGAGCTTCAGGGCCTGCTGACCACCAGCGCCAGCAAGGCTGGTTTGAGCAAGGAAGAGAAGCAGGCCAACCAGCTTCAGGTCGACTCGATCCTTCAGACCATCGACCGCGTCTCTTCGAGCACGTCGTTCCAGGGCATCAAGCTCTTGAACGGCAACTTTGACTTCAAGGTTGACAACGTGGCTGCGGGCGTCAGCGGCTTTCGCGTCAACGCCGCCAAGTATGGCGCGAGCGGGCTGGACGTCAACGTCCTGGTCACCGGTTCGGCCCAGCAGGGCGGCGTGTTCGCGTCGTTTGGCGCGGCTTCGCTGAACCTGGGCGGCCCGACCTCGGCCTTCACGGTCGAAGTCGGTGGCAGCAAGGGAAGCCGCGAGCTGCGTTTCAGCAGCACGACCACGCTCGCCAAGATCGCTGAAACGATCAACACCTACACCGAGGTCACCGGCGTCAAGGCCTCGGTCTCGGGCACGGGTGTCAAGCTGGCCAGCGCTGAGTTTGGTTCGTCCGAGTATGTTTCGGTGAAGGTCGTCAAGGACGGCGGGATCGGCTCGGCCTCGAACATCGGCGTCTACAACCTTCAGGACGGCAACTTTGGCGCCTCGAAGACCTCGAGACTTTCCACCTTTGCCAGCGCCAACAACGGGTTCACCGACAAGGGCCAGGATCTTCAGGCCACGATCAACGGCATTCAGGCGACCGCCAACGGCAAGGACATCCGCATCAACACGGACTTCCTCGACGTGGCCGTGACGCTCAACACCTCGACCTCACAGACCCTCGGATCGGTTGGCACCTCCAAGGCCTTCTCGATCACCGGCGGTGGTGCGGACTTCCAGCTCTCGTCCAAGGTCGATATCGCTGGCCGCGTCAGCCTGGGCATCCAGGATGTCGCGATCCGCAAGCTAGGCAACGGCGACACGGGCTTCCTCGATTCGCTGGGCAACGGTAAGGCCCAAAACGTGGTCGACGGCGACGCGTCGGGCGCTCAGAAGATTGTCGATGAAGCCATCAAGCAGGTCTCGGGTCTTCGCGGCCGACTGGGCGCGTTCCAGAAGAACACCATCGGTGCGACCATCCGCAGCCTGGGCATCTCGGTGGAGAACACCACGGCCGCCCAGTCGGTGATCCGTGACTCGGACTTCGCGGCTGAAACCGCGAACCTCACCCGCAGCCAGATTCTTTCGTCGGCCTCGACGAACATCCTCTCGCTGGCCAACAGCCAGCCCCAGAGCGTGCTGCAGTTGCTCGGCTAATCTCGAGGTCAGAGCCTGATCCGTTGATCGGGCTTTGAGAGGAATGTGAACGCAACCCTACCCGCCCCGGCGACTCTTCGCCGGGGCGGGTTTTCGTTTGGAGTCACAGGGCGTCGAGTGCCGAGAATGAGTGTCTGTACCATTTCTTAAGTCACGGGCGTCGCGTTCGTGTCTGGGTTGTTCCTCTTTCGCGTCGCTCAGCTTGGTTTGAAGCACGCCGCACGTCGTCGGCGCAGCATCAAATCGTCCGAGGCCTCGAAGAACTCACGAAAGTCAACGTGCCAGCGCGCCAACGTACAACCACGAAAAAGCGCGCGAACGCCCGGGCCGTGCTGCTCGTCTCGGTGGACGTGATCATCGAGCCCAAGCCGGGGCGGGCGGGCGGTGTAGGCGGTGATGTTCGCCGCCGTGCTGGTCGTGGTGCGGGTCGCGGTACAGGGCGGGGTGCGGGGCGGG
>CAZIMT010000062.1:0-1644 GCA_964540295.1 uncultured Phycisphaeraceae bacterium
AGCTTGATGCACTTGGCGTAACACCCACCCTCGAAGTTGAACACGCCCGAGTTGGACCACCCGTGCTCGTCGTCGCCGATGAGCGCACGGTTGGGGTCGGCCGACAGCGTCGTCTTTCCCGTGCCCGAGAGCCCAAAGAAAAGCGCCACGTTGGTCGGATCTTTCTTGTCCACGTTGGCCGAGCAGTGCATCGGGAACACGCCGACCTCGGGCATGTCGTAGTTCATCGCGTAAAAAATGCTCTTCTTGATCTCGCCCGCGTACTCGGTGCCGAGGATGACCACCGTCTTGCGCGAGAGCGACTGCGCGATCAGCACCGGTCCCTTGACGCCGATCGCCTTGGCCTCGTCGGGCGTCAGGCGGCGCTTGCCCGCGTTGATGATGGTCCAATCCGGCTTGAAGCTCGGCTCGGTCGCGCCGACCAGCGTCCCCGCGTTCCCCGCCGCGCCCCCCGCGGCCTGGCTCCCTTGCTTGATAAACAACGTCGACGCGAACAGCGCGTGCCAGGCCTGCTCGGCCACCACCCGCACGCTTAGCCGATACTTCGAGTCCGCCCCCGCGAAGCCCTCGAACCCGAATAGTTTGCCCTTACCGTTGAGGTGTTCGACGGCGATCGTGGTCGCCAGATCAAACCCGGCTGGCGTGATCGGCTGGTTTACCTTCCCCCACCAGATCTTCGAGTGGATCGCCGGAACGTCCTCGAGGAACTTATCGTTGGGCGATCGGCCCGTGCGATCGCCCGTGTTGCACACCAGCGCCCCGTTGGCCGCCAGCTTCCCCTCGCCCGCCGAGATCGCCAGCTCGATCAGATCGGGGGACGACAAGTTGACGTGAAAACGCTCGGCCGTAAGTTTCAGGGCGTCAAGGTGGCTGGGCATCGGGATCCTCTCCTTTGAGAACACGCGGCACGCGACACACGCGGAACAGAGAATTTACCACGCCGCGGCGCTCAGGTGGGAGAAAAGCGTAGCGAACAGCACGCCACAAACCAAACGTTCAAAGAACGTCTCGTTGCGCAGCTTCGTTTCAACGTCGGCATGCAACGGCGCTGGAACAAACGTTCCAAGTTTCGCATCGGCGTGAGGTCGCTGTTCACTTTGGACGTACGGCATCCGCCGCGTCTGGCGTCAACGACGGCGCGAGCCGTTCGGGCCCGGCCGGGCTCGCGCTGGTCCGTTCCACGTACTTCCGAAACACTCGCCGAACCAGATCACCGTACCGCGGCGGGACCGCCTGCTGCTCGACCGACCTTTCGGCCCCGGCGGCCGCACTCTTGAAACGCTCCGCCACCGTGAAACGCTCGCGCGCGGTCGTCGAACCACTCGCATCGGGCGGGCCCGACCATGTCGAGATTACCGTTTCGGGCTCCGTGCCAATTCGATCCCTCGAGGGCTTGGGCCGGGCGTCGAGAAACTGGGTCTTTCTCTCGCCAGCGTCCCGTGGCGGCTGGCGATCGTCCCGAACTTGAGGCGTACCGCCGCGATTACCTGGCTGCGACGATGACGGGTCAGAAGAGGAACCGAGTGAGGTACCACTCGAGGAACCAGACGCGGGATCCGAGGCGGAACCGGGCGGTTGCTCCGAGGACGAATCAGCCGGAGAGTCTTTGCCAGATTGACCACCAGATTGACCACCAGATTGACC
>CAZIMT010000062.1:1744-12602 GCA_964540295.1 uncultured Phycisphaeraceae bacterium
AATCAGCCGGAGAGTCTTTGCCAGATTGACCACCAGATTGACCACCAGATTGACCGCCAGATTGACCACCAGATGGACCACCAGATTGAGCACCAGGTTGAGAATTGGGCTGTGAACCTCGCTCATCTCTGGGCTCACCCCCGGGCTCGGCGTTCTGCGGCTCAGCCTTGGGGTCTTTCTGCATTTCCTTCTGCAAGTCGCGCGCGAGCTGTTCGAGTTTTTCGCGCTGCTCCGGGCTTGCGTTCTCGAGCATCTCTCTTGCCCGCTCGCGCATCTCGCGGGCGCTCTGGGAATTGTTGCGCGCGCGGTCCGGCTTGGCACCGAGTTCTTTGAGCTCCTTGGCCAGCCGCTCCATCGCGGTTTTTTCGCCAGGGTCGGCCGAGGGGATCGAGCCGGGCGATTTACCAGGTTTGGAGAGATCAGGGTTGGGCTCATCACGTTTGGACTGATCAGGTTTGGACTGATCGGAGTTCGACTTATCAGATTGAGTTTTTCCGGATCTGGGCGCTTCCGGCTTGTTGGTTTGCTCACGGCCGTCCGAGCCCGCGAGCTTGCCGTTGTCAGGCTTGGGCTCGTTCTCTTTGGCGACTCTGCTTTCGGTCTCCTCGTCGTTCTTGCGGCTGTCCTCACGCGTGCTTTTCTCGGCTCCGCGTTCGTCGCCCTGACGCTCGTTGTCGTTCTCGCGATTCTCCCGCCTTTCGTTGCTGTTCTTCTTCTCCCCGCTATCGCTGGTCGGCTGAGGATCGGAGGCCGGCTTCGATTCAGATTTCTTCGGCTCGCTGTTGCCAGCCGACTTGTTCTCGGCGAGCTTCGTCGAATCACGAGAGTCCTTCGAGCTTTCAGAGTCCTTCGAGCCCTCAGAGCTCTTCGTCGAACGCTTCTCGTCATTCGTACGCGAGTCTTCCGCAGGACGATCTTGTTGAGGTGGCTTTGAAGCGGCCGAATCTTCAGAGGGTTTCTCGTTCTTGAGTTCCTCCGCGGCTTCCTTGATCGCGCGCGCCAAGCGTTGAGAATCGCTTTTGGCGCCATTCTTCTTTTCGGTCGCGTCGTCACGAGCGGTCTTGGGCGGTTCCGAAGCGCCCTGAGCTTCAGGAGGTTCGGAGTCGCTTCGCTCGAGGTTCTTTTCGGCGTCCGCACGTGAGCCCTGAGGCACGGCCAGCGTTGTGGCTGGTTCGAGATTCTTCTTCTCAGACCTCGCGTCGTTTGTCGATGTGCTGCCCTGCGCTTGCGTGCTTGCGGGCGGAGTCTCCGGCGCCTTCTCGGCTTGCGTCCGATCTAGTTCTTTTCCGAGTTCAGCCAGATCGTCCGCGAGCGCCCGGCGCTGCTCGAGGTTCATGCCCTGAGAGTCCTTGGCTGCTTGCTCGGCGGCCTGGGCGGCGCTCGCAACATCACCCGCCGCGAGAGCACGTCGGATCGCGGAAAGATCGCCCGGCTTCGTTTCATCGGAGCCAGCATCGGCGGGCGGCGTCTCGCGCGCGCGAGCGGCCTCGGCAAGCGCACGCCGAGCACGATCGAACTCCTCCACGTCGGTTCGGGCTTGATCTTCAAGACGTTCGGCAACACGATCGACCGCTTGGGCCGAGCGCGACGCGGCCTCGGCCGGGCTGAGGCGCTCCGCGGAAAGCTCACGTTGGATGTCCTCGAGCGCCGCGAGATCGCGATCGCTCGCGCCGAGGGCGTTTGCCGGGGCGGCGTCGCTGACGAGCGGCAAGATCTCAGCAAGTTTGGCCGCCGCGTCTTCACGCTCGCGCGCCGAGGCCTGCGTTTGGATTACATTCGCCAGATTGATTCTCGAAGGCGCCCATACCTCGACGGCAACGCTCGCGGCGATCACCGCCAGCCCAACGAGCCACCAGCGACGAGGCGAGAATGACAGAGCGGAACGCACATCGATCCTCGCGCTCAAGCGCTCTGCGTCCTCGATCGCGACACGCACGAACGGATCTGCCGGAGACGCTTTCGCGAGCTGCAAGGCCGAGGACAGGCGGTCATTGAGCGGGAGCCGAGATTCAAGCTCGCGCGCGGCCCTGATCACCGACCAACGTGAGAGCAGCGCCGAAGCGCTGCCCAGCGCGGACCCGGCGATCGTTGTTATCGCAACGCTCCACCACCACGGCCAGGCGAGCGGCACGAGCTTGCCCAGCACGATCAGGCCCAGTCCCAGCGCTGCTCCGATGATCGCGCCGGTCGCGCCGCGATGGATCGAGGTGTGCAGCCAAGCGCGGTTTGAGACCCGACGCATCAAGGCCCGAGTTTGTTGCAGGGACGCCGTCACGATGAATGGTACGATCGCGAAACGCCGCGCGTTCGGCGAAAGCCAGCGATTCAGGTCGCCGCACAACTTCTGAACCTTTCTCGTCCTGCGTCGATCAGAGCAGCGTGCCGCGGAGGATGGACAGGGCCGTGGAGAAGTAGATGATGAGCCCGGTGACGTCCACGAGCGTCGCGACGAGCGGGGCGGAGATCGTGGCCGGGTCGAGCTTGAACTTGCGCAGAATAAACGGCAGCATCGCCCCGCACAGCGTTCCCCACAGCACGATGCCGACGAGCGCCACGCCGACAGTCAGTCCGATCCGGTGATAAAGCCCGCTGATGTCGTAGATCGAGTGAGCACCCTCCGAGACATACGCCTTGTTCGAGTCGTAATTGGCGAAGCCGATCCACTGCCATACGTGAATGCGGAGGAGCCCGATAAGTCCTAGAAGCACGCCAAGAATCGCCCCGCACGCGAGTTCTCTCTTGAGCACCCACCACCACTGCTTGAGCGTGATCTCACCAACGGCCATCGCGCGGATGATCAGTGTTGACGCCTGCGAGCCGCTGTTGCCTCCGCTTGAGATGATCAGCGGAAGGAACAGCGCGATCACCGCAGCCTTTTCGAGCTCCGCCTGGTAGTGGGACATCGCGCTCGCGGTCAACAACTCTCCCAGGAACAACGCCGCAAGCCACCCGCCGCGCTTCTTCACGAGCCTCAAGACCGAGATGCTGGTGTACGGCTCGTCGAGCGCCTCCATCCCGCCCATCTTCTGAATGTCCTCGGTCACCTCTCGCTGCGCAACGTCCGCCACGTCGTCGTGCGTGACGATCCCAAGCAGCGAGCCGCGGCTATCGATCACGGGCAACGCGACCCGGTCATAACGGGTCAGAAGTCGGACCGCCTCTTCCTGGGGCTGGTCGGCCTTGAGCGCCACAAACGAGCGGTTCATGATGCTCTCAACGGTGTGCGTCGGGTCGGCCAGGAAAAGCTGCCGCAACCGCAGGTCGTCGATCAGCACGCCCTTATCGTCAACGACGTACACGACGTTGATGGTCTCTGCGTCGCGTCCGAACTTACGAAGATGGTCGAGCGCCTGCGCGATGGTCCACTCGGGCTTGATGCGGATGTAGTCGGGCGTCATCAGCCGCCCGACGCTGCGCGGCGGATACCCGAGGATCGCCTGCGTCGCCTTGCGGTCTTCGGGGCTGAGCGACGCGACGATGCCCTGCGCCACCGCCTCGGGGAGCTCGTCGAGAATGCGGGCGCGGTCGTCGCCGCTCATGCCCTCGATCACGCGCACCGCGTCTTGGCTGCCGAGCTTGCGGATAAGCTGCTCTTGTTTTTCCGGCGCGAGGTAGGTGAACACTTCCGCGGCGTCGTCGCGTTGGAGGAACCGAAAGCCCACGGCCGCGTCCGACGGTTCGAGCGCCGAGAAAATGTCCGCCACGTCCGCAGGGAGCACGTGATGGAGCGCCGCCCGCAGTTCCGCGTACTGCCCGTCGCGGATCAGCTCGCGAACCTCGGGCTCCAGAAGTTGAGCGGTGGGGTTCATGGACATCATCAAAGCCGCGCCCGAAGCGCGAGCCCATCGCGGATCCACAATTTACGCAACTCAATTTTGGCGAAGTCTCGCTCAGACCAGCTTGAGCGCGTAAAAAATCGCCGTGAAAACCAGGTCCGCGATCACCACCGCGACGACGCTCTGGACAACCGTCGAGGTGGTCGCCTTGCCCACCCCGGCCGCACCCCCGCTGACCTTGAGCCCGTTGGCGCACGCGATCAGACCGATGAGCATCCCGAAGATCGTGCCCTTGCCGACGCCGGTCAGGAAATCCACTAGTTTGGCTTGGTCGAGCGTGTTCTGTTTGTACGTCGCGAAGGGGATGTCCAGGATGGTCACCGAGACGATGCACGACGACGCGAGCGCCGCGACGTCGGCGACCACCGCCAAGACGGTCATGCTCACGCAGGTCGCGATCACGCGAGGCACAACCAGGAACCGGACCGGGTCGAGCGCGAGAGCTTCGAGAGCTTCGACCTCCTCGCTCACCACCATCGTCCCGATCTCGGCCGCGATCGACGCCCCCGCAAAGCCCGTGAGCACGACCGCGGCTATCAGCGGGCCCAGCTCGCGCAGCACAGCCACGCTGACGATGTTCGCGACCAGATCCTTCTGACCGAAATCATCGAGCGGCGGCGCCAACTGAAACGCCAGGATGAACCCGATCGCACCAGAGACCAGCGTGACGATCGCGATCGCGCGCACGCCGATGCGGACCATCTGAGCGGTGATCGCTGCGTACCCAAATCGAGTGCGCCGGCCGAAGATCGCACGGAAGAGCCATCCCAGCGCAGCACCCGACAAGTACACCATCGAGCCGATGTGGTCCAGCAGGTCCAGAACACGTCGGCCGACCGATCCCAGCGCGGCCCGCATGCCCGATTCGGGCGCTGGTTCCCTCGAAGGTTCCTCGTTGAGAACGCCGGCGGTTGGCAATGGTTGGGCTTGGCCCTGATCGCTCATGGTGAGGCGAGCATATCACACGAGACTCGGGCTGGTCGGTTTCTCAGTTTGTTGAATCGATCCCAACCCTTGGGATCACCAATCGAAGCCAATCCAAGCCAAAATAGGCTCGGCCAGTCGCGCGAGCATTGCGCTATGCAAAGAGATCAGGCCGACGTTCTTTCGTCCGTTCGATCATCCGCTCAAGCCGCCACGCCGCGATCTTCGCGTGGTCTCCGTTGAGCAGGATTTCCGGCACGCTCGCGCCCATCCACTCGCGCGGCTTGGTGTAGTGCGGGCAATCCAGCAGCCGGCGCGGCCCGGGCGATGGTTCTGACTTTGACACCCGCGGCAGCTCCACGGGCGAAAAACTGTCCGACTTGTTCGAGCCCTCATCGCCCAGCACGCCCGGCAACAGTCGGATCACCGCGTCCATCACCACCATGGCCGCCAGCTCGCCACCGCTCAGCACATAATCGCCCAGGCTGACCTCGATCGGCCCAAGCCTCTCGATCACACGCTCGTCGATCCCCTCATAATGCCCCGCGATCAGCAGCAGCCGCGGCTTGGCGGCGAACTCTTCCACCATCGCCTGGTCCAGCCGCCTCCCCTGCGGCGTAAGCAGCACCCGCGTCGCAGGCCGAGCGTCCAGCCCTTCGACCGCCATCACCGCGTCCCACACCGGCTGGCACATCATCACCATCCCCGGCCCGCCGCCAAAGGGCCGGTCATCGGTCTTCGCGTGCTTGTTGGCGGCGAAGGATCGGATGTCCGTCGCGGTCCACTCTACAAGCCCGGCCTTGCGCGCGCGCGAGGGGATGCTCACCCCCAGCGCGGCTGGCGATTCCGCGCCAAACATCTCGGGGAACGTGGTGAGGATGTCGATGCGGAAAGGCATGAAAGAAATGTTTCGCCGACGAACGGAGACGCCGGATCTGATGCTCTCCGAAGGCCCAGGTTCATTGTTCTCGAGCAAACGAACCGTATGGAGTTCGTTCCACGCTGATACCGATCACGGTTGAAATCTGGTCAGCGACGCTGGAGAAGTTTGAGAAAACCAGGAAGCCCACGCGGGCCGTGGAGGTGCCTGGGAGCCCAGAAATCAAGCGCAAAGCGAGCAAGAAAAAACCTCGTCCAGATGGACGAGGCTCTGAGAAATCGAAGCAAAGGGTCAACGCAAATTCTCGAACCCGGACTCAGACCTTCTTCGGGTCTTTCTTACCAGCCGGAGCCGCCGCCGCGGCCGCCTCGGCGATCGCCTTGTTCTTGGCGACCATCTCGCGGTCGTACTTACGATCTGCTTCCCAAGCCTTCAGGTCGCCGATGTTGCGCTTCGCAAGGAAGTCGCGCACAGTGTCGCTGGGCTGTGCCCCGACACTAAGCCAGTGCTTGACGCGCTCTTCGTTGATCTGGATCTGCTTGGCGGGGTCCTTGGCGAGCGGGTCGTACCATCCGAGCTGCTCGATCACCGCGCCGTTGCGGCGGACGCGCTTGTCCACCGCGCCGATGCGATAGAAGGGACGATTGTGCCGACCAAGCCGCTGCATCCGGATCCGAACCACTTGAAACCCTCCCGGGCCGCCGCTGGAGATGCCGTCATCGTGCCCGCTCGGCCGGTGTGTTCTGACTTTTCAATACCTGCCGCCGAGACGCCTCGCGCGGGAGAGGACAATAGACCAAGCCCGGTCCCATGGCTAGTCCGGCGTCAGGCCTTCTTCCAAGCATCTTTGTCCAGCTCGGGGAATGACACCTCGCACGTCCCGGGGTCGATCGGCGCAACCCGAGCAAAGCCCTTGCCGTCGAGCGTCCCTGTCTCCGTCCGCCCATCGGGCAGCTTGATGCTGTACTTCTCGCCCGGCACCGGCCCTCCCGCCTCATCCGCCAGCTCGATCTCGATCCAACTCGTCCTCGTCCCCTTCTCCTCTGGGCTCGCAGGCGGCCGGTACGGCTCGATCGGGGTCTCGCCGTACTTACCCGTCTGAGTCTGAATCTGCTCGGCGATCGCGCGAGCCACCTGCCCGGGGTCGGCCACATCGGCGGAAAGCGCTTCCTTGGGAGCCGTCGGCGCGACCAACGAAACCGCAGATCCGGACTTGGGTTCCATTCATCGCTCCCTTTGAAAATCTCAACCGTGGTCGCAGGTGTTCAAGATGGGTGCCGTGACCGATCCGAACCACGCTGCATCAGATCTCAACTCGACGAATCTGCGTCTCCAATGACAATTTAGAATGTATCACATCGAGCGCACGAACGCGAGGATTCGCCTCTGCCATACTCTTCTCGCCATGCGACAAGTCACGTTCCCGTCATGTGTTCGACGATCCGATGCGCTTGCGACGTGAGTGCCGACCGCCGACCTTATAGATGTGAAGGAAAACACAGTTCGTCCTTCGCTTCCCAAACAGCCCCCGATCGCGCGAAGAGGCGACCTAGGCTGCCGGGTCTCTACAGTAGAGAACCAAGTGAATAGGTCGGCCCTCATTTTATGGTCCGACAGCGCGCGGACTGGCAATGCAATAGCGCAACCGGCGGAGCGACTTCAGGCGTGACGAGCCGAGCGCTCGTGGCGAGGAGAGAAAATAATGGCGCCGATCCAATCGTTCTCAGGCGTGGTTCAAGCGGCCGAGCAGACCGCCGCGAGTCAGCACCAGCAATCGCGGGCCTGGTTTGACCGTGCCAAGCGTGTGCTAGCGGGCGGCATCAGCAGCTCGGCCCGCTCCACGACCGCGGGCCGCGTCCCTCACCCGATCTACATGAGCCACGGCGAGGGCTCGAAGATCTGGGACATCGACGGCAACGAGTACACCGACTATCTCCTGAGCTTCGGCAGCCTGATCCTTGGCCACGGCGACCCGGCCGTCCGTGCCGCGATCGAGCGGCAGCTCCAGCTCGGCACGATGTTCGGAACGTGCAACACGACGGAGGTCGAGCTGGCGGAGCTGATCACGCGGCTGGTCCCGTGCGCGCAGCAGTTGCGGTACGCGAACTCGGGCTCCGAAGCTATCCTGGGCGCGCTCCGGGCCGCCCGTGGATATACGGGGCGGAACAAGATCCTGAAGTTCGAGGGGCACTACCACGGCTGGGTCGATGCGATGGCGGTGAGCAATCGGCCGACGGTTGAAGAATCCGGCCCGCTGGAAGCGCCGCGCAGCAGCCCGCACTCGCGCGGCATGGCGTTAAGCGCGGCCGCGGAGGTTGTCATCGCCCCGTGGAACGAGCCCGCGATCCTGCGTTCGATCCTCGACGCTCACCACGGCGAGATCGCGGCCTTGATCGCCGAGCCGATCGTCGCCAACAACGCCTGCACCATGCCCGCGCCCGGGTTCTTGGAACTGCTGCGTGAAGAATGCTCGCGTAGGGGCATCGTGCTGATCTTCGACGAGATCGTCACCGGTTTCCGCATCGCGCCGGGCGGCGCTCAGGAGGTCTTCGGCGTGGTGCCCGACATCGCGGTGTTCAGCAAGGCCGTGGGGGGCGGGTTCCCGATCTCGGTCTTCGCGGGCTCGCGTGCGATCATGGAGCCGATCGGGCTCAACACGGTGAAGCACGGCGGGACGTACAACGGCAACCCGCTTTGCGCCGCGGCCGCCCTCGCCACGCTGCGCGAGGTCGCGCGCCCGGGGGTCACGCAGCGGATCACGCTCGCGGGCGAGACGATCGCCCAGGCCATCCGCGCCGCGGCTCGAGATTTCGGAGTTCCCGCGGCGGTGCAGGGCATGGGCGGGATGTTCCAGGTTGTTTTCACGCCCGACGGCCAACCGCTGCGCCACTACCGCGACATCCACCGTGCCGACACCAAGCGTTTCGCCGCGTTCTGGCAGGGGTTGCTGGATCAAGGGATCCACGCCAACAGCTCGGGCTCGGCCTGCTGGTTCATCTCGTCGGCGCACACGACCGACGATGTTTCGCGCACCTGCGCCGCGATCCGCGTCGCCATGAAATCTGTTGCCTAGGTCTTCCTTTGCCTGGTTCGCCTGTTTCCCGGTACGCGTTGAGTTTTTCACTCTCTCGGAGAGACGTTGATGATCGCTCTGGCCTCTGAACTCTTCGCCCAGCACGCCTCGCTGGCGATGATCGAGCGGATGTACCGCGCGGTCTCGCCCGCGATGAAGTTGATTGGCGGCGTTTTATCGTTTCGGGGAGCGAGCGAGTTCTGAGCAACACGCCGCTGACCAGTACTTAGCGTCGCTGGCGATGATATTTACGATCGCTTCGGCGCGCGGCGTGCGCACGGTGCTGGTCGAGGTGATTGGTTCGCAGATGACGTCGCGTTAGGTGCATCTCACAGAGATCGCGGCCAAGAACCTTTCGCCGATGATCGTGCAGTCGAGCGACCAGCCGCGGGTGGACGAGATCGTGCGGGTGAGTCGCGAGAAGGCGGCCGAGGTGGCGCGGGCGCACGGTGTGCTGATCGCGCCGGTGGGATCGAGCATGAACACGCGCGGCGAATTGGCGGTCGGCCCCGACGGCACGCATCTCAACGACCACGGGCACGCGGTCATGGCCGACGTGCTGGCCTCGTGCCTTGCGAGCGTGCTCCTCGCGGTCGTTTCGTGAATGTTGAGATGACGGCCGATTCTTGCTTGTGTTCGCGTTGAACCCGGCGATCGGCTCACGTGCGGGCTCGTGACTGGGCTCAAGACTCTCGAGGCCAAACTCCTTCGCGGTCTCGCAGTGCTGTCATCTCGGGCCTCGCGGAACCCAAATGCGAGGGGTCGGTGTTGGATCGCGCTGCGATTGCCAGTAAGGTTTCGGCAGAAAAGTCTGCATCTGCATCTGCATTGAGATCGGCTTCGGCTAAGTTGCTTGTCACGGTTCGGATGAAGAGGCTTTTCAAGCGGTTTGATGCGGGGCGTCTGCAACAAGCGTGGCGTTCTCCGCGCCTTGTCGAGATCGCTCTGAACGAGCGGGCCGACCGAGAGCTTGAGTCGGCGTTTGGGTTACCCGATCGTTCGTCCGCGTCGCAAGGGTTGGACACGCTGGCGGCGAGCGGCCCGCGGTCGGGGATGATGGCGTGAACACCGTGGCGCGGCTGATGATCGCGGCGTGCATCGTGACGGAGACTGTCGAGCAGTCGCTGTATCGCAAGGGCAGCACGAGTCCACCGGGGCGGAGAGCCCGGTTCATTGTTCTTGCGGTGATCTTGAACATTGTGGCGATTGCGATGTGGTTGGTGCTGATCAAGCAAGTGCCGCTGGGTATCGCGCTGCCGATGATGGGCGCGGTGCCAGCGATGGTGAGGGTTCGGTCGCGGCCTGATCGCGGTCGGTCGATTGATGTAGTGGCTGGCGTGCTGATGCTGGCGTTACTGGCCGCGAATGTGGCGGTGTTTCTGCTTTAGAAGAAGGTGAATGGCGGTGATGATCATGACAGCATCGCCGAGTTCTTCTTGAGGCTGAGCCAGACGCCGTGACTGTGGATTGTGAGTGGTTTGATGCCGGTCCAGCTTTGGCTTGGATTCAGATTTTTGCGCGGCTTGACCTAGGGTGGGCCTATCCGATCACGAGTCTGGCGTATCCGATCACGATGATCTTCGCCGCGGTCCTGTTTTCAGAGCGTTACGACCGGCAGGTGTAAGTGGGTGCGATGCTGATCGCGGCTGGCGCGGTGGTGCTTGGTCCGCCGCGGCGGTCGAGCGTGGTGTTGGTCGATGGCGCGACGTGTTCGGCTGAGCTTGCACCATACGTTCGGGCGGGTGCCGTTGAACCTGACGGATTCTTCGGTTGCGTTCGCGACGCCGATCACGAAGACCGATGATTGGTTCATGGCGGTCGGCGCGAGTTTCGGGTATGCGAGCGATCGCGGGCTGGCGAACAGCGACTCGTGGTACGAGAAGGGCAGCGTGACGGCGGGCCGCTGACCTCACGCGGTGGTTTCGCAGGGCGGGGCCCTCTCGCTTGAGAATCTAGGGTGGTTGCGGGGGCACCCGCGACTGAAGATTTTGGATCCGGTGCTGGCGGTTTTCTGCTAGTCTTTGGTCGGCGGTGTTTTCGCCAGGTTTTTCGAGGTTCCCACGAAACGTTCACGGAGGCGTCCATGCGTCTGAGGCCATCGTTGTTTACCACGTCCCGGTTTCTCACGTCCCGGTTTCTCACGTC
>CAZIMT010000062.1:12702-17137 GCA_964540295.1 uncultured Phycisphaeraceae bacterium
CACGTCCCGGTTTCTCACGTCCCGGTTTCTCACGTCGGGGCTGCTGTGCGCTCTGGCGAGCACGGCTCTTTCCGCGTCCAAGCAGGTCACGCCGGAGATCGCGCGAGCAGCGTTTCAGAACGTCAACCCCGGCACGGGGCTCTACCTGACTCAGGGCAAGATCACCTCGATCTTCGGCCCCGCTTTTTCGCACGGTGCGTCGGCTCAGGCGAGCGCCGATAACTTTGTCCGGCTGCATGTCGAGATCTTCGGCGTCGGCCGCGACGAGCTGTCTCCCGGCTCGCTCGCGGGCGATAATCAGGCTGTGCGCCAGATCATGCCTCAAGGCGACGGCACGATGAAGTTCACGCTGCTGTCGTATCTTCAGACTCGGGATGGGATCCCGGTTTTCCGGCGCGACCTTCGCCTGCTGGTCCGCAACGAGGCCGAGTTTCCGGCGGTCTTGGCACGCTCGGCGCTCGAAGACCTCGGTGGATTCGCGGTCGCCCCCGCCGTCGCGGCCGCACCGAACGTCGCTGCCGCGTTTGTAAGCGCAGGCATCAAGCACGCGGGCATTGAAAACTTTTCTGCTCCCGACGTCGTGATCTGGACGGGGACGGAATCAGAACCGTCCGAGCCGGTTCTTGCGGTCGCATTCTACGGGAGCGCTGGCCAGACCGGCGACGCGAACTACGGGCGGTGGTTGGTCGTTGCTGACGCCAAGTCGGGCGCGGTGATCTGGACCGAAGACCAGATCTTTCACGCCGACATCACGGGCACAGTCAAGGGCATGGCCACGCCCGGCAAGAAGGCCGACATTTGCGCCGCAGAAGTGCTCACCGCCCTGCCGTACGCGCGCGTGAGCACGGGCTCGTCCTTCGCGTTCACCGATATCAACGGGGCATTCACCCTCTTGAACCCCGGAACATCGCCCGTAGGCGTCTCCTCGGGGCTGCGAGGCCGCTGGTTCAACGTGTTCACCCCGACGACGATCTACGGGGCGGTCACCAGCACGATCACCCCGCCGGGCCCGGCGAACTTCGTGCACAACAGTTCCAACTCAATCGAGCTCGAGCGTGCGGGCGTGAACGCGTACCTTAACGCCAACATTGCCCGCGACCACGCGCTGAGGTACAACCCGACGTTCCCGGTTATCGGCACGCAGGCCGAGTTCCGCACGAACGTTTTCGTTTCGGGCACCTGCAACGCGTACTACGACGGCCAGTCGATCAACTTCTTCCCGGCTGGCGGCGGCTGTCCGGACACCGCCTTCGGCGATGTCGTCCACCACGAATACGGGCACCACTTGGTCCGCACCGCAGGCTCGGGGCAAGGTCAGTACGGCGAGGGGTTTGGCGACCTGGTCGGCGTGATCCTCTCGGACGATCCCGTTCTTGGTTACGGGTTTTTGGGCAACTGCGGCAGCGGGATCCGCACCGCCGACAACAACCACCAGTACCCCTGCACCGGCGGGATCCACGATTGCGGGCAGTTGCTCACGGGCTGTTTCTGGGACGTGCGAAAGAACCTGGTCGCGGCTGGTGTTTCCAACTACCGAGACCTCGTTTCTTCGTGGGCCCTCAACAGCGTTGTGCTGCACGCGGGTGATCTCATCACCCCTCAGATCACCATCGACGTGCTGACGCTGGATGACAACGACGGGAACATTTTCAACGGCACGCCTCACTCGGCCCAGATCTCCCCCGCGTTCTCCAAGCACAACATGCCGCCGCCCTCCCCCACGCCACTAAACTGGTCGTTCCCCTCGGGGCGTCCGGCCCTCGCGAGCCCATCGGGCGTCACCACGGTCACCGCGAGCGTGACCCCCGCCGCTGGGTTCTCGGTGAACGTGTCGACCGTGAAGATCGGCGTCGACACTGAGAACGACGGGACGTTCTCGTTCGTCACCATGACGCCCGCGGGCGGGAACCTTTACCGCGCCGACTTGCCCTCCGTCGCCTGTAACTCCGCGGTGCGGTACTCCTTTACCGCGAGCACGACGACGGGTTCAACGTTTGTAAGCCCGTCGAACGCGCCGGGCGGGGCGTACCTCGCGGTGAGCGCCGTGAGTTCAACGCCGGTCTTCGCCGACGACTTCCAGACCGACAGAGGCTGGGCAAAGTCCTACTCCGGCGGCAACATCGCGCCCGGGCTGTGGGAGCGCGGTGTCCCGGTTGCCGGGACAACCAACGCGCCGCTGACAGACTTTGACGGCTCCGGCTCGTGCTACGTCACCGGCAACTCCACCTTGGTCAACGTCAGCCTGACCTTCGTCCTGACTTCTCCCACGATCGACGCCACTTCTGGTGGGGGCGACGTTCGGGTCAACTACGCTCGCTGGTTCAACAACGGCGGTCTGGGCGGCGGCGGGGCGGGCGACACGTTGGTGGTCGAGGCCTCGCCCGACAACGGGTCAAGCTGGGTCCTGATCGAGACGGTGGGACCAACCGGCCCCGGAACAACGGGCGGCTGGATCTACGTGAGCAAGCGGATCGCCGACTTTGTCACACCGACCAGTGCCATGAAGTTCCGGTTCTTGGCGAGTGATGCTCCGCCCGCGAACATCGTTGAGGCTGGCCTAGACGCCTTCCAAGTCCTAGGTACCGTCTGCGGCACGGTGTGCGCCGCCGACTTCGACGGCAACGGGTTTCTCACCGGCGAGGATTTCGATCTGTACCTCACCGCGTTCGAGTCCGGGCTGCTCACGGCCGATTTCAACGCCGACGAGTTTGTGACCGGCGAAGATTTCGACGCCTATGTCGCGGCCTTCGAAACGGGGTGCTGAACGCGGTTTTGGGGCGGTTCTTGGAGGGTTCCTGGGGGGGCGTTTACGATCTCGGAGAAGCGGTCTGGTTCACGCATTCCCAAGGGCAAAGCCATCGACCGCGAGAAGTCGGCTGGCGAACGCGACAGGGCGCTGCGAGCCCAACGTGGCCACCCCGGCCGCGGCGATGAGCGTGTCGTCGAGGTGAAGCACCTCGGCCCGACGCAACAGCCACGGCTCGTGCCGCACTTCGCCCGCCAAGGTTTTCGGATGATCGCTCGGGCCTCGTTGCGTGAACAGCCAGTATCGCTCGGTCAGAAAGTGTTCCAGCGATCCAGGTTGAGACGTGGGCATGGGCTCGCCGACGCGCCACTTCACGTGCGTGCGAGCCGCGGGCCAAGGGCCGGACCGGCGTGAAAGCTGGTAGTCGATCACGTCGTCGGAGCGTGCGACCTTGAACCGGCTGTACACGTAATTCAGTTTCCAGAGCCAGCGTCCGCCCAACACGGGCAGGAGCGTTTGGGCGTCGAGGCTGAAGAACCAGACGCCAGCCTTGCCGCGGAAGCGGGCGTAGGTGCGGACGTTGCACTCGTAGAAATTCGTGAGCCCGGGCAGCGGCGGGAAGCCCCGGAACCTGGACTTCTCCATGCGGAACGGGATCAGGCCGATCCACGCCGAGCCGTCGAAAAGGTCGATTTCGAGATCTTGAGGGACCAGCGTGCGCATCAGGGCGAGGTCTACACGCCAGTGAAGGAAGAGCAGATCGACCCAGTTCATGCGCACGGCGGGTGCTTCGGGCGGCATGAGTGAGGCTAGGGCCGCGGCTGGGTGCTGGTGGCTTCGCTGCTCGAACAACTTGGGTCCGCACTCCGTAGGTGAGCATGCTCTTCATGGTCATCGAACACTTCACCCCCGCGAACCTGGGCCCGATGAGCGATCGTTTTAAGCAGCGCGGACGGATGCTTCCCGAGGGTGTGGTGTATCACGCCAGTTGGATGGAGGCGGATGGGTCGCGTTGCTTTCAGATCATGGAAGCCCCGGACCGGGCCGCGCTGGACGTTTGGATCGGGTGCTGGGCGGATCTGGTGGAGTTCAAGGTGGCGGAGGTGCTGACCTCGGCCGACTATTGGTCCCAGGCTCGATAGTTCTCGCGGCTTATGCTCGATTGCGCCGGGATACATGCGACCGGGAGGCCGTTTCCGGCTAGACTGAGGTTGTATGGACTCACTCTCGCTCTTGCCCGTGTATCGCGAACAAACCGGCCCGGCCGCGGGGTGCGTGGTCGTGCGTCTCGATCAGCCGCTGAAGCCGGTGGTCGTGCTGGACCTAGAGCTGATCCAGCGGCTGGAGGCGACGCTACGCTCGGTCATGATGGGTGGGGTAGGTGGAGCGGGGGAGGCTGGTGGCGTGTCGGGGTTGGTGCTTGCGTCGGCCAGCGAGCGAGTGTTTGTGGCGGGCGCAGACCTGAAAGCGATTTCAGAGCTGGACGACCCGGCCTTGCACCGGTATCTCGAATACGGGGCGAAGGTCTTTGGGATGCTTCACGAAATGCCGTTCCCGACGGTCGCGGCGATCAACGGAGCGGCCTTGGGCGGGGGGCTGGAACTGGCGATGCACTGCGATGCGATCGTGGGCGGGCCGCCGGCGATGAAGGACGGTGCTCCGGGTCGGCCCTATCCGATCGGGCTGCCC
>CAZIMT010000063.1:0-16984 GCA_964540295.1 uncultured Phycisphaeraceae bacterium
ATCACGATCAGCTGCTCGGACGGCAAGGTGCTCAAGTCTTCGATTGACGCGGCCGTGGACCGCGGCGTCGAGGTCGTCACGTTCGACTCAGACTCGCCCGAGAGCAAGCGTTTCGCGTACTACGGCATTGACGACGTCGAGGCTGGCCGAGCGGTGATGCGTGAGCTCGCCAAGGCCATGGGCGAGAAGGGCGGCCAGGTCGCGGTGCTCGCCGGAAACCAGACCGCGCCAAATCTCCAGGCCCGCGTCAAGGGCGTGAAGGAAGAGATGGAGAAGCACAAGAATATCAAGCTCAAGCAGGTCTACTACCACAAGGAGACCGCCAACGACGCGGCCGCCATGGTGCAGACGGTGCAGACGTCCAACCCAGACATCGCTGGCTGGGCGATGGTGGGCGGGTGGCCGCTATTCACGCAGAATGCGCTCGACGGCGTGTACGACAAGGCCAAGGTCTGCTCGGTGGACACGCTCCCCGCGCAGCTTGATTATGTTCGCAGCGGGCAGGTGCAGGCGTTGATCGGTCAGGATTGCTACGGCTGGGGGTACCAGACGGTGGTGATGCTGGTGGAAAAGATCGGCAAGGGCAAGTCGCCCGAGCAGGCCGTCAACCACTTCGAACTCGCGGTCGTGACCAAGGAAAACGTCGAGAAGTACGCCGGGCTCTGGGAAAAATGGCTGGGCGGGTCTAAGAAGGACGGCGAGGGCAAGGCCGATCCCAAGCCGGTCCAGAAGAAGTAATCGCTCCCAAAGGCTCGGGGACGAAAGTCCCTGAGCTTTCTTCGCCCTCGCAGTCTGGACCTGAGCTTCAACCCAACGTCGATCAGACCGCGATTCGATCATGCCGCGATTCCATAAACTGCCCCGATGAACGCCCCCTCGAACCTATCCGCAGACCACGTCCTGTTGAACGCCGAGCACGTCTCGAAGCGGTTCGGCATCACGCAGGCTCTCGACGACGTAAGCGTGAGCTTCTTTGCGGGCGAGGTCCACGCGCTGATGGGCGAGAACGGGGCTGGCAAGAGCACGCTGGGCAAGGTCATCGCAGGGCTGCACAAGCAGGATCAGGGCAGCGTCAGCATCGCGGGGCGTGTGCTCAAGCCTGGATCGATCGACGATGCGTTTGACGCGGGAATCCGGATCGTGCATCAAGAGCTCGCGCAGTGCCCAAACCTGAGCGTGGCCGAAAACCTGTGCCTGCACGACATCCCGACGCGCGGGATTGGGCTGATCGATCGCCGCGCGATGAACGAGCGGGCCGCCCGGCTCGTACACAAGCTCGACCCTGGGATCGATGTCGAAGCGCCGCTGGGGCTGCTCGCGCCGGGCCGCCGACAGATCTGCCAGATCGCCGCCAGCCTCGATGACCGGACCAACGGCCACGAGACGCGCACCGGCTCAGCCAACGCAACCGTCGGCGGCCCGACGTTGCTCGCGGCGCGGGTGATCGTGCTTGACGAGCCCACCAGCTCGCTCTCCGTCGCCGAAGCAGACCGCCTGCTGGAGATCACGCGGCAACTCGCCACCCAAGGCCTGACGATGATCTACGTCAGCCATCGCATGGGCGAGATCTTTCAGGTTTGCGACCGCGTCAGCGTGCTCCGCGACGGGAAGTTCGTCGCGACCAGCCGAATCAAGGACATCGACGAGCCGACGCTGGTCGAGCAGATGATCGGCCGCCGCCTGCAGACGCCGACCAGGCGGATCCAGTCGGGGAATCTAACGAACTTTCCAACCCAACCACCAACCCAGCCATCAACCAAATCACCAACCCAATCACCAACCCAACCATCAACCCAACCATCAACCCAGTCATCAAGCCAATCATTAAGCCAAGCCAGCACCACTCACGTCGATTCGCACGCCGAGCCGTCGAGCGAAACTTCCGCGCTCCGCGAGATCATGGGCGGCGAGCACCACGCCGCCGCCAACGCTCCGACGCTGCTCGAAGTCTGCGGCATCTCGTCGCAGGGCAAGCTCCGCGATGTTTCTCTGAAGGTTCGTGCGGGCGAGATCGTTGGAATCGGCGGGCTGGTCGGGGCCGGTCGCTCGGAGCTTCTCGACGCGATCTTCGGGCTTGATCGTCGCGCGGCCGGTGTGGTAATGGTCGCGGGAGCGCCCGTCAGCATCGCGGGGCCCAAGGCCTTGATCGCGGCCGGGGTCGGCTATGTCCCCGAGGACCGTCGCCTGCAAGGGCTGTTCTTCCAGCTTGGGATCGACGAGAACATCGTGGTCCCGTTCATGCCGCGTCTGGCGCTGGCCTTTGGGTTCCGCAACCGTGCGGCGGAAAAGAAGATCGTGCAGGAAAAAGTGCGCGAGTTCCAGGTCAAAGCCGCGACCTTAAGTTCACTCCCCGGCGAGCTCTCGGGCGGCAACCAGCAGAAGCTCCTCATCGCGCGCTGGATGGGAAGATCGACCCGCGTGCTCTTGCTCGATGAACCGACCCGCGGCATCGACGTGGGCACCAAGGCCGAGGTGTACAAGCTCATCCGCGCCTCCGCCGACGCCGGGGCCGCCGTGCTGCTCGTCTCTAGCGAGATGCCCGAACTGCTCGCGCTCTCGGATCGCATCCTCGTGATGTGCGCAGGCTGCATCAGCGGTGAACTCAACGGCGCAGACATGACGCAGGCGAACATTCTGCGCTTGGCAACGGTCGATCAGGCTCGCAGAGCATCGGCGCTCAGCGTCTGAACACTCGTTGGCCCACGGTGTGCAACGCTCAACCGCTCGCTTGAGCTCAAACCGTCCTTGCCGAGGCCGAGCTATTTGAACGCTTTGATCGCCGAGAGCAGCTTCAGGGCCGAGTCAGAGTTTACCTGGTCCGCCAACTGCGCCGTGTAGATCCCCGCTTGCTGGAGCACCTGTGCCCTGACCAGCTTGGCCGTCTCTGCGGCGTAATCGGTGTCCTCGATCAGCGAGCGGGCGGCCGTGACGTTCTCGTACTCGGTCATCGACACGCGGATCTCGGAGTGAATCTCGTTGCTGCGGATGCCGATGCCAGCCCGCTTGGTCGCGATGTCCGCGACAGCCGCGTCCACCACCTGCTGGGCAAGCTCGTGGTCGCCGTCCACCAGGTTCAGCTTGCCGCTGGCGATGTCCGCAAGCGAATACGTGACTTGCTTGGTGGTGCCGTCGGGCTGCTGCTCGTCGCGGGTGACCCGACCCAACGATTTGGAACGCTGCCCGTCGAGAAGGTGATCGCCGTTGAAGACCGTGGTGTCCGCGAGATAGTCGATCGTCTGCATGACCGACTGGGCCTGTATCTGCATCGCCTCGCGCTCGCCCTTGGAAGTCCCCGCAGTGTTCGCCGACGAGACTACCACGCTGCTGAGTTCGAGCAGCAGATCGCCCACCACGGACTGCGCGCCCTCGATCGCGCCGAGCCGCTTGTCTTCTAGTTCCAGCCGCTCGACCTTCTTGTTGAGCCGGGCTTGGTCCTGCGCGAACCCGGTGACCGCGATGAGCCCGGCCGGGTTGTCTGACGCGCGGTTGATCTGTTTGCCCGTCGCCAGCCGCTCCATCGCCTGCGCAATCTCGTGCTGGGACCGTTGCAGCGATCGACTCGCGATCATCCGCGACAGGTTGGTCTCGATGGAAATCATGGCATTGTCGAGATCGTCCGAACAGAAACCCGACTTGAAGCGCAAACCTACACTCGCCCCATGTTGCCACTGGTCACTCGTTTCGCACCGTCCCCAACCGGCCATCTTCACATCGGTGGCGCTCGCACGGCCTTATTTTGCTGGGCGTTCGCCAAGAAGAACGGCGGGCGCTTCATGATCCGCATTGAGGACACCGACCAGGCTCGCTCCAGCGACGAGTCGGCTCGCGGCATCATGGAAGATCTGGCGTGGCTGGGCATCGAGTGGGACGATGGGCCGGAGCTGACGTACGGCGGTCGGAAGATCGGCGGTGACGCGCGCGGCGTCAAGCCATATTTCCAGGCTCAGCGCGTGGCGATCTACAACGCGCACGTGATGCGCCTGATCGAAGACGGCAAGGCTTACCCGGCGTTCGAGACCTCGGAAGAGCTGGAAATCAAGCGTAAAGCGGCGGTCGCGGCTAAGCAGACGTACCGCTACGACTGTTCCATGTGGAACACCTACCCCACGCCCAGCGCGCGACTTGCGCGCATGAAAGACGCGGATGCGAAGGGTGAGCGGTACGTCGTTCGGTTCCATGCCCCGGCCGAGCAGGTGGTTGTGAAGGATCAGGTTCTAGGCGACGTGACTTACGCGGCCGGGGAAATGGACGACTTTGTGATCCGCAAGGCCGACGGGTTCCCGACGTACCACTTCGCGGTGGTGGTGGATGATGAGACGATGGGCGTGACGCACGTTCTGCGCGCGCAGGAGCACTTGAACAACACGCCGCGGCACGTGGCGCTGCAGAGTGCGCTGAGGTTCCGGACGCCGGTCTATGCGCATATGCCGCTGATTTTCAACATGGACGGCACGAAGATGGGGAAGCGCGACCGGGCCAAGGCGGCGCGAAAAACTCTGAAGGAGTCGCTGGCCAAGCCGGGCGCGAGCGTGGCGGCGGTCGCGGCGGCGACGAGGTTTGACGCGAAGCTGCTCGGTGAGTTCGTGAACGCGGACAACGACTCGATGGAGATCGCCGAGGCGATCGCGGCGCACTTTGGTGTGGCGCTGCCCGAGATTCAGGTGAACGATTTCAGGCGCAACGGGTACCTGCCGTCAGCCATCACGAACTTCATCTCGCTTTTGGGTTGGAATCCTGGGATGAAGTTGGCGGACGGGAAGGATCTTGAGAAGTTCGACAACGCGTTTCTCGCGGAGCATTTCGCGATCGACCGAATCGGGAAGACCAACGCGAAGTTTGATCGAGCGAAGCTGCTGAGTTTCAACGCCGACGCGATCAACGCGATGAGCGACGCGGGCTTTGCGGCCGCGTGGCTCGAATGGTGCGAGGAGTTCGAGCCTTCGCTGCCAGCAAAGGTTGATCTGGCGCGGTGGGACTTGCTCGGGAAGATCGTAAAGCCGCGGGCGAAAACGATGCGCGACGGCGCAAAGTCGGCGTCGTTCGTGTTGCTCGATGATGAGCGCGTGCCGCTGGATCTCGCGGCGGTGGCGAAGAACTTGGAGGCGAACGATCGGCAGGGGTTCGCGCTGCTGGGGTTGGTGCGCGATCGGTTGATGTCGCTGAGCGAGGCGGAGTTTGAGCCAGTGATGATCCATTCGATTATCGAGCAGGTGGCGCAGCAGAGCGGCGTTGGGATGGGCCCGGTGTCGCAAGCGATCCGCGTGGCGATCGCGGGCGTTGCGGTGAGCCCGGGGATCGGAGAGACGCTGACGGTATTGGGAAGGACGCGGACGATGACGCGGATCGAGCGGTGCTTGGGGGCGCGAGTCTAGCTGGTGCGGGATGACAGATGCTTGATCGCTTCGAGTGTTACGAGGTTTGTGTGCAGTCGCCGCGGCATGTGGCGGAGATGCTGCGCGCGATCGCGGGGCCGCGAGCAAGGAGGCTGCGCGAGGATTTCTGCGGGACAGCGGCGGTGTCGCGGTGGTGGGTTAAACGAGAGGG
Source organism: uncultured Phycisphaeraceae bacterium (assembly GCA_964540295.1). Taxonomy (GTDB): domain Bacteria; phylum Planctomycetota; class Phycisphaerae; order Phycisphaerales; family UBA1924; genus CAZCPB01. The sequence goes on from CAZIMT010000063.1 coordinate 5,545, forward strand.
TGCTCGCGCGCTGGGGGTGGATTGTGATGAAGAGGTGCTGAGGAAGGCGGAGGAACTTGGGGGGAAAGAGGCAGGCAGGTTAGAAACCTGCCTCACAGCGGAAGAAGAGGTGGGAGGAAAGGCAGAAGGAGAGGCTGAAGGAGAGGCAGGAGGAAGAATCGGCTCGGAGAGCCGATCTACCTGGGAGTTCAGGCGCGGCGATCTGGTGGAGGGGGAGGTCGCGGGTCGGGCGGATGTTGTGTTTGTCGGGAACTTTTCGATCGGGTACTTCTTCGATCGGCGCGGGCTGGTTCGGTACTTGGAGCGATCGCGAGGTGTGCTTGAATCGAGCGGTGGCGTGTTCGTGTGCGACACCTACGGCGGGGCCTCGGCCTTTGCGCTCGGTTCAACGACCAGGAAGTTTTTCACGCCAGACGGGACGAGCGTTCACTACCACTGGTCGCACGACGTGGTGGACCCACTGACAGGGATGGTCGAGAACTCGATCTCGTTCCGGGTCGAGGTCGGCGGCGAGATTGTGGAGGAGATACCGCGGGCGTTTGTCTATCGGTGGAGGCTGTGGTCGATCGCGGAGCTACGCGAGGCGATGGTAGAAGCAGGGTTTGTGCGGACGGCGGTGTTCGCGGATGTGGTGAGTGAGAGCCCGGACGAGAGCGCGGCGAAGATTGAGCCGGTGACGGATCCGACGGAACTCGGCGCGGATTGGGTGGTGATGGTGGCGGGGTGGGTTGGCGCGTGAAGAAGACGAAGAGGTAGGGAAAGGCCGGAGACACTGGTTGAAAGCCAGTGCCACGAGACGGTGTCGAGATAAGGTTCGGGCGAACTAGGATTGGCCTCTTGCGGGGATGTCTTTGAGCGGATGGTGAGGATGGTGAGCTTCAGGCGGCGGCGTGTTCCCACGCTCTCGGGGGGCTCGGTTTCGAGCGAGATTGGAGAACGAGCGATGAGCGGTGCTGCTGAGAATCGTGCTGAAAATTCTGCGCCGGTCGAGAGGCCGCCAAATTTTATTGAGCAGATTGTGGATGCGGACAACGCGAGCAGGAAGTGGGGCGTCTGGTCGAGTTCCGACGGTGACCGCGCGGGGAACGCGCGTGTGCACACGCGGTTCCCGCCCGAGCCCAACGGGTACCTGCACATCGGGCACGCCAAGTCGATCTGCCTGAACCTTGGGCTTGCAGAGAAGTACGGCGGGAAGTTCAACCTGCGGTTTGACGACACCAACCCGGCCAAGGAAGAGCAGGAGTACGTTGATTCGATCAAGGCCGACGTGAAGTGGCTGGGCGGCGACTTCGAGGGCCTCCACGGCGGCGGGCTGTTCTTCGCGAGCGATTACTTTGGCACGATGTATGCGTACACCGAGGAACTGGTCCGCAAGGGCAAGGCGTACGTGTGCGACATGACGGCCGACGAGGTCAGCAAGAATCGCGGCACGCCTTCGATCCCGGGCAAGAGTTTCTTCCGCGATCGGGCTGTTGAGGAGAGTCTGAAATTACTCGCGGAGATGAAGGCAGGGACGCACGCGAACGGAACGAAGACGGTGCGCGCGAGGATAGACCTCGGGTCGCCGAATTTTAATCTGCGTGATCCGGTGATGTACCGCATCGTGCACGAGACGCACCACAACACGGGCGACGCGTGGTGCCTGTACCCGATGTACGACTGGGCCCACGGGATCGAGGATTCGCTCGAGGGGATCACGCACTCGGTGTGCACGCTGGAGTTTGAGAACCATCGGCCGCTGTACGACTGGTTTATCGATTCGATCAATGAAGGGCGTGGGCCTGGCGGCTCGTGGGGCCCGAAGATTCATCATCCGCGGCAGATCGAGTTTGCGCGTCTGAACCTGACGTACACGGTGATGAGCAAGCGGTTTTTGCTGAACCTCGTGAAGGAAGGACACGTGAGCGGGTGGGACGATCCGCGCATGCCGACGCTGAGCGGGCTGCGGCGGCGCGGGTACACGCCGGAATCGATCCGGGCGCTGTGCGACGAGGTCGGTGTGACGAAGACCAACAGCATGATCGATGTCGGTCGGCTTGAGAATTCGATCCGCGGCGACTTAAACAGGCGTGCGCCGCGCGCGATGGCGGTAATTCGTCCGTTGAAGGTTGTCATTGAGAATTGGGACCAAGAGAAGGTCGATGAGCTTGATTTCGTGGTGAACCCGGAGGATCCGGCGGCGGGGACTCGCAAGGTCTCGTTCGGCAGGGTGATCTTTATCGAGCGTGAGGATTTCATGGAAGAGCCGCCGAAGAAGTTCTTCAGGCTGGCGCCCGGGGTTGAGGTTCGGCTGCGCTGGGCGTATTTCTTGAAATGCGTGGGCGTGGTAAAGGACGCGGCGGGGAACGTGACGGAACTGCGCGCGACGATCGATCCGGCGACGCGAGGCGGTGATGCCCCAGCGGGGCCGAACGGGGAGCCGCCGCGGAAGGTGAAAGGGACGATCCACTGGGTGAGCGCGGCCCACGCGACACGGGCCGAGGTCAGGCTCTTCGATCGGCTCTTTAACGCCGACGAGCCCGGGAAGCGGACGGGGAACCAGCTCGATGACCTGAACCCAAGTTCGCTGGAGGTCGTGGAGGCGCTCGTGGATCCGGCGTTGGCAACGGCGAAGGTCGGTGAGAAGTTCCAGTTCGAGCGGCTGGGATACTTCTGCGTTGATAAGGATTCGAAACCAGGGCGGGTGGTGTTCAATCGGACGGTCACGTTGAAGGACAGTTGGGCAAGAGAGGGCGGGAAGTAGGGGAGCGAGAAAGAGACGAAGATGCGGAGACACGAAGAGAATGCCCGATTACATCTGCGGTGAGAGTTGAGTCATCGGCAGGATCAGCGCGACGGCGACGACCACCATCACGCCAGCCACCATCATCAGCAGTAGCGGCTCGATGAGGCGGGCGAGTGTTGAGAGAAGGCGGTCGACGCGAGCTTCGATGGTTTCGGCGATGGTGGTGAGCACCGCGTCAAGGTTGTTGGCGGATTCGCCCACGGAGATCATCTCGATCACGTCGTCGTCGAAAAGTTTGCTCTCGGCGAGCGGCGGTGCGAGCGACTGGCCAGCTTTGACAGCCTCGGCGGCCTGGTCGATGGCGTGCTCCATGATCGCGTTGCCCGCGGCCTCCTTGGCGATCTTCATCGCGCCCAGCATTGGCACGCCGTTGGCGAGCATGGTGCCCAGCATCCGGCAGAAGCGAGCTGCGGCGAGATTCCGGACCAGCGGGCCCACGGCGGGTGCGAAGGTCTTCCAGCGGATCAGCGTGCGGCGAACGTCGGCGCGTTTGGAGAGGTGCTTGAGTAAGAAAAAGAAGGCGATGAGCACACCAAGCGTGACGAGGCCGTAGGTGCTGATGGCGTCGCTAATGGCAAAGACGAATCGAGTGACCCAGGGCGGGCCGCCGGGGATGGTGTCGAACATCGGGCGGAACTTGGGGATGAACACGCCGAAGATGACGCCCAGCACGAGCGTGCCGAATCCGATGAGGACGACGGGGTAGATGAGGTTGCCGATGATCTTGCTGCGCAGCTCGGCCTCGGCGAGAACGAGCTGGCCCAGACGGGCGAGCACGGCTTCGAGGAAGCCGCCTTTTTCGCCAGCGCGAACCATGGCGATGTGAACGGGCGGGAAAGCGTCGGGGCGCTGCTCCATCGACGCGGCGAGGTCGCCGCCCTCGGAGACAGCGTCGGCGAGCTGGCGAAAGAGTTCAGAGATGGCGGGGTCAGACTTTCGCCCGCCGAGAACCTTGAGCGAACGCAACATCGGCACGCCAGCGTGGAGCAGGTCGGCGAGCTGGGAATACGACATGCCGAGCCGGCGTGTGTTGACGCGGCGGCCTCTGGTCGCAGAGTCTTCCTTGGCCTCGATCGAGACAGGGGTGAGCTGTTTAGATTCGAGCTCGCCTAGGGCCGCCTGTTCGTTGGTGCCGACGACTACGCCTCGCACGCGCTGGCCGAGAGGGTTCAGCGCGGTGTACTGGAACGTGGGCAAGGCGTGTTCCGGATGAGTGATGTTTGAGATATCTGGAGAGAAGAGAGGAAAGCGGAGATTCAATAGGCACGCAGGCGAGGAACCTGTGCGGCGAGACTGGGTAGTCGTCTAAGACTCGCGTTACTTCACGGCCAGGAGCTCGTCGATCTTGGCGGTCAGATCTTTGGCGTCGGGCTTCACCTTCGAGTCATACCGCGCGACGACGTGGCCAGATTTGTCAACGAGGAACTTGGTGAAGTTCCAGCCCGGCTCACCGCCGACGGGCTTGGGCTGCTCCGCGAGCTTCTTGTAGAGCGGATGAGTGTCGTTGCCCTTGACGCTGACCTTGGAGAACATGGGGAAGGTGACGTTAAACTTGCTGGAGCAGAACTGCTTGATCTCCGCGTCGTTGCCGGGCTCTTGGCTACCGAAGTTGTTGGCCGGGAACCCGAGAACGACCAAGCCCGAGTCCTTCTTGGCGGTATAGAGCTTTTGCAGCGCTTCGTACTGAGGCGTGTAGCCGCACCGGCTGGCGACGTTGACCATGAGGACGACCTTGCCCTTGTACTGGGCGAGATCTTGGTCCTTACCTTCGATATCTTTCATGGTGAAGCCGAGGACGTAGCTGGCATCCTCGGTGGCCTTGGGAGCCGCGGGCTTCTCGGCAGGCTGGGCACCTTCTTCAGGCTGAACGTTCGTCACGGCGTTGGTCGCCACGCTCGCTTCGTTCACTTGCTTCTCGGCGTTGTGAACCTTGGCGATGCCAGCCCCGCCGACAAGAACGAGAAGACCCGAAATAGAAACCACTGCCACGGTTGTTGTGCTGATCATTGAGAACTCCATACCACCCGATGCGGATCCCCACCCAAACCAGGATGTGCAAACGGAACCACCAAATCCCGCAGAACGCGGGGGAAAGCGCGGGCGACCGGGGAAACCGGTCGCCCGCGTGCAAGGTCAACGATTACTTCTTCTCAGGGGCCTTCTCCGGTGCCTTCGCGGGCGCGGCCTCGGGCGCCTTCACTGGCGCGGCTGGCTTGGTGTCTTCGCAGCCCGTGCCCATGCCAGCGACAAGAGCGAGGATAGCCGCAGACACTGTGAAACGAACGACTGTGGACTTGGACATGGACGATTTCTCCTTTGAGGGTGCTCCGGGAACCTCTATCATGGTCTGCATGAATTGGGAATACGTCAAGTGGCGTTGCGAAAACCTAACGTAGTGCGAACTTTTGTTCGGGTTATGGTATATTTTGCGAGCCCAGGTTGTGGAAATGCTGTCATGTCGGTCCTCGAGCGCACAAAGAGGTTCGAGTGAGGCAAAGATCACGTCAGGAGCACCATGGTTGAGCTGATTCGAAAAGTTCGTTTCGCGGTGAACCAGCAGGGGCGGGCGCTGGACGGACAGGCGGACTCTGGTTCTCAGGGCAAGGCTGGCGTCAACGGCTACGCGGGTGTACCAGCCATGTCGGGGGTTGGTTTCTGGTTCGAGTTCGAGGCTCGCTGCCGGGGCGTACCCGACTCACGCACGGGCTATCTGCTGGATATCAAGGTCGTGGATCGTGCGGTGCGAGAGGCGGCCGTGCCGGTGGTCGCCGCGTCGTGCGGGGAACTCGAAGCCGGTGCCGAACAATGTGAAGATGAGGGACGCGCGAAGACGAAAGCGACCGAGCCGGGGTCTCTGATGCCGACGATGGTGGAGCGGTTGAATCGTTTGCTCGCTGGCAAGCTCACGGGATTGTTATGGCGGCTGAGCCCATACTATTCCGTCGAGATGAGCACAAACGATCAAGGGCTGGTGTTGATTCGGCAGCGGTTTGACTTCGCGGCTGCGCATCGATTGCACAGCACGGCACTGTCGGAAGCGGAGAACCGTGAGTTTTTCGGCAAGTGCAACAACCCCTCGGGGCACGGGCACAATTATCAGTTGGAGCCGTGCGTGGCGGTGCGGCTTGCGGCCGACGGTCGGCAGGCGTTCACGCTGGCGGACCTTGAGCATGTCGTAGACCGCGTGATTCTGGAACGGTTCGACCACAAGCACTTGAACGTGGACACCGAAGAGTTTGGACCGAACGGAGTGAACCCGACAGTAGAAAACATCGCGAAGGTGTTCTTTGGGTTGTTGGCGCCAGCGGTGGGAAAGGGCGGCGCGAAGGGGCAGAGTGCGGAACTGCGTTCGGTGACAGTGTGGGAGACGGACCGGACAAGCTGTGTGTATCCGGGGTGAGCGAGACGTCAGGCGCGCTACACGCCGCACGTCACTCGCCGCCGACTGTTACCACGCCGACTGCCCGGTCACGATCGGGACATAGCCAGCTTCCAACCCCTCGGGCGGCCTGACAATCAGGGCGGGGTCCAGTGTGACCAAAGTTCCCCGGCTCGGCGGTGCCATGTAGTCGTGGTCGATCGACCAGGCCGCATGGATCTTCTCGACGAACAATTGCAGTTGTTGCTTTTTCTCGTTGCTCCACCGGTACTGCTGGAACGAGGGTTGATCGACAAAGCGGTACCACGAGTAGCTGACCACCGAGCCGTCTGCGAGCGAGGCCGTGAACGAGCCGCGCTTTGCGCCGGGTTGAGTCCATGCGCCGCTCTTGGGTGACGTGTACGCTGGGCCGCGTTCCGCCAGTCGGAACTCTTGCGCGTGCAGCCCGGTCTCGGCGGGAACATCAGACGCGGGAACAGCGACACGTTTTTCGCCATCCTGCCGGAAGTACTGGGGGAACTCGCCCGTCCGAGTGGTCTCGCTCTTGAACCACTCCAGCCCCCACACGTTCCCCTCGAACACCTTGGTGTCGAACGCGCGCTCAACGCCCGCCAGCGGCTTGCCAGCCTGCTCGTAGCTTGTGGTCTTGGTCGTGAGCGTTGACTTCCAGGAGCCCTCTCCTCAAACCGGCCCGAGCACGCCGTGCCGCCGTTTCGCCAGCCTTTGAACGCGTCGTGCAGAGCGATCTTGGAGTAGAACGTCACGTCCTGCACGAGCGTGGTGCGCCCGGCGTCGTCCACTGGGAATTGAAGTCTGGGGATCTTCGAGTAGACGGTGCCTTTGGCGTCGGGCGCGTCGAAGCGGGGCACGGTGTTGATCTCGATTGCGCCGCCGCCCATCGTGCCCGGGCGTGCGTCCAGGCCGCGGCCGTAGATAAAGGGATAGTTGAACAGCTTGCCGACCTTGCTCCAGGTTTCGGGGATGTAGTACGCGATCGGTCCCTTGAAGTTGGCGGCGCTGAGGAAGCAGGTCCAGCTCTGATCGCCCGTGGGCGGCTCGCCAGCGGTGAGGGCGATGGGTTCCGTAAAGGGCAGGGCCATCCACGCGTAGCCGAGGAATTCGCCGTTGGGCTGCCCCTGGAACGGCAGGCCGTCGGGCGGGATGAGCAGGCGGTTGCTGAGTTGGGCGATCCCGAGCCTGTTGTCGGGCAGGGCCTCGTTGCTATAGAAGAAAGACCAGCCGGGCGAGCCGACCTCGTAGTCGTAACACTGCAGTGTGGCGTTCATGCTGAACTTCGGCGGGCCGTAGCGGAAGTGGTTGCCCGCCCAGTACCCCAGTCCGCCCTCGACGGTCTGGAACACGCTGTCCCAGGTCGGCCCGCGCTCGGCCCAGGTGCGCGCCAGCGTGCCCTCGGGCGCCAGCGGCGTGCTCTTGTTGTCGGAGTTGTCGGGCATGATCCACGTGCTGGCTAGCCCGATCTGAATGTCCGCGAGAGGCCGATCGATGAGAGGCCAGGCCGCGGAATAAAAGCCCACGCCTGCGCTGAACTCGGTGCCCGCGGGCGGGTGCGATGCCTCGAAACCGATGTAGCCGTGCAAGCCTTCGGAGTGCTCCGTGACCGCAGAGGGCTCTGACGTTATCGGTTCATTGGCTGACTGTGCCGCGCAGATCCCGGGGAAGAGCGCGAGGCCAACGATTTGAACAGAAAGAGGCTTCATGCGGTTCTTCCTTTGATAGTTTCCAACTCACATCCGCCCGCCTTGGCCCACGACCGCCGCTAGCCGAGCGTGGATTCGTCGCGTGCGGCTTCAGTTGAGAAACTTTTATCTCAATGTAAAGGAGAGAAGTAAGGACAAGTGCGAGCGATATCGCGCAACTGTACCCGCCCGTTTGATGCGGGCCGTATGATCTCGACATGTCGATCGGCTCTCTCCTTCTCGAGCGCGGGATCATTTCCAAGGAACAGCTTGACCAGGCGAGCGCCGAGCAGGCGGCCAGCGGGGAGCGGCTCGACCGAGTGTTGATCCGGCGCGGGATGGTGTCACGCGGGCAGGTGACGCGGGCGATCGGGGACCAGTTTCATCTTCCGGTGGTGGATTTACCGACGCTGAGCGTGGACGCGGCGGTGCTGGCGTGCTTGCCAGCCAAGCTGGTGTTCAAGCAACGCTGCGTGCCGATCGCGCGAGACGCGACGACGCTGACGGTGGCGACGGCCGACCCGTTTGATCTGTCGGTGCTGGATGAGTTGAAACTCGTGGCTGGGTGCTCGATCGAGCTGGCACTTGCGGACGAGGAGGAGTTGCATAAGTTCATCCAGGCGAACTACGGCGTCGGCGGCGACACGCTCGACGCGATGGCGGGCGGGAAGTCGGATGTCGCGGTCGGCGGCGCGGACGGCGCGGGGGGCGACGAGATCGAGCAGGCGCAGGAGGCGTCGGTCATCAAGCTGGTCAACGACCTGATCGCGGAGGCGATCACGCAGCGAGCGACGGACGTGCACATCGAGCCGTACGAGCGCGAGCTGGTGGTGCGGTACCGGATCGACGGCGTGCTCGAGCGAGCCAACGTGCCGACGACGATCGGGCGGTTCGCGAGCGCGATCATCAGCCGTTTGAAGATCATGGCGAACATGAACATCGCTGAAAAGCGCAGGCCTCAGGACGGGCGGATCAGTTTTCGGAATCGCGCGGCGGGGCGGGCGGCCGAGGAGTTTGACCTGCGCGTGAGCGTGATCCCGATGCTGTTTGGCGAGGGCGTGGTGCTGCGCGTGCTGAGCAAATCGGCGGTGCTGCTGACGCTGGACCAGCTGGGTATGCCGGGGACGGTGCTGGGGCGGTGGGACGTGATGATCCAGCGGCCCCACGGGATCCTGCTCGTGACGGGGCCGACGGGGTCGGGAAAATCGACAACGCTTTATGCGTCGCTGAACCGGATCGTGTCGGACGAGATCAAGGCGATCACCGTCGAGGATCCGGTGGAGTATCACGTTCCGGGCGTGAACCAGATCCAGGTGAACCACAAGGTGGGGCTCGATTTCGCGGCCGGTTTGCGGGCGATCTTGCGGCATGACCCCGATGTCGTGATGATCGGTGAGATCCGCGACAAGGAAACGGCCGACACGGCGATTCAAGCGTCGCTGACGGGGCACCTAGTTTTCTCGACGTTGCACACCAACGACTCGGCCGGGGCGACGACGCGCATGCTCGACATGGGAGTTGAGCCGTTTCTTGTGGCGTCGTCGGTGGAGGGAATCTTGGCGCAGCGGCTGGTGCGGAAGATCTGTTCGGAGTGCTCGCGCAGCTACGACCCCGCGAGCACCGGCGAAGAAGTATCGAAGCTCAAGGACTACATCGAGCCGATGCCCGAAGCATTGATGTTGAAGGCTGGCGAGATGCTGTCGATCGGCGCGGGCTGCCGGGCGTGCCGGAACACGGGGTATCGCGGGCGCGTGGGCGTGTATGAGTTGCTGTCGATGAGCGAGGAGACGCGCGAGCGGATCATGCGGCGGGCGGGGGCGCAGGAGATCGCGTCCAAGGCGCTGGCGCGAGACGAGCTTTTCACGCTGATGGCCGATGGGTTCACGAAGGTCAAGGCGGGGATGACCACGGTGGCAGAGGTGATGAGGGCGTTGACGGCGTGAGAAAAGAGCAAGAGAGAGGGCGCAGGTGAGATGTCTGTGCTAAAAAAATATAGATCGAAGAAATGCAGAAAAGCAATGAAAAGACCCGGGCGTGGTGCCCGGGTCTTTGTGTTTGATGCTTCATGTGAGCGTGTCGAGATTGCGGTTTCAACGCTGGTCGAGCGTGAAGGCGTGCTCGAGCATCCTCGAGCCCGCGAGCAAGGCCATCGGCGCGGTGAGGGGTTCGCGCATCATCCACCCGGCGGCGTCGGCGATGGGTATGTGGTCCCACGCGAGGGCCATGCCTTGCAGGTCGCGGCCCTGCTTTTGAGCGGCCGCACCGGCGAGCGGGAGCGCGATGATCGGCGCGAACTGCGCGAACAGGCCCGACGCTCCGGCGGCGCTGGCGATTACGGAGCGGTCGCCGTAGCCGTCGATCACGTAGGAGTCGCCCTTCCAATAGCTGATCATGGCCGAAGGCCGAAGCTCGCGAGTAAGGTCGGCGAAAGTCGGCACGACCATTCCAGCGTCGCGGGCCGGGCCAGCAGTGAATGCGGGTGAGCGCACGCCGCTAGAGATGGCCGAACCGATCATGCTGATGATCGGGTACCCGGCGTGGGCGAAGCGAGCCGAGTCCATGAACGTCGCGGAGATCAGGCTCTTGCCCTTGGTCTGTAGAGCGAACATGGCGTTGGACGTGAGGCCCTTGTCGCCCTTGCCCATCGCCTGCTTGACGGCCGCGATCGTGGCCTGCGGCGTGAGCCCGGCGATCAGCCATTTCTCTGTCGCGACGTACGTGAGTTCGAGCGGGAGCGGCAGGCCCGAGGCGCGAAGGCTGAGCAGTTCGATGCCGTCCTCAACCCAGGGCTGAACGCGGATGTACTTGCCGATGTCGGGCGCCTGCTGGAGCGCGTTGTTGGCGAACTTCAAAAGTTTAGCGTGTGCTTCGAGGAACTTGGCGCGGTCCTTGTACGAGATCATCGCGACGGCCGAGCCGATGGTGCCGCCGCCCGTCGCGTCGGAGAGGTAGTACGCGAAGGTCCCGCCGAGGGTTTTGATCACGTCGTTCTGAAGATCGACGCCGGTGGCGTCCTTGAACTGCTTGAGCCCGTTGGCGGTCTCGAGGTTGCGTTCGGTCATCTGCGTGATGAGCGTGTCGAACATCGCGAGGTCGCCCTTGCTGACGCTGGCCATGGTGGCGTCGGCGGGGACGGCCGAGAACTCTTCGGAGGTGAGCGCGGTGGTGGAGAGGTTGAGCTTGTCTTTAAACTTGACGGCACCATCGATGGTGATGCGGGCGCGGCTTTCGGTCGCGGTGTACCCGTATTCAAAGTTGGCCTTCATCGCGTTGGGGCCGTAGAACCCGGCCTTGCCCGCCTCGCTGATCGCGCGCTTGATCTCTGGGTTCTGCGGACCAGCAAACGCGGCGACCATGTTCACGGCCGGGGTGAGCCCCGAGAAATCGAAGTTGCCCACGAGCACCGGCGACAGCCCTTCGATCGTCGGCTTGGGAAGGTTCAGCCAGGCTTGGTCGGGGTCGTCCAGGGTGCCGAGGATGACCTCGTAGCGCCAGCCGTCAACGGTGTGACGCGGGCCGTAGCTCAGGCGGCCAGCGGGTCCGACGATGGTGTCGTCCATCGACTCGAAACGCTTGGGG
>CAZIMT010000064.1:0-16680 GCA_964540295.1 uncultured Phycisphaeraceae bacterium
GGCAAGGAAGGCGCCAAGGCCAAGCGAGCCAAGCCGGCCAAGGGGCGCACGCTGCTGCTGGGCGTGACGAAGGCTTCGCTGCAGTCTGAATCGTTCTTGTCGGGCGCATCGTTCCAGGAGACGACGAAGGTGCTTACCGAGGCCGCCCTGCGCGGGGCCGAGGACGACCTGATCGGTCTGAAGGAGAACGTGCTGCTGGGCCACCTAATCCCGGCTGGCACGGGCTTCCGTCCGTACCAAGGGCTTAAGATCCGGACGCTGGTCGAGCTACCGTCCGAGGAGATGGACGAGGCCGACATGATGGCCGAGGCGGTGCAGGCGGCGGAGGCTCTGGGTGCGGATCGCAACGATTCGCTCGGCGTCCCGCAGGTGCAGATCTCGTCGGGGCGCGACGTGGTCGTCGGCGGGAAGAAGGATTGACGTCGCGAGCCTTGAGCCCTGAGAAGTGAATAGAACTTGAAGATCCCGGGCGAAATCGCCCGGGATTTTTTTTCGAGATCAGCTTCTCTTGAGGCTGAGCGATCGGGCTCGTATTTGTGAACGTCACGGGCGAGGCGCACTCGTGCCCGGGCGTGACTGGTTCACTGTAGCAACTACTACATATATTGCGTTTATTTCTTGAATCGCGCAGGGCGGTCAGAGCGTCTACCAGAGAACCCGAACTCGGATGGTCTCGGGGATCTCGCGGAGCCCTTGGGCGATGGCCTCGCCGTCGGAGGGATCGACGTCGAGGACGACGTATCCGATGTCTTGGTTGGTCTGGAGGTACTCGGCCGAGATGTTGCCGCCGAGCTTGGCGATGATGGTGTGCATCTTGCTGAGCACACCGGGGACGTTCTTGTGGAAGTGAAGGATGCGGTGGCGGCGGAGCGAGTGCTTGCGGGCGAACTTGGCGGAACCGCTCTTGACGTCCTGTGCTTCGACAATCTGTTCGGAGCCATCGATAGTTTGCTCTGGGAGTTCGACCTCGGGGACGTTGACGGCGCCAGTGGTTGAGCCGTTGTTGACGAACTTGAGCAGCTTTCCGCAGACGTCGTCGGCGATGGATTCTTGAGCCTCTTCTGTGCTTCCGCCGACGTGAGGGGTGAGGATGACGTTGGGGAGATTGCGGATTTCGGAGTTGAAGTTTTCGCCTTTGCCGGCTGGCTCTTCGGGGAAGACATCGAGGGCGGCGCCGGCGAGGTGCTTGGACTGGAGCGCCTCGGCGAGGGCCTTGATGTCCACCACGCTGCCGCGTGAGTTGTTGATGAGGTAGCTTCCCTTTTTCATCTGGGCGAGCTCGCGCTTGGCGATGAGCTTGTCGGTGCGCGGCGTGGCGGGGACGTGCAGGCTGACGACGTCGGACTGTTCGAGCACTTCTTTGAGCGACTTGGCGGACTTGGCGTTGCCCATCGGGAGGCGCGGCAGGACGTCGAAGTAGACGACCCTGAGGCCCATGGACTCGGCGAGGACGGAGACCTGCGAACCGATACGTCCGTAGCCGATGATACCGAGTGTGCGGCCGCGGACTTCATGGGCTCCGTCGGCGGACTTGTCCCAATTTCCCGCGTGCATCTGGGCGGACTTGTCGCACAGGCGGCGGTGCAGGCCGACGATCTCGGCGATGGTCAGCTCGGCCACGCTTCGGGTGTTGGAGAAGGGCGAGTTGAAGACGGGGACGCCGCTGGCGCAGGCGGCGTCGAGATCGACCTGGTTGGTGCCGATGCAGAAGCAGCCGACGGCCAGGAGACGGGGTGAGGCGACGAGGATCTGGGCGTTGAGATCGGTTTTGGAGCGGATGCCGATGATGTGCGCGTTGGCGACGGCCTTGCGGAACGCGGCGCCCTCGAGAGCCTTGGGGAGTGCTTCGACCTTGAAGCCCTCGGACGTGAGCATCTCGACGCCGTGCGGGTGAACGCCTTCGAGTAGGACGGCCTCGATCTGACCTTTGGGGAAGGATGTTTTCATGGACGCGCTGGTCTCTCCGTGGGTGCGTGGCGAAACGCTGTATTTCGTGCGATCGGATCGTACCGGGCCGCTCGGCCTGAGGCTTGGATCAATCGGGTCGTTGTGTCTCTGACTTCACGCCGCCTTCGCACCACTCGCGCCAGAGCCCTCGGACGGCATGCTCGAACCGCTTCGCGAAGCTAGCGGAATCGCACAGCGGGGACGCCCGCATCCGCTCGCGAAGCCCGGTTCGGAGGTCGTTGCGCCGGGCTTGATCGGCTGCGAGTCTCAGCGCGATCGCGAGGAACTCTTCGTGGGTGTGTGCCACGAGCTCTGGAAGACCGACGGCGTTCAGGAGCGAAACGCCCACGCGCGCCGCGTGAGTCGAGCCCGCGAGTGTGACTACGGGGATCTCCATCCACAGCGCGTCGCACGTCGTGGTCGTGCCGTGGTATGGGAACGTGTCGAGGGCGATGTCCGTCCGTTCGTAGGCCTTGAAATGGTCCGCAAGGCTCTCTGTTCTGCCCAGTAGTTCAACGCGATCGGGGGAGATTCCGGCGTTGGCAAACCGCGCGTGCAGGTCTTTTCGCCGTCGCTCATCGCCCAGAGCCGCGGTCTTCATCAGGAGCCGCGAGTTTGGCGTGGCCGCGAGGACGCGGGTCCAGAGTGAGACGGTGGTGTCGCTGATCTTCTGGAGGACGTTGAAGGAAGCGAAGGTGATCGGCGCGTCGGGTGCTCGTTGGGCCGGGCTTGTGGGTGGTGGAGACTCATCGGGGGGCTGGAAGCACAGGAAGCAAGGGTCCAGCCTCACGAGTTTTTCCACGCAGAACTTTTCCGCGCCAGGCGGGTCGGTGTGCGAGTCGGCGAAGCGGTACCCGACCGAGGTCAGCCCGGTGGTGTTGGGATACCCGAGGTAGGTCGCCTGAACGGGCGCGAGATCGTGTTCGAGGATGGTGAGCAGGTGCGGGGAGGTGAGCCCGCCGAGGTCGATGAGAACATCCACGCCCTGCTGACGCACGGATTCGGCGACGGCGGGCGCGGGCTGACGCGCGACGTCGGTCCAGACATCGGCCAGCGCTCGGAACCGCTCGGTCCGCGCGTCGGGGAGGAGCGTTGCAGAGAAAATGTGGACGGCGAACCGCGAGCGGTCGATGGCCGCGAGCAGCGGTTCGAGAAAGAACGCGACCGAGTGGGTCCGGAGATCCTGAGAGAGGAACGCGATGCGAAGCTGGCGATCAGGATCGCGCGCGTTTGCGAACGCCGTTGGCGTGGTACGCGCACGAGGCGCGCTGCGGCGAGAGATCTCGCCGAAGGCTTGGTGGTCCTCAAAGACTTGTTCGGGCGTGAGTGTGTCGAGGTAGTTCCCCGAGAACGCGCGCACGGCTGCGGCGTTGAGGTCGTTGGGGCGTCGTTCCAAGATCGAACTTGCGGTCTCGTAGGCTTGTGCGGAAAGTCCTGCGGCGTTGAGCGCGACCAGCACCACGCCCGCTGCGGCGGCATCGCCCGGCGAGAGCTCCATCGCCAGCCGTCCGTGCTCGATCGCCTCGCCCAGCTTTGCCATCTTCAGCAAGGTTGAAGCGAGTTCGGTCTGGATCTGCGCGGACCGGGGTCGCAGCGCCGCGGCGCGTCGGAGTTCGGCCAGGGCTCCGTCGTAGCGACCCATAGCCTTGAGCACGATCCCGTAGGTAAAGTGGACCTCGGCGACATCGTTATTTCGCGCGAGCGACGAGATGATGGAGAGAGCTTTGTCGTGGTCACCGAGCTGGTGGTGAGCCGTTGCGAGCGCGTGAAGCAGATGCGGAGACTTTGGGTCTTGCTTGACCGCCGCGGACAGCATCTCGCGTGCCTGGGCGGGCTGGGATCGCGTCAAGAGATCGTTCGCGGCCCGTAGTGCTCGATCAACCCGCGACATTATCCGTTCCTTTGTTCAGCACGAACGCCTCGTCACGCGATCGTCA
Source organism: uncultured Phycisphaeraceae bacterium (assembly GCA_964540295.1). Lineage (GTDB taxonomy): Bacteria > Planctomycetota > Phycisphaerae > Phycisphaerales > UBA1924 > CAZCPB01. The sequence continues at coordinate 3,885 of CAZIMT010000064.1, forward strand.
TCGTCGGCGGTTCGAGCGGCAACATGCGGGCGAAGCGTAGGAACGATTCGTAGTTGCCCTTGAGTTCGATCATGGAGTCGCCGCCGAACTTTTCCATGAAGCAGCGAGCGACCTCGAAGGCGACAACGTTCTCCATGACGACGCTGGCGGCGGAGACCGCGCAAACGTCGCTGCGTTCGTAGTCGGACTGCTTGGCTTCTTTGGTGTTGAGGTCCACGCTAGGCATGCCGCGCAGCAGCGTGGAGATTGGTTTCATGGTGCCGCGCACAACGATGGGCTGGCCGTTGGTCATGCCGCCCTCGGTTCCGCCAGCGTTGTTGGTGTCGCGGATGAAGCCCAGATTCGGCGTGTTGTGCTTGGTCGGGTCGTAGCGGATGGGGTCGTGGACCTGGCTGCCGGTGCGTGCGGCGCATTCCTTGCCGAGGCCTATTTCTATTGCCTTGAACGCCTGGATGCCCATGACGGCGTAGGCGATTCGGGCGTCGAGCTTGGTGGTCCAGTCCATGCACGAGCCGATGCCGGGCGGGCAGCCGAAGATGTGGGTTTCGACAAGCCCGCCGACGGTGTCCTTGTCGATCTTGGCCTGGCGGATGATGGCGCACTGTTTCTCGGTGACGGGCGGGTCGGGGCAGTAGGTCTCGCTGTCGTCGCGGAGTTTGGCGAGATCGTGCCAGTTGGATTCGGTGACGGCGACGTCGCTGGCGGCGTTGAGGATGGAGCGGACCAGGCCGAAGGTCTCGATGTTGAACGCGCGGAGGAGGCATCGTGCGACGGCTCCGGCGGCGACACGGCTGGCGGTCTCGCGGGCGCTGGCACGTTCGAGCGTTTCGCGGCAATCGGTGGTGAGCCACTTCACGCTGCCAGCCAGGTCGGCGTGCCCGGGCCGGGGCTTGTAGATCGGCGGAGTTTTTTCGAGGTCGTCGAGGCGTGAATCGTTGTTGGAGATTTTCATCGTGAGCGGCGCGGCGATGGATCGCCCTCGGCGTGTTCCGGTGAGGAACTCGACGCGGTCCTGCTCGATGCGTTGCCGCCCGCCGCGCCCGTAGCCGCCTTGCCGGCGTGCGAGTTCGGCGTTGATGAATTCGAGGTCGAGGTCGAGCCCGGCGGGAAGGCCGGTGAGCATGACGACGAGGGCGGGTCCGTGGCTTTCGCCAGCGGTTTGATAGTCAAGACGAGGCATGGACCAAGCGTAGAACGATCCGAGGATCGCCGCACGGTTCGTTTCACGCGCCGAGATTGAGTACGCTCAAAATGTTCGAGAAATCGTCGGTCCAGACCGGGTCGGGGGTTTTGGGCGGCAGGAACTTGAGCCAGCGGGCGTCGGGGCCGAGGAAGTCAAAGTCGGCCTCGCTTCGCGCTAGGACGATCCAGTACGAGGCGTATTTGCCTACGTCCGCCCATTCCTGGGCCTTAGCGGGTGAGGGGTCATCCTGATTCTCTCGGCCGACGAGCCCGAGAGTTGTCGCGATCCCGCGGATAACGGGCTGGAGTTTGAGGTGACGGTTGGAGACGTGGACGAGGATCACGCCGCGGGGCGCGAGATGGTCGAGGTAGATGCGCACGGCCTCGACGGTGAGCAGGTGGATGGGGATGGAGTCGGAGCTGAAAGCGTCGAGGACGATGAGGTCGAAGGGCTTGCCTTCGAAGCTCGCGATCAAGCGGCGGCCGTCGCCGAGGCGGATGTCGAGTTGGGCCTGCGATCGTTGCAGGTAGGTGAAGAGCTTGGGATCACGGGCGAGTTCGACCATGGCGGGGTTGATCTCAAAGAACGTGAAGTGACTTTGGGGCAAGCCGTAGGCGGCGAGCGCGCCGGTGCCCAGTCCCACGAGGCCGACGTTGTGTAGACGGTCTGACTTGATCATGTTGAGGAACACGAGCCCAGCGGGCCCGGTGGGGTGGTAGTAGGTGAGCGGGACATCCTGGCCGACGAGATCGACGTGCTGCAGGCCGTGGGCGGTGCTGCCGTGGAGGAGTTGGTGGAAGGTCTTGGTGCGGGGGGTTGGCTCGGGCTCGGCGGCTGGTGGCGCGAGGCCAGTGGCGTACGTGTTCTCGATGACTCGGAGTACGCCGAAGAAGCCGCGCTGGGCGTGGAGGAGCGTGCCGCCGGAGCTGAAGGTTTGGGCGGCGATGATGAAGAACCCGGCGATGGTGAGCGAGAAGCGAAGGGGCCAGCGGATGAAGAGGAAGCAGACGAGGGCTGGCAGTACGAACGAGATTGCGTCGGACTTCCACTTGGCGTTGAACGCGAGATACACCGAAGCGCGCGAGCAGAGAACCAGGAGACCGGTTGCGGCGACGGGGTAGGCGAAAGTGTTGATGAACCGGCGCGCAAGCGGGTAGTTCTTGGGTGTGTTGTTGAGATCGCTGGTCGATCGTTGGCCGACGCCCAGGCCGAGTGCGCAGGCGAGAACGAGCGCGATGGGGTACTCGGCGATGCGTGTGAAGATGAGGGGCGCGAGGACGGCGTTGAAGAGCCCGCCGAGCGCGCCGCCGACGGAGATCCAGAGGAAGTACGCGGTGAGTTTCGAGGGGTCGGGTCGCTGCGCGGCGAGCCGGCCGTGGCAGGCGGTGGCGGCGATGAGGAGGGCGAGCAGGTGCAGCCCGACAAGTACTTCGATGGGGCGGAGCGCCATCATAAGGACCGAGATGATGAGTCCGATGAGCGCGAAGGGAAGTGCGGCCGCGGCGAGGCGGGTGGCTCGCGGGCCCCATCGGCTGAAGGCGATGGTCATGCTCAGCAGATAGATCGCCAGCGGGCCGATCCAGAGGAGCGGGACGGCCGCGAGGTCGGTGGAGATAAAGCTGGTCACGCCGAGCATGAGGCTTGAGGGCGCGGCGGCGAGCAAGACCCAGAGAAGCACGGTGCGCGGCGTGGATGGTGCGGCGAGCGTGCGAGGTTGTTCGGGCGACGGCGCCGAAGGTGCGGAGTTCGTGGGACGTGTCGCGCGACGGCGAACGTGCCAGATCCCGGCGGTGAGCAGCAGCGCGACCAAGACCACCACCGCGCCCGACCACAGGTCGGTCTGATTCGCAAGGGTGATGAACGGCTCGACGAGCAACGGATAGCTGAGCAGGGCGATGAGGCTGCCAGCGTTGCTGGCGGCGTAGAGAAAATAGGGGTCGCGGGCGGAGCGGTGGTTGGTGTTGGCGAACCAGCGTTGCAAGAGCGGGCCGGTGGTCGAGAGGAGCGCAAAGGGTGCGCCAGCGGTGAGCGCGAGCGTGCCGAGCAGCCAGAGGACGGGCTCACCGGGCGGGGTTGCGCCGACGAACGGGAGGCCGATGGGGAGCGCGGCGAGGGTTGCCAGGGCCGCGAGAGCGTGGATCGCGACTTGCACGCGGCCGCTGCGGACTTTGGTGAGGGCGTGGGCGTAGGCATAGCCGACCAGGAGCAGTGTTTGAAAGAAGAGCATGCAGGTGTTCCACACGCCCGGCGTGCCGCCCAGCAGAGGGAGCACGAGTCGCGCGACCATCGGCTGCACGAGGAAGAGCAGGGTCGCGGAGAGGAACACAGCGGCGGTAAAGACGAGCACCACGCGAGAAACTCCGAGATATCGGCGCGACACGCACACGCGAGACACGAGGCTGGCGGCACGACAACGGATGGTCAGACACGGGCAGCGGAGTGCGACGGAAGGAGAACGAAGACCGATTCCGAGTGAGATCGAGATCGAGCGAGAGTAGGAGTTGAAGGAGGGCGGGGAGCCCACGTGGAGCGTGGGGGTACCCGGGAGCTTTGGAGTACGGCTGGCACATCGCTTGCAAAACGAAGGGCGCTACTTTCGCGCGACGACGTAGACGACGTAGTTGTCGTCGAGCTCTTGGCCGTCGGTGATCGGGCGTGCGCGGAGCGTGCCCGAGCTTTTCTCGGTCTCCTCGATCGCTCCGCCGAGACGGTCATGGACCTCGACGCCCTTGAACCCGGCCTCGTGGAGCGCGTCGGTGAGTTCTGGGATCGACCACAGCCGCCAGTCGTAGACGAAGGCATCGCGGAAGATTGTGGCGCGCGATTTCCTGGCGGGTGTAACGCGGAAGCTGAGGGCATCGACGACGCGAGCCGTGATCGGGTCGGCCGAGCGTTGCTCGAAGGTGTACTCGATTCGTTCGTCGTCGGGCCCGACGAGGTGCTGGATGATCTGGCCGGGGATGAGGGCGTCGCGGCCGCCGTAGGTGTCGGCGACGAGCACGCCGCGTGAGTTGAGGCAGGCGCGTGCGTGCGAGAGATACTTGACGAGCGCGGCCCGGGTGTGCCAGTAGCCGAGCGGGAAGTTGGTGCAGGCGATGACGTCGGCTGATCGGCGGCACTGGAGCGCGTCGCCGCGGATGGTTTCGACGCGGTCGAGGCCTTTCAAGAGCGCGAGCGGTTCTGGGTCAACGTCCACGGCCAGTGCGGACGCGCGAGGATCTGACTGGGCCCAGTACCGTGCGAGCGCGGCTGAGCCGCTGAAATCTTCGCGGAGGGTGCGCGGGGAGTTGCCGTGGACGGCCCGGAGGAAGCGCGTCAGGCGGACGGGCTCGGTGACGCAGAGTTCGTAGAGGTCGAACTTGGAAACGGCGTTAGGCTCGGGCTTGGCTTTGGCTTTGGGCTTGGCTTTGGCCTTGGCCTTGGCCTTGGCTTTGGGTGTCTGATTCGATCGGTCTGATGCTTTGCTCATCGTGTTACGCCATCCTGATCCAGCGGATGAGCGTGGGGAAGTTCGGCGGCTTGCCGTACATGAGGACTCCGACGCGGAAGATCTTTGCGGCCGCCCATGCAGCGAACCAGACCGCCAGCAGCCCGACGGCGATTGACGCGGGGATTTGCCAGAACGGGATTTTTTCGCTGCCAGCGATGCGGATGACCATGACGAACGGGCTGATGGGCGGCACGAAGCTGCAGATCTGCGCGAACATCGAGTTGGGGTTGCGCGAGAGCGGCAGCCAGAGCATCATGGGGATGATCAGCGCGATCATGACGGGCCCGAGCAGGGCCTGAGCCTCGCGCATGTCGTTCACGGCGCTGCCGATGGCCGCCATCATGGACGCGATGAGGAAGAAGGCGATGAGGAAGTAGATGCCGACGTAGACGAACTTCACGAGTTCGAGCAGGTGGCCTTGGTTGGCGTAGATCAAGCCGATGACGCCGGCGCCCATGTAGAGCGAGAGGATGACGAACGACACCGCCATCTGCCCGACGATCTTCCCGACCATGAGCTGCATGGGCGAGACGGCGCTGAGCAGCACTTCCATCACGCGGCTGCTTTTTTCTTCGACGGTCGAGGTCAGCAGGTATTGCCCGCCGGTGAAGACCGAGATCCAGAGCAGCATCATGAACCCGACGGGGAGCAGGAACGCGGCCGCCTCGTTGGCTTTCTTCTCGCCCTCGGCGGTGACGACCTTGGTCTCGCCCTTGGGGCGTTCGACCAGGTCGTGGATGCGGTTGGGATCGAGCCCGGCCTCTTGGATGCGCTGGTCGATGACCGCCTGGGCGATCTGGTCGCGGATATCACCCTGAATCTCTGGGTCGAGCTTGGGCGCGACGAACAGGTCATAGCCCGTGAACTTGCCCGAGGCGTTCGGGGTCGTTGAGGTCTCGGGGATGACGGCGAGCGCGAGGCGCGGGTTGGCGACCTTCGAATCGCCGTGACCGTCGGACTCGGTCATCCGCTTTTTCTCGGCCTCGGCGTCGGCGGTGGGGGAGAGGAACTCGAGCGTGAGCGAGGGACCAGGGCCGCCAGCGTTGGCGGACAGTTCCATGGCCTGCTTGCTCTGCGAGGTCTGCATCGGCATGACCTCGGTGGCCTGCTCGATCTTCTTCTTGTTCTTCTCAGCGCGCTTGGCGGCCAATTTTTCTGGGTCGAACGCGATCTTGAGGCCCGATTCCAGCGTGCCGCCCGTGCGGTCGATGATCGCCACGGTCCCCTCGATCTTGGGCGAGGCCTGGTTCATCAGGATCGGCATCAGCGTGATCGCAAGGCCCATGAGGATCGGCGGCAGCAGGATGCCCAGCAGGAACCCTTTGGTTACCACGGTCGCCAGGAACTCGCGGATCGCCACGGTCAGGGTCTTAAACACCGGTCGCCTCCTTGCCAGCCGTCGCGTATTCACGCATGCCTTCGGTCTCGGCCTGCAGGGCGGCCGCAGATCCGCCGACGAGCTCGATGAAAATATCTTCCAGGCTCGGCTTGCGGATCTCCATCCGGCGGAGCGGGATCCGCGCGGCGATCTCGGCCATGATCTGGCTGGGGTCTTGCCCTTCGACCAATTTCAGTTCAACGTGCCCGTTCTCGACCTTGGCCTCGCGCACGCCCGGGAGGGCCGCCCAGGACGCGCGATCGCTCGCCACCGCCCCGGCCAGCGGCTCGATCAGGATCGCCTTGGGGTCGTACTTCTTCCACACCTCGCTCAGCGGCAGGTCCAGAACCTTCACGCCCTTGCTGATCATGAACAGGTTGTCGCACAACTGCTCGGCCTCGAACATCGCGTGCGTGGAAAAGATCAGGGTTCGCTGGGCGTTGTGCTGCTCCATGATGAGCTCGCGCAGCAGCCGCCGGTTGACCGGGTCGAGCCCGCTGAACGGCTCGTCGAGGATAATGAGGTCCGGCTCGTGCAGTACCGCGGAGATGAACTGGATCTTCTGCTGCATGCCTTTGGAAAGCTCTTCGCACTTTTTCTTGTAGCAATCGCCCAGCTTCATGCGTTCGAGCCAATCGCGGACCTTTTTGTCAAGCCCGGCGTTGTCGATGCCCTTGAGCCGGCCCATGTAGATCAGGAAGGCGCCGACCTTCATCTTGCGGTAAAGGCCGCGTTCTTCGGGAAGGTACCCGATGCGGTCCTTGCTCTCGACCGCCGAGGCCTTGCCCAGCACAGAGAGCCTTCCGGAGTCGGGGAAGATGATCGACATGATCATGCGGATGGTGGTGGTTTTACCCGCGCCGTTGGGGCCGATGAACCCGTAGAGGCTGCCTTGGGGCACGTCCAGATCGAGCTTGTTGACGGCCACTTTCGTGCCAAAGGTCTTGGTCACGCCGCGGATCTGAATTGCTGTCTCCACTCGATTCTCCATCAAGGCCCGTCGGATTCGCCCGATTCGCTCGGCGTCTGGCTGATTTTACAGGCCCTGCGGCCCCTCATCGGCGTCTCTCGATTGTTCGGCAATTGTACCGCCGGATTGCCGAAGAGACTCACATCTCGTACGGTTGCTCATGCCAGCGATCGATGCGGCCAGCAAGCGCCGAGTTCTTGAGAAGCTTCAGACCATCGAGTCGCAGTACGCGCTGCTGGAAAAGAAGCTCGAAAGCCCCGATGTCCTCGCGGACCACAAGGCCGTGCGCGACGTGTCGATCAAGAAGGCCGCGCTCCAGTCGGTCGTTGATGGGTACCGGTCTTATCAGACGATGCAGCGTGAGGTCGCCGAGCTTGAGGCCGCCAGCGGTCCGGGCGGCGATCGCGAGCTGGCCGAGCTGGCGCGTGAAGAGATCCCCGCGCTCAACGCGCGGATGACGGAGACTTTGGAGCGTGTGGTGGCTGGGCTGGTGACGGCGGAGGATCGCAAGATCGGCTCGGTGATGATGGAGCTTCGCGCTGGCACGGGCGGCGACGAGGCCGCGTTATGGGCACGCGATCTTCTGGAGATGTACCAGAAATACTGCATCAAACGAGGCTGGACCGTGGACACGCTCGACTTTACGCCCGAGTCCGACGCTGGCGGCCTGCGCAACGCGACCATCAACATCAAGGGCGAGGGCGTCTGGAGTGAACTCGCCTTCGAGGCCGGGGTTCATAGTGTGAAGCGTGTGCCCGCGACCGAATCGCAGGGGCGTGTGCATACCAGCACCGCCAGTGTGGCCGTGCTGCCCGAGCCCGAAGAAGTCGATGTCAAGATCGACTGGGGTAACGACGTCGAGGAGTTCGCCACTCGTGCGCAGGGGCCTGGCGGGCAGAACGTCAACAAGGTCGAGACCGCCTGGCAGATTCATCACAAGCCCAGCGGCATCATCATCAAAATGATGGAAGCCAAGAGCCAGCAGCAGAACCGCGAGAAGGCACGGCGGCTGCTGCTGACGAGGCTTTTCGACCTTGAACAGCAGAAAATCCACGCGGAACGGTCGAGCGCTCGGAAGGCCCAGATCGGCTCGGGCGACCGCAGCGAGAAGATCCGGACGTACCGCTATAAAGACGGCATCGTGGCCGACGAACGTCTGCCGGGGCAGTACGGGCTGCGCGAGATTATCGCGGGCGAGCTGAGCGAACTGATCCGCGATCTGATCGCGCAAGAGACAGCCAAGCGGATCGCGACGTTCTGATGGCGGACTTCGAGGCGTCTCGTGGCCCAAGCGTCCTGCCTGCGTCCTGCCTGCGTCCTGCTGGTTCTCCCCGTTCTTGTTGCCCGCTTCTTGCGGCGTCGCTTTCCTGCTCTTGATCTTCAGAGATAGCCGGGCCGCTCGCGCGCCATCAACTGCCCGTGCCCGGGCTTGCCCACGATCTGATACTCATGCACCACCGGCGTCCCGCGCACCAGGGTGTGCCGCGCAAACCCGCCGAGCGTCATTCCCTCGTACGGCGACCAATCGCACCGGCTTTGTAAGTTCGAGGGCGTGATCTTCTTGGTAAACGCCGGATCAACGATCGCCACGTCCGCATCGAACCCCACCTCGATCTGCCCCTTGCGCCCCGCAAGCCCCATCACTCGCGCTGGCGTCGTTGAACACAGGTCCACAAGCTGGTTCATGCTCAGCCGCCCGCCCTTGACGCCCAGCGTGTAGACCAGCGGCACCAGCGTGTCCAGCCCCGGCAGGCCCATCGGGATCTTGGTCCAGTCGCCGTACCCGCCGGGCTGACGCCACATCTGCTTCTGCTCGCGGGTGAACGAGCAGGTGTCGGTCGAGACGAGACTGACCTCGCGGCCTAGCCCCTGCCAGAGCCGCTCGATGTCGGCCTTCTTCTTGACCTGCGGGCAACAGGCGAAGAGGTGCCCGTCGTCACGATCAAAGACGGAATCATCGAGGCACAGGTACTGCGCGCACGTCTCGGCCAGCACTGGCACGCCACGAGCCTGGGCCGCCCGGATCAGGTCCGCGCCCTCTCCCGTGGACATGTGTACGACGTACAGCCGGCCCTTGGTCGCGTCGCACCAGCGGATACACCGCTCGATCGCCTCGGCCTCGACGAGATTGGGCCTGGTCATGGCGTGCAGTCTGGCCCCGAACTCGCTCATCAGCCGAGGCGTGTGCTTGCGTTCGATCAGAAGATCGAGCAGCCGCGGCGACTCGGCATGGACCAGCAGCATCGCCCCACCGCGGCTGTCCTGAGCCTTGATCTCTTCCAGCGTTGCGTACATCATCGCGTCGTCGGAGTTCCACCCTTCGGTCTCGTAGATCATGAACTCCTTGAACGTGGGCAATCCCATGCCGACCAGCCGAGAGATCTCGGCGATGTGCGAACGATTCGTGATCGCCATGTGCCAGGAGTAATCAACGAGCGACAGGCCTTGGGCTTTGGCGAGCCACGTTTCGTGGGCCTGTTCCAGCGTTCCGCCGCGCTCGGGGATGGCAAAGTCGATGACCGTCGTCACGCACCCCGCGGCCGCGGCCTTGGACCCGGAATCGAAATCGTCGCACGAAACGGTTCCGCAGAACGGCAGGGCGAGGTGGACGTGGACATCGAGGCAACCGGGGATCACGTCCATCCCGGCGGCGTCGATCCTGTTCTTTGATTCGGCGTGGTCCAGCTCGCCAGGGCCTGTGATGGCCACGATTTTTTCACCACGGATACCGATGTCACCGGTCGTGGTCGCGCTGGCGTTGTGGATCGTGCCGCGGGTGATGACGGTGTCGAAGTTCATAGTCAATGATCGCCTCCACTGGAAGGTCGGCACACCGTGCCGATCTGGAATCCCCAATTATTCCCACGCCCTCACCGCAAGGCCACCTCGACGCACACGACCTCGGCCATCCACGCCACCCCGGCTCCCTGCGCCGCGTGCTTGATTGCGGACTCGATTTCTGGCAGTCCTGATTCTTGCGCTCGATCGAGCTCGACGCAGATCGTGCTTCCGCTGCCCGTGATCCAGCACGCCAAGCCGTTCGCCCCGGCGCACACCACCGAGATCAATACCTCTAACCGCGGCTCGACGCGCGTGGCCGCGGCCGCGAGCATGTTCAGGCGTGGTTCACTTTGAAGCGCGAACAGCTCGCCCTGCCGCACCAGGTCGCCGCGATCAAACTCGCGGTACACGTCGGCCGTGCCGCAGCCGAAGGGGGGGAGAACCAGCACGACACGCCCCGGATCTGCTGGAGATTTGGAGGGAACCACCCGTTCGCCAAGCCCGCTGACCTTCCCGCGCGTGATGCCCTCACGCGAGCAGAGCACGAAGAACGCAACATCAGACCCGATCTCAGCGGCGATGTTCATCAACTGGGTCGTGGAAAGCCCGAGTCCGAAGGCGCGATCGACCGCCACCAGCGTGGCCGCCGCATCTGACGAGCCGCCTCCCAGCCCGCCGCCGACGGGAATGCGTTTGATGATCTCAAGCTCGGCTGGCAACGGCCGACCGACGTGCTGTTCAAGGCGACGGACGGCTTTGACCGCGAGGTCCTTCTCCATCGGCCAATCGATGAGCGACGCCCGGGGCGCATCGGCGGCCCAGCGCACCGAGAGCGTCGTCGCGCCCGACGCCTCGGCGTTTGGACCATCGCGCCGCGTCACCCGCACCTCGTCGGCCAGCCCCACGCACGCCATCAGCGAATCGACCGGGTGGTACCTCGCCTTGGGCTGACCGGCCGCGAGCGCCGGACCAACGAACAGATTGAGGTTTACCTTGGCTGGCGCGGGCTGTGTGACCGTTCGCGGGGGGTGTTGTTTCACGCTCATCGCTGGATCTCTCAACCGCAGTTGGGCTTCCGCAAACGTTCTCACCGCTCGATCCGGCCCACAACCGTAGTATTCGCGCCACACGAAAGGATTACGCACGAGCACGATGGCGATGACGCGAGAAAAACGGTTGCTGTTCTGGATCTTGGCCGTCGTCGCCGCGATCCTCACGCCGCTCGTCGCGCGCTCGGGCATCGCGCAGGGCACGCTGATCTCATCGACCTGGCTCTCCCTCGCGCTCTCGAGCTTGCTTGTTCTTTTGGCCACGACGCCGCGCAACGCCATCAAGCTCCCCAGCATCGCCAGCGAGCTGATCGTCCTCGGCGGCATGATCGCCGTTCACAGCCTGATGTTCGGCAAGCCCGGATGGACGCCGATCCTCGCGGCCCTGATCCTCATCGTGAACCACACCGCCCTGACCGCGAACGCGAGCACGCAGCCCACGCTGTCGTCGCGCGTCCACCTTGTCCCGGCCTTCAATCTCTGGCCGCTCGCGCCGATGCTCTGGCACCCGGCCCTGTGGCTCACGACCCATGGCTCCGCGACGACGTCGATGTTCACGACCATGCTTACCAAGTCGGGCTGGGCGGGGGTGGGGCTCTGGGTCGCCGCCGGGCTGGGTTCGAGCTTGGTACAGCGGCCCGGCCGCGTGCTGCCGATTCTCGGCTGGGCCGTCTGGATCGCCGCGAGCGTGCTTACGTCTTCTTTCTTTTAGGACTAGTCTGGAGAGCGAACGCGGCTCAATGAACGCCGCTCAGGGTCTCATCGTTGGCTCTCGCGCCTGATCTGCGGACCGTCGACCAACCTAATGTTGGTTCGCCTTGTCAAGCCCAGCATTCAACCCGAGTCCGCTGTTCGACGCCGGTGCTCATGCCCGTGCTGATGCCGCGCCGGTTCCGCGATCAATCCGTGTCCGCGGCGTCGTGCCGTGCTTCAACCGGCCGGGTGATCTCAAGGCTCTGCTCGGCGATCTGGAAGCCCTTGAACTGCGGTCGACGCGCGGGGAGATCGATCTCCGCGTGATCGTCGTCGATAACGCGTCCACGCCGCCGCTCAGCCTGCTCGATCTCGCACCGACCCCGAACCCGACCACCAACCAAGTTGGCACGAGCGCCGACCGAATCTTGCTCCTTCGTCTCCCCACCAACACCGGCGGCAGCGGCGGCTTCAACGCTGGCCTCTCGGCGTGGCTCGATCTCGAACCCGCGTTGAATGAGGCGCAACAGAACTTGAGCGAATCGTACGATTTTCTCTGGCTCGTCGATAGCGACGCACGCCTTAGGCCTGACACGCTCCGTCTTCTCGTCGATTCTCTCGCGGCCGATTCTTCCATGGTGGCCGTCGGCCCGGCCGTCGCCGATCCCGCCGACTGGAAGGTCCATGAGGTCGGCGGCATGATCGACGACAGCGACGGATTTATGAAGCCGCTTTACGTCTCGCTCGAAGACTGTCCCTCCACACAACCGCTCGTGTGCGACTACGTCGCCGCGTGCTGCGCTCTGGTCCGGCGCGACGCCGTCGAACGCGTCGGTTTGTTGCCCGATCGCTTCCTCAACGCCGACGATTCCGAGTGGTTCATCCGCCTCGCCCGCGGCACCGGCGGCCGGGTCTGCGTGCTGCCCTCGTGCGTCGCCGCGCACCCGCGCTTTGATCGCTACCCGACCTGGGCGCGGTTCTATTGCACGCGCAACATGATGGGGCCGGTGAAGGCGCGTGGGCTCGGGCATAGGGTGCGACTTCGCCGGGTGATGTCGGAAGTTGGCCGGGCGATCAACATGACGATGATGGGGCGCGACGACCTGGCGGCGCTGCACCTCTCCGGGCTGCGCGAGGCGGCCGCGCGCCGGACGCTCGGTCCGAGCGCTCTGGCCTCGTCTCCGCTGCTCTCGATGAGGCTCGCGCGCGAGTTTGCGGCCACGGTCGCCGCGGCGCGTGTCGCCAGCGCGTC
>CAZIMT010000065.1:0-16609 GCA_964540295.1 uncultured Phycisphaeraceae bacterium
CCCGGTCGGCGCGACCAACAAGCTCTCGGTGTTCTCGGTTGACGGGCTGAGCGGCGTACCGATCGCGTCCACGATCGTGCTGGCGGGCCCGGCCCCGGTCTCGACGATCAGCGATGCCGACCGTCAGCAGCTCGCGTACTTCAACCCTGACGGGACGCTGTTCATCGGCAGCGCGTTCGACGGGCTCGCGGCTGGCAACGTCCGCACGATCAGGGCCGACTCGATCAACTTCGCGGCCAACCAGAAGATCACGTCGGTGGGCGGTCTGAGCCTGATCGCGACCGAAGGCACCATCACCGTGGCCGACATCAACTCGCTGGGCAATCTCTTGCTGAACGCGCAAACGATCACGATCGGCCAGCGTGCCGACAGGCAGGACGTCCTTCAGAACCCAGTCCTTGTCCGGGACGGTTCGGGATTCAACACGAGTCCCGTGATCGGCAAGGACAACGGCGTGGACTTCCTGGCGAACGGGACAGTTTCGTTTCTCAGTCAGAACAATCTGGTCAACCGGATCAGCGTCGCGACCACGAGCGGCGCGGGCGTCACGTACAACGGGCAGGACGCGGCCATCAACCAGCTGGGGCGAATCTTCGTGGGCGGTATCCAGTTCGCGGCCAGCAACTCCAGCAACCAGTTCGGACGGACCGTCTTGTTGCCCCAGGATGCCAACGGAGACAGACAGCGCGTTTTCGAGCTCACGGGGCTTAGCTTCGACTTCGCATCCAACGTCAAGATCGGCAGTGACAGCCTGGCCTCTGCTCTGGCCAGCGCCCTGGCCAGCGACCCCGGCGCGCGCGGCGCGAGCGAGAACGTCTCTCTGCCGGGCGACCTGCGCGACAAGCTGCGAAGCATCGACATCTTCACCCGCGACGATGAAGAGTCCACGCAGGCGAACCTCTCGGGGCGCTCGGTCTATTTGGACGTTCCGACCTTGGCCGCACCCAACGGCCCGCTGGGTGACTACGCGATCTCGGCCGAGCGTCTCTCACGCGGGCCGGTGCTCAAGGTTCTCGAGGCCTACGACGAACTGGGCGGTACCGACCAGACCACCCGCCCCGAGCGCTATCGCGAGGTTGGTGACAAGATCGCCGACGCGTGGGGACGCTACCGCGATTCACTCCCGGTCGGGACCGAGCCCGACGCACTGGCCTTCCGCCGGTACGTCGAGGTCACGCCCGCCGAGGCCCCGGCCCTGCAGGAAATCAACAAGATCCGCCTCGTGCTTCAGCGTCTGGACGAACTGGGCCTGGCCAAGCTCGAAGTCCGTGTTCCCAAGAACTCGCTGCTCACGTACATCAAGCCTCAGCAGCAGTACGACCTCAGCGAGACTCAACTGGAAGAGGCGGCCACGGGCGTGCGGGCGACGGCCGTCGCCAGCCGTGGGAACTGACGGGCAGAACTCGTTCTGATTTTTTCTGACACAATGCTCGCTCATGGTCCCTCTCGAGTTCTTGCCACAGGTTGCCATGCCAGTCATCGACGTTGAAACTCTTTTGAAGCCGATCTCCGAGGAACAGCCTTGCGGGCCCGACCAGCGCTACGAACGAGCCTACCTCGACGTTCTCCGCATCAGCGAGGGAGAGCCCGAGGTCGAGATCGCAAAGCCCAGCGGCGAGCGGTTCACGGTCCCGGCCAAGGAGCCCAACTGGCGCGAGGTTCAGGACGGGTGCATCGCTGTCTTCGCCAAGTCCAAGGACCTTCGCATCGCGATGCTGCTGACGCTGGCCAGCCTGCGCTCCGCCGGGTACCCGGGGCTGCGCGACGGGCTGGCGCTCGTGCACGGCCTGGTCACACAGTGGTGGGACAAGTTTTACCCGGCTCTCGACCCCGAGGACAACAACGACCCGACCGAGCGGATGAACATCATCGCCGGGCTGGCGGTGCCCCCGGGCACGTTCAGCGACCCCTCGCGCTTTCAGGACCGCACTCGTCAGGCCCCGATCGTTGCAAGCCGCCAACTCGGGCCGCTAAGCCTCGCGGACCTGATGACCGTCAGCGGAGACTTGCCCGCGCCCACGGGCGAGGGCGCTCGAGTGGTGGACTCCAACCTTGTCGAGAGCATCTTCGAAGAGGTTGACACCGAACCGCTGGAGCAGACCGCCAAGCTGATCGAAGAGTGCGGCGAGCTGGTGAAGTCGATCGAGGACGCGCTCACGCAAAAGGTTGGCGCCAGCCAGGCGATCGACCTGAGCACGTACCGCGCGGTCTTGGTCGAGGCCTCCAAGCAGGTGCGGAAACGGCTCGCCAAAAGAGGTATCGGACCATCCGACGGCGGGGGCTCTACAAGCCTCGAGCAGGGCGGCCGTAGCGGAGGTGGTGGCGGAGCCAGGCTCGCGGGCGAGATCCAGTCCGCGTCCGACGTGCTGCTGGCGATCGACAAGGTCTGCCGGTATTACGAGCTGCACGAGCCGTCGAGCCCGGTGCCGCTGCTGATGGTGTGCGCCAAGCAGGTGGTGGGGAAGAATTTTCAAGAGATCTACAGGGTGCTCCCGCCCGAGGCGGTGGCGTTGCTCGAGCGGGTCAGCAACCCCGATGTGCCCCAGCCGTAGCCCGTGCTTGTTTGGGGAAGGCGGATGGCGATTCGTATTCCGCGCCGCTCTGAATCGGTCATGTCTGACTTTGAGAGCGGTGCCCGTATGCGCGCCTTGGTCGGTGCGCGCACGCGTCCCGGCGATCCGGTATTCTGGGAAAGGGGGTCGGCCGTCCTCCGGGGCTGACCTCGTCCTCGTTGGCGTTTGCGGGTGTTCGTAGGTGTTCGGGTCTGAACTTTGGTTGTAGGTACGCGCGGCTCAATCGTTGGGTAGCGGGCGGAAATAAAGGAGTAGTCATGGGTAAGGCAAGCAGTGCGAAGTTTATCGGCCGCAACCGCGCGCCCCGGGTCCAGATCGAGTACGACCTGGAGCTGTATGGGGCGGAAAAGAAGATCAACCTTCCGTTCGTGATGGGCGTGATGGCGGACCTGTCGGGCAAGCCAGCGGACGCGTTGCCGGACATCGCGGACCGTAAGTTTCTTGATATCGACGTGGACAACTTTGACGATCGCCTTAAGAGCATGAAGCCGCGCGTCGCGTTCAACGTGCCCAACACGCTGACGGGCGAGGGGAACATGGCGGTCGATATCACGTTCGAGAGCATGGACGATTTTTCGCCCGCGGCCGTGGCTCGCAAGGTCGAGTCGCTCAACAAGCTGCTCGAAGCGCGGACGCAGCTCGCCAATCTGCTGACGTACATGGACGGCAAGTCCGGGGCCGAGGCGCTGTTGGGCAAGGTGCTCAGCGACCCGACGCTGATGAAGGCCTTGGCATCAACCCCCAACCTCAACGCCGAAAAGAAGGAGGGGTCCAATGGCTGAGTCCAACCCCCAGGCACAAGGAGCGGCGTCGGGCCAGACCATCGAGGTCGGCGGTCTGCAGGACCTGCTCAAGAAAGAGTTCAAGCCCAAGACCGACAACGCCAAGTCCGCCATCGAGATGGCGGTGAAGACCCTGGCCGAGCAGGCGCTCTCGACGACCACGCTGGTTTCTGATGACGCCGTGAAGGCGATCGAGGGGATCATCGCGGAGATCGACCGCAAGCTCAGCGAGCAGATCAACAAGATCCTGCACCACGCGGACTTCCAGAAGCTCGAGGCCGCCTGGCGTGGGCTCTCGCATCTGGTCAACAACACCGAGACCGATGACACGCTGAAGATCCGCGTGTTCAACGTTTCGAAGAAGGACCTGGGCAAGTCGCTGACCAAGCACAAGGGCACGCTCTGGGACCAGAGCCCGGTGTTCAAGAAGATCTATGAGAACGAGTACGGTGCGCCCGGCGGCGAGCCCTACGGCTGCCTCATCGGCGACTTCCAGTTCGACCACACTCCCCAGGACGTCGAGATGCTGGCGGGGATCGCGCAGATCTCGTCCGCAGCCCACGCGCCGTTCTTCGCGGCCTCGGCCCCGAGCCTGATGAACATGGACTCCTGGGACGAGCTCAGCAACCCGCGCGACCTGAAGAAGATCTTCCAGTCGCCCGAGTACGCCTCGTGGAAAAGCTTCCGCGAGAGCGAAGATTCGCGCTACGTCGGGCTGTGCATGCCCAGGTTTCTCGCCCGCAGGCCCTACGGGGCCAAGACGCAGGCGGTGGAAGAGTTCGCATTCGAGGAAGACACCTCGGGCGCCGATTCGAGCAAGTACACCTGGTCCAACGCGGCCTACGCGATGGGCGTGAACATCAACCGCTCGTTCAAGCTCTACGGCTGGTGCGCCCGCATCCGCGGGGTGGAGTCGGGCGGCATGGTCGAGGGGCTGCCGGTCCACACCTTCCCGACTGACGACGGCGGGGTGGACATGAAATGCCCGACCGAGATCGCCATAACTGACCGCCGCGAGGCCGAGCTGGCCGACTGCGGGCTGATCCCGCTGTCGCACTGGAAGAACACGGACTATGCCGTGTTCGTCGGCGCACAGAGCGTGCACAAGCCGTCGGAGTACGACGACCCCGACGCAACCGCCAATGACAAGCTGGGCTCGCGCTTGCCGTACATGTTCGCGACGTGCCGCTTTGCGCATTATCTCAAGTGCATGGTGCGCGACAAGATCGGCAGCTTCAAGGAGCGTGGGGACATGGAGTCCTGGCTCAACAAGTGGATCATGCAGTACGTCGAGCCCGACCCCAACGCGAGCGAGGACGCCAAGGCTCGTCGCCCGCTGGGCCAAGCCGAGGTGCAAGTGGTGGACGTGCCCGGGAACCCGGGGTACTACGCGTCGAAGTTCTTCCTGCGGCCGCACTACCAGCTCGAGGGGCTGTCGGTGTCGTTGCGCTTGGTTTCCAAGCTTCCGTCGGGGAAAGGGAAATAGTTCGACAAATCGCGCGAGCGTCGCGCAAGGCCGGGCTGGTGCTTGCTGTCTTTTGATGTGAGGCCGATCGGAAACGAACAAGACCTCAAATCGGAAAGAAAGCCAAAGAATACCGGCAGGTCGAGTAAAACCCGTCGGACTTCCGCTGGTCCCTTGTCGGGCCCGGCGGGTCGAAAAGGACAGGCTCGGAGATCGAGACACGTCGGGGTGCGGCTGAGACCAGCACAGCCCTGACCAAGCAAAGGGGTACGGACCGTGGCATACGATTGTTATCTGAAGCTCGAGGGGATCGACGGCGAAAGCACCGACAGCAAGCACAAGGATTGGATCGAAGTTCTTTCGTTCAACACCGGCGTGGACCAAGGCGGCTCGTCGCGCTCGGGCGGCGGCGCTTCGACGACGGGCAAGGCCAACTTCGCGGACTTTACCATCACCAAGTACTTCGATAAATCAACGCCCAAGCTCTCGTTGTTCTGCGCTCAGGGCGAGCACATCAAGTCTGCGAAGATCGAGATGTGCCAGGCCACGAAAGAGAAGAACTGCTACATGCGGTACACGCTGGGCGACGTGCTGGTGAGCTCGGTCCGCCCGAGCGGTTCGAGCGGCGACGACCGCGCTCTGCCGGTCGAGGAAGTGACCATGCGGTATCAGAAGATCGAGTGGGAATACACCCCGATGGACGCGGCTGGCAAGCCAGTGGCGGCCCAGAAGGCCGTGTGGGACCTGAAGACAAACCTCAAGGGCTAATCGAAGATCGTTCCAGAACCCCCGGGCTCGCGTTCGGGGGTTTCTCTTTATTCGCTCCGCCGAGGTTTGAGAAGGCCTCGGCGGAGTTTGTTGGTAGAGGTCGAGGCGGTAAAGGTTTTCAACCAGTCTCTTTTTCTTCGGGGATCCAGCATGCAGGCCGAAGAACTTATCAAGCTCGCCCGCCCGCAGGAGGCCATGGACGCGTTGGTGCCGCTGATCCGTGCCAAGCCGCAGGACGCGAAGCTGCGGATTTTTATTTTCCAGTTGCTGGCGGTGACAGGTCAGTGGGAGCGCGCGGTCGGGCAGCTCGAAACAGCCGGGCAGTTGGACGCGAAGAACCTGCTGATGGCGCAGCTCTGTCGGCAGGCGATCATCTGCGAGAAAATGCGCACGGACGTGTTCGCGGGAAAGCGGTCGCCGTTGATCGTGGGCGAGCCGAGCGATTGGCTGGGCCGAATGTTGCAGGCGGCCCAGATGAGCGGGACGGGCGAGCACCGCGCGGCCGGCGAGCTTCGCGCCCAGGCGTTGGAGGCCGCGCCAGCGACGAGCGGGACGATCGAGTTTGCGACCGCCAAGGGCACGGCGGCGCCGGCCGACGCGACTGCGCGGCCGACGCCGGACGCGGCGGCGGGATCAACTTCAACCGAGCCTTTCGAGTGGATCGCCGACGGCGACGCGCGGCTCGGGCCGATTCTCGAACTCATCGTGGACGGTCGCTATTACTGGGCCCCGTTCGATCGGCTCAAGCAGGTCGAGATCGAACAACCGACCGACCTGCGAGACGTGATCTGGCTTCCCGCCAAGGTGACCTGGTCCACGGGCGCGTCCACGGTGGCGCTGATCCCAACCCGTTACGCGGGCACCGAAACCAACAAAGACGGCGAGCTGCTGCTGGCCCGGCGGACGGACTGGGCCGAGATCGACGGCGGCGGGTTCGTCGGGCTCGGGCACCGAGTCTTGAACACCGACACGTCTGAGCACGCGCTGATGAACATTCGGCGGATCACGCTGAACTCGACGCCACCGCCAGCCGGGACCGACGCGGAAATGCCGGTGATGAGGCCGTCGACGAAGTTTGATGTTGGAGCGGTGAGCAAGATGATGGGCGGGCCGACCAATGGCTGAAATGATCTCGACGGAACGACTCCAGCCCGCGTTGCTCGATCGGCTGACCGACGACGAGCCGCGGGTGACCACCGAGAGCCGCGATCGCCGCGTGATGTCGATGCGTACGCTGCGCAACGCGGTGCTGCGAGATTTGTCGTGGCTGCTGAACACGCCGTGCCGGCCTCGGGACGACGAGATTTATGAGTACCCGGCGGTGGCCAAGAGCGTGCTGAACTTCGGGATGCCCGACATGACGGGGACGACGTCGTCGGTGGCGCGAGCGTCGCGGCTGGAGCAGCAGGTGCGCGAGGCGATCGAAGCCTACGAGCCACGGATCGTCGCGGGGACGCTCAACGTCAAGATCACGACGCACGGCGAGGGCGAGGTGAGCAAGGCCCGGAACTCGTACTCGTTCGAGATCACGGGCGAGATCTGCCCGCTGCCGATGCCCGAGGCGTTGTACGTGCGCACGGAAGTGGACCTGGAAACGGGCCGGTGCGAGCTGAGAGATCGGGCCTGAGACGGGGCCTGAGAGAGGGCCCGAGGTGGGGCGTGCGATGAGGCATTTCGAGGGTTGCGTGAGTTGGTCTGATCCCGGAGAATGACGCCCGCATGGACCGCCGACTGATCCGATATTACGAGCGTGAGCTCCAGCACCTGCGAGGGATGGGGACGGAGTTCGCGCGCGAGTTCCCCAAAATCGCGGGCCGACTGTCGCTGGAAGAGTTCAGTTGCACCGACCCGTACGTCGAGCGCTTGCTCGAGGGCTTTGCGTTCCTCGCGGCCCGCGTGCAGCTGAAGCTCGACGCGGAGTTCCCGCGGTTCACGCAGAATCTTTTGGAGACGGTGTACCCGCACTATCTGGCGCCGACGCCGTCGATGGCGGTGGTGGAGTTCCAGCCGGACCTTGCAGAGGCGGGGTTGGCCGAGGGTTACGTGCTGCCGCGCGAGACGGTGCTGCGGACGATCATCGGCCCGGGCGAGCGGACGGCGTGCGAGTACCGGACCGGTCACGCGCTAAAGCTCTGGCCGGTGAAGGTCGCGGAGGTGCGGTACTACACGCGCGACGTGGGGGTGCTGGACCTGCCGTCGGTCTCGTCGATGAACGCGGCTGGCGGGAGCGGGCGCGGGTCGGGCGCGGCGGTGTGGACTCCCAAGGCGGCGCTGCGGATCCGCCTGACCGCGACCGCGGCGCTGGCGTTCAACAAGATCAAGATGGACGAATTGGTGGTGTACCTGCGCGGCGCGGACGCGACGCCGCTGCGGCTCTACGAGCAGTTGTTCGGTCACGCTCGCGCGATCGTGGCCAGGCCTGTGCTGGCGGCGGGCGCGCGGGTGGCGCGCTGGCAGGAGATCATCCCCGCGTCCAAGATCGAGCGGGTGGGGTTCGAGCCCAGCGACGGGCTTTTGCCCTTTGACGCGCGGTCGTTCCAAGGCTTCCGGCTTTTGCACGAGTACTTCGCGTTCCCGCGGCGTTTCTTGTTCGCCAAGCTCGGCGGGCTGGCCGCGGCGTTCACACGCTGCGAGCAACCGATGATCGACCTGATCGTGGTGTTCGACGAGGAGAACGCGGAGCTGGAAGGTGCGCTCGACGCGTCGAGCGTGGCGCTGAACTGCACGCCGGCGATTAATCTTTTTCCCAAGCGTGCGGATCGGATCTTTGTTACGGAACGGTTCAGCGAGTTCCAGGTGATCCCGGATCGCACCAGGCCGCTGGACTTTGAGGTGTACCGCGTGACGAGCGTGACGGGGTTTGGAGCGGCCAGCGACGAGCTGCGGAAGTTTAAGCCGTTTTATAGTGCGCGAGACGCGGAATCTGGGGGCGAGGGGGTGGGCGCGTACTACGCGACGCACCGCGTGCCGCGGACGCTTTCTGAGCGTGAGCAGCGCGGGGCGTTGCGGTCGACGTACGCGGGGAGCGAGGTTTTCCTGTCGCTGGTGGAGTCGTCCTCGGCCCCGTACTCGGAGGATCTGCGGCAGCTGGGGATGGAGACGCTGTGCTCGAACCGTGACCTGCCGATCCAGATGCCGTTGGGCAAGGGAAGGACAGACTTCACGCTGGACATTGGTGCGCCGGTGCAGGCCGTGCGGGTGGTGGCCGGGCCTACTGCGCCGCGAGCGAGCCACGCCGAGCCGCGCGGGAACCAGACCGAGGGCGAGGCGGTGTGGCGGTTGATCAGCCATCTGTCGCTGAATTATTTGTCGCTGATGGACAACGACCCGACGACGCCCGGCGAGCAGCCGCCCGGGGCCGCGGCGATGCGCGACGTGCTGCGGCTCTACGCCGACACGGCCGACGCGGCGGTACGCAAGCAGGTCGAGGGCTTGCGTTCGGTGACGTGTGCGTCGATCTCCCGGCGTGTGGATTCGCCGGGCCCGATCAGCTTTGCGCGCGGGCTGGAAGTGACGGTCACGATGGACGAGTCGCAGTTCGAGGGCACCGGCGTGTTCCTGCTGGGTGCGGTTCTGGAGCGGTTTTTCACGGGGTACGCGTCGATTAACTCGTTCACAGAGACGGTGGTGCGGACGCTGGACCGGGGCGAGATCATGCGTTGGCCGACGCGGATCGGGCGGAGGCCAGTGTTGTGAAATCGGATACGAGGAACACTCTCAACAGCGGCGCTGACGGTTCCGCAAGCGAAGAGGCTGGTGGCGCGAGCCGTGATCTCGCTCGTGATCCCGCTCGTGATCTCAATGTGGTGGTGCCCAAGCTGCTGAGCCGCGACCCGCACGGGCTAGATTTCTTTGCGATGGCTCGGCTGCTGGAGTGCTCTTACGACACGTTGCCGCGGCTTGGCACCTCGCAGCGTCCCAGCGAC
Source organism: uncultured Phycisphaeraceae bacterium (assembly GCA_964540295.1). Classification (GTDB taxonomy): domain Bacteria; phylum Planctomycetota; class Phycisphaerae; order Phycisphaerales; family UBA1924; genus CAZCPB01. Next base: position 9,515 of record CAZIMT010000065.1, read on the forward strand.
GACGCGGTGCGGTTTGCGCAAGAGCCCTCGCTGGCGTTCCCGCCGGTGTCGGTGTCGAAGTTCGTGGCCAAGTCGGGCGTGCGCGAGGGCCGGGTGTTCGTGAACTTCCTGGGGATGCTGGGTCCGAACGGGCCGCTGCCGCTGCACATTACAGATTACGCGCGTGACCGGGAGCGGAACCAGCAGGACCCGACGCTGGCGCGGTTTCTGGACGTGTTCAACCATCGGATGGTGAGCTTGTTTTATCGCGCGTGGGCGGTGAACCAACTGCCGGTGAGCTTCGACCGCACGCGCAAGCACGCGCGCGGTCAGCCAGTAGGCCGGCTCTCCGAGCCGACTCCTGATCCAGCCAACGTTGATCGTGCCACAGAGAACGGCGGCCGCGCAGCCTGGACCGACGAGGACCGCTACGCGACCTACATCGGGGCACTCTTCGGGATGGGGATCCCGACGTTCCGCTCGCGCGACGACCTGCCGGACGTGGCCAAGCTGCACTACGCGGGGCGGCTGGCCCCGGGCGTGAAGAACGCGGAGGGGCTGCGTGCGATCATCGAGAGTTTTTTCGGGGTGAGCGCGCGGATCGAAGAGTTCGTCGGCGGCTGGCTTGACCTTCCGGAGCGGTACTGGTGTCGGCTGGGCGGATCGTCGGAGTCGTGCGGGCTGGGCGTGAACACGGTGGTGGGCGCGCGAGTGTGGGAATCGCAGGGGAGGTTCCGGATCGTGATGGGGCCGATGGCGCTGGCGGACTACGAGCGGCTGCTGCCGGGGGGCGAGAGCCAGAAGCGGCTGGAGGCGTGGGTTCGGAATTACGTCGGGCACGAGTTCGACTTCCAGGTGCAGTTGATCCTGCGCGAGGACGCGGTGCCGAAGGTTCAGCTTGGGAAGGCGGGCCAGCTTGGGTGGACGACGTGGATGTCGCGCGAGAAGCTTGGGCGCGATCCGTCGGACCTGATTTTCGGCTAGGTGATTTTCGGCGAGGTGGTGTTCACTTCGAGCGGCTGAGTGTGATTCGTTGTCGGTGAGTTTCCGTTGAACGTCTTTCATCTCGTGGAGCCCTGCGATGTCCGAGATTTCCCGTACGTCTCTCTTCGGCAAGCTCAACAGCCTCGCGTACAAGGGGCTCGACGGCGCGACGGTGTTCTGCAAGCTGCGCGGCAACCCGTACGTCGAGCTGGTGCACTGGCTGCATCAGATGATGCAGAACCAAGACTCGGACCTGCACCGGATCGTGCGCCATTTCAAGGTTGAGCCGGGGAAGCTAGCGGCGGACATGACGGCCGCGCTCGACCGCCTGCCGCGCGGGGCCACGTCGATCTCCGACCTTTCGAGCCATCTTGAGGACGCGGTGGAGCGGGCGTGGGTGTACGCGACGCTGATGCTGGGCGAGTCGCAGGTGCGCTCGGGGCATCTGCTGCTGGGGATCGTGAAGACGCCGAGCTTGCGGAACGTGCTGGTCGGGATCTCGCGCGAGTTTGAGAAGGTGAAGGCCGAGGCCTTGGGCGATGGATTCCGCGAGATCGTTTCAGGTTCGCTCGAAGAAGGACAGGTCGCGACAGACGGCTCGGGGATGAGCGCGGGCGCTGGCGGCGCGCCGGGCGAGGCGAGCGGGGCGATGGCCCCGGCCCAGCTTGGCAAGCAGGAGGCGCTCAAGAAGTACACGGTCGATCTGACGGAGAAGGCGCGGAAGGGCGAGATCGATCCGATCGTGGGCCGCGATGAAGAGATCCGGCAGGTCGTGGATATTCTGATGCGGCGTCGGCAGAACAACCCGATCCTGACGGGCGAAGCGGGCGTGGGAAAGACGGCGGTGGTCGAGGGGTTCGCGCTGCGGCTTGTGGCGGGCGATGTCCCGCCCAGCATGCGTGAGGTGACGCTGCGGACGCTTGATCTGGGCTTGTTGCAGGCGGGCGCGAGCATGAAGGGCGAGTTTGAGAACCGGCTACGGCAGGTGATCGAGGAGGTGCAAGCCTCGCCCAAGCCGATTATTCTGTTTATTGACGAGGCGCACCAGTTGATCGGCGCGGGCGGGACGGCCGGTCAGAACGACGCGGCCAACTTGCTCAAGCCAGCGCTGGCGCGAGGCACGTTGCGCACGGTCGCGGCCACGACGTGGGCGGAATACAAGAAGTACTTCGAGAAGGACCCGGCCTTGACGCGGCGCTTCCAGGTGGTCAAGGTCGATGAGCCCGACGAGAAGAAGGCCTTGCTGATGATCCGCGGGCTGGCTTCGACGCTCGAGAAGCACCACCGCGTGCAGGTTCTCGATGAGGCGCTCGACGCGGCGGTCCGGCTCAGTCATCGCTATATCCCGGCCCGGCAGTTGCCCGACAAGGCGATCAGTTTGATCGATACGACGTGCGCGCGGGTGGCGATCAGTCAGCACGCGGTGCCGCCGACGGTGGACGATTGTCGGCGCAGGATTCAGGCGCTGGAGACCGAGCAGCAGATCATCGGGCGCGAGACGGCCATCGGCGTGGACCACTCGGCGCGGACCAAGGAACTCGATGTCGAACTCGGCGGCGAACGCGAGCGATTGAAGGGTTTGGAAGAGCACTGGAAGAAAGAGCAGGTGCTGGTCACGAAGATTCTGGAAGCGCGAGGCCGACTGCGCGAGAGCGGCGTGTCGCCCGATACCGGCGCGGCCGCTCCCGCCGTTCCGGTTGGCGCGGGCATCGCGAGCCCCGCGCCCGGGGCCGCGCAACCCACGCTCACCGACGCCGAACGTCAGTCGCTTCTCAATGATTTGAAGAAGAACCAGAGCGAGCTGGCCGCGTTGCAGGGCGAAGATCCGCTGATCCTGCCGAGCGTCGATGCGCAGGCGGTGTCGACGGTTGTCGCCGATTGGACGGGCATCCCGGTCGGCCGGATGGTCAAGAACGAGATCGAGGGGTTGTTGAAGCTCGCGGACACGCTGGAAAAGCGTGTCATCGGTCAGCGGCACGGGCTGGAGGCGATCGCGCGGCGGATCCAGACCAGCAAGGCCAAGCTCGACAACCCCAGCCGACCGATCGGCGTGTTTATGCTGGTCGGGCCTTCGGGCGTGGGCAAGACGGAGACGGCGCTCGCGCTCGCGGACTCGATCTACGGCGGGCCTCAGTCGCTGATCACGATCAACATGTCCGAGTTCCAGGAGCCGCACAAGGTCGCGACCCTGATGGGCTCGCCCCCCGGGTACGTCGGGTACGGGCAAGGCGGAGTTTTGACCGAAGCCGTGCGCCGCAGGCCGTACTCGGTGGTCTTGCTTGATGAGGTGGAGAAGGCCCACCCGGACGTTCACGAGATCTTCTTCCAGGTCTTCGACAAGGGGATCATGAAGGACTCCGAAGGGCTGGACATCGACTTCAAGAACACGATCATCTTGCTCACCAGCAACGCTGGAACAGACCTGATTATGAGCCTGTGCAAGGATCCGATGCTGATGCCTGACGTGGACGGGATCGCCAAGGCGATGCGCGAGCCGCTCTTGAAAGTCTTCCCGGCCGCGCTCCTAGGCCGCATCAACGTGATCCCGTATTACCCGATCTCCGACGACATGTTGAAAGCGATCATCAAGCTGCAGCTGGGGCGCGTGGGCAAGCGAGTGCAGGAGGGGCACAAGGTCCCGTTCACGTACGACGACACAGTGGTAGGCGCGATCGCGGCCCGGTGTACGGAGCTAGAGAGCGGGGCGAGAAATGTGGACGCGATCATCACGCGGACGCTTTTGCCGGAGATCAGCCGGGAGATGCTGACACGGATGGTGGAGGGGGAGACGGTGAAGAGGGTGCATATCGGGTTGAAGGATGGCGGGTTTCGTTACGAGTTCTAGAGCAGACCCTCTGAGTTGGAAGGATTATCGATGGGCTCGCCCACGACACATGGAACAATCGGGAAGAGTGGCGTCGGGGTTGCGTGCGTTCCCGGTGCTGGCGTTGCTGGCTTGAAGAGGTACGTCGGCAAAAGCGTCGAGTCATTCTGCCCGTTCGGTTTCGGACGCATCGGCAATGATGGGGAGAACCATTGCGCTCACTTTGTCAGTCACGCGCTGAACATTCATGTCGGCACACTGTGCACGGGGCTCCTTCCGTGGAAAGTAGGTGTGAACGACCAGAAGTTTCGCCGATCGGCAAGTGGGAATCGCGCAGCGGGGATGTTTGCGACTGACGAGAGCCGACTCTCTGATTTCAAGGGTGCCACCGTTCGTGTGCATGACCTTTACAACTCAATTGACCCCGAAGAAAAGGGGGACTGGAACAAGCGTCTCGACCTCAAAGCGGACTGCCTCATGTTCGTCACCACTCCCAAGAATGTTTCAGAGGATCGTGTCACGATGGGCGGTTCCAAGCTCAAGCATGTCGGGATTCATACGGGCGGCCTCATCTATAATTATGGCAACAGAAAAGACGCCGTAGTCGATGACCTCGTCGAGGTGTTCATAAAAAAATTCCAACACGAGTATGGATCAAGTTCGATCTTCCTTTGGGCGAAGATTCCGGACACCAAGGGCTTTTGTGTTCATGCGGGTTGACGCGCCGAACACCCCTGGGTCTGCGCAGCAAGATCACCGCGATTCGAGGCGTAAGGTTCGATGTCTGCCCACGCGATTGGCTGCTTTCTCTCAAGGGGAGCAATCCGGTTTCTCCCGCTCGACGTTCTTGAGGAGTTCTTGAATGTCCACCGAATCGAGTCACAACCAGGCCGCCCGAGAGCTGGCCATCAAGACCTCACTCCCCGAGAACGCTCTTGTTCTCGTTGAGTTTCGGTACAGCGAAGAGCTCGGTCGGCCGTTTCGTCTGGAGGCGACCGTTTTCGCCACCAAACCTGACATCAAGCCTGAGAAACTCATCGGCGAGAACGTCACGATCCGCCTTACCACCGGCGGGCCCAGCAAGGAGCGGCACTTCAACGGGATCGTCTGCCGCGTGAGCCAGTCGGCAGATATTCACACGCACCCCGAGTACGTGCTGACGATCGTGCCGGGCGTGTGGCTGCTGACCAAGACCTCGGACTGCCGGATTTTCCAGGCTCAGACGCCCGAGGAGATCTTCAAGAAGATGTTCGAGAAGGTGGGGCTTTCGTCGGGCGGCACGATCAATAGCGTCAAGGCCAAGTACGAGTTCTGCGTGCAATACCGCGAGACAGATTTTAATTTCGTCCACCGCCTGATGGAGCAGGAGGGCGTCAGTTATTTCTTCGAGCACGGCAACGGCAAGCACAGGCTGACGCTGACCGACGACACGACGACCGCGAAGGTGATGACCGACGCGGCCGAACTGGAGTACCACCCGCCGGGTCAGCCGACGATGGAGAACAAGCCGACGATCAGCTCGTGGCAAGCGGAGACGGAGATCGAGTCTTCGGGCGTGATGATGAACGATTACAACTTCGAGGCGCCAGACGTCAGCCTGCGCACGCCGCACTCGGTGGACTTCCCGCACCTGCAGCCCAAGAGCGAGATTTACGATTACCCGGCCGACACGGAAAAGCCTCAGCACCTGCCCGACTATGCGAAGGTGCGGGCGGAAGAACTGAAGTCACACGCCGAGAGTTTTCTGGGCGCGACAAGCTGTCGGACGCTCGAGGCGGGGCGGAAGTTCACGCTCAAGGACCCTAAGGGCACGCTTCGCGCGGACCTTCGCAAGGACTACGTGGTGGTGAGCGCGAGCTGTCACGCGCGGCAGAACCTGTTCGAGTCTGGCGGCGGCGGCGGGATGCAGTACAGCTGCGATTTCCGAGCGATCCCCGCGACGTGGAACTACCGCCCTTCGCGGCGCACGCCCAAGCCGATGATCCCCGGGCCTCAGACGGCGGTGGTGGTCGGGCCGGCGGACTTGGAGATCCACACCGACAAGTACGGGCGCGTGAAGGTGCAGTTCTTCTGGGATCGCTACGGCAAGGCCGACGAGAAGAGCTCGTGCTGGATCCGGGTCTCGCAGCTGGCGACTGGCAAAAGATGGGGCGCGATCTTCACGCCGCGGATCGGAGAGGAGGTAGTGGTCGAGTTTCTCGAGGGCGACCCGGATCGTCCGCTGGTCATGGGGCGTGTCTACAACGCCTCAAACATGCCGCCGTACGCCCTGCCAGCCAACAAAACAATGTCGGGCTTCAAGTCGAACTCGAGCCAAGGCGGCGCGGGGTTCAACGAGCTGCGATTCGAGGACAAGAAGGATTCCGAGCAGGTCTTCATTCACGCCGAGAAGAACATGGACGTGCGCGTGAAGAACGACACGTTCGAGTCGATCGGCGCGAACAAGCACCTCGAAGTCGAGAAGGACAGCAACATCCATGTAAAGGTTGACCGGCACACGCTGGTGGACCGCGATCATGTGGAGAAGGTCGGGCGGGACGTGAACCGGACGGTGGAGGGCAAGGAAGCGGTCGAGATCAAGAAGACGATGTCGCTGAAAGTTCTGGAGGACGTGGGCGAGGAGTTCAAAAAGAACTATTCAACAACGGTCACGAAGGATTACTTTCTCAAGGCCGACAACATCTGCCTCGAAGCCAAGACCAACATCACGCTTAAGGTCGGCGATTGTCACATCGCGATCAGCTCGGCGGGGATCAAGATCGGCTCGTCGGCAGATATCAAGATCGAGGCGGCGAGCGGGAACCTTGAGGCCAAGGCCAAGGCAGTGAAGATCGAGGGCTCGACGACCGCCGACTTCAAGAGCGCGGCGGTCACGGTGGACGGGAGCGCGACGACCACCATCAAGGGTGGCATGGTGAACATCAACTGATCGAGCGGCATCGCCGAGGAGTACTCACCGCGCGTTCATGAAGTCCGCGCCGGTGGCCTATATCTTGAGTTGATTTCGGGTGAACTCGCCGCGCGGGTCGGGCGAGGGCGTGCTGCGTGAACCACACCAGCCCGCGTAGGTGAAGCGTGGAGCGGCGTCGTCGGGTTACTCGTGCTCTTCGAGTTCGGCGAGCTTGGCGCACGCCGCGGCGATGCCGATGAGCTGCAGGTCGGGGATGATGTGCTCGATAAGCTCGTCGTTCTCGAACAGCGTCTGAGCGTCGCCGCCGGTGGCGATGACGCGCGGATAGGCGCCGTAGGCCTCGCTGTATTTTTCGATCATGTGCCGCGCGAGCCCGCGCACCGCAGACTGCACGCCC
>CAZIMT010000066.1:0-16397 GCA_964540295.1 uncultured Phycisphaeraceae bacterium
CGCCGGGCTGGCCGCCAGGTTTCCTCAGGTCGTGGCCGGGCCCGGCGACGACTGCGCGGTTATCGCGTCTCCGGGCGGTGAGCGTCTGCTGCTGAAGGTGGACCAGTTGATCGAAGGCCGACATTTCGTCGGCCCCGTTTCCGCGCGCGCTGATGCCCCCACCTCGATCAACCTTGTCGCCCGCAAAGCCTTGGCCCGGCCGATCTCTGACATCGCGGCCTCGGGCGGCACGCCATGGGCCGCACTCGCCACCGCCGCGTTGCCGAGCAACTTTGATCAGCACACCGCCGACGAACTTTTTTCCGCGATGGCGCGCTGGGCCGAGCATTGGGGGTGCCCGCTCGTCGGCGGCGACATCGCTGCGACCGAGCCCGACTCGGCCGGCAGGCCCGCGCCCGTCGCGCTCAGCGTCACCATCGTCGGAGTTCCTCACCGATCACGCGGCCCGGTCGCGCGATCGGGGGCACGCCTGGGCGATGCGATCTACGTCACAGGTCAGATCGGCGGTTCGTTCGACTCGGGCCGCCATCTCACCTTCGAGCCGCGCCTCGCCGAGGCTCGCTGGCTGTGCGCGACACTGGGCCCGGACCTGCACGCGATGATGGACCTGTCCGACGGCCTGGGGCTGGACGCCGCCCGCCTCGCGCGCGCTTCACGCGTCAACGTCGAACTCGACGCCGCCTCGATCCCGCTGCACGCCGGAGTCGCGGACTGGTTAAAGGCCTGCGGCGACGGTGAGGATTACGAACTGCTCTTGGCCGTCGAACCGGGCCGCGTGCTTCCACCAACCTGCCCCTGGACCGGCACGCCTCTCACCCGCATCGGTGTCGTGCAGCCTCAGCGCGAAGGATCGCCCGCGTGCGTTGTGCGAACACCGAGCGGCGTGGTCGATCTCTCCGAGGCCGGGTGGGAACATCGCGAGCCCTGACGCGGCAATCGTCTTAAACAGCCAATTCGCTGGTTTCGTCGCGTCCGCGCTCGTGCCTGGCTTTGGGCTGGGAATAATCAGCCGTGCGTGAATATTCCTTCCTCAGCATCGACGAACAAGCCACCGCCGCGTTCGCTCGCGGGCTCGCCCTCGTGCTGCGCGGCGGGGACGTCGTTCTTCTTCGCGGCGACCTTGGCGCGGGCAAGACCACGCTGACACGCGGGCTCGCCGCTAGCCTTGGCGTCGCCCCGGGGCTCGTCTCCAGCCCCACGTTCGTCATCATGAACCAGTACCCGATCGAGCCCGCCAAGCTCGAGCCTGCCAAGATCGAACCCGGCAAGATCGAGCACGCCAAGCCCGGGGCGGCCCGCGAACTTGTTCACGTTGACGCCTATCGACTGAACAGCGTTGAGGATCTCGAATCCATCGGCTGGGATCGAGTCGTCACCGAGGCGGGTGTCGCGCGAGCGGATGCCATCGTGGTGGTCGAATGGCCCGAGAAGATCGCCGACGCTTTTCGCGCCTTGGAACACGGCGAGGTTCGGCTCGAAGCCGAAGGCCCCAGCACCGCACGCCGGATCACCGTTTCACTCCCCGAATCTTGGTCGCAGCGAGTTGGCGCAGAGGATCTCTTGTCGCGGCCGCCCATCGAATGCCGGACCACAGGCCGCTGGGTTGAGCCCACCGCCAAGTCCTACCCCTTCGCGGACCAACGAGCCCAGATGGTGGATCTCAATAAATGGTTCACGGGCGGCTACAAGGTCTCACGCCCCGCAACGCAGGCGGACTTTGACGAGTAAGGCCGGGAAAACACGGACACTCTCGCGGCTTCACGCGCGTACCATCGCTCCGATGCTCAGACTTCTGTTCGCCCTCGCTCTCGTATTGATTTCCGGCGCAGCGCTCGCGCAGGGCGTGCCGGGGATCCTTGCGCCATCCGAGGCGACCGTGAGCTCGCCCGACCTTCACACCTTCGGGCTCTGGCCGCTTTTCCAGCAGTCCTTTGACGTCTTCACCGTGCTGCTCATCGTCGGCTCGGTGATCGCGCTGGCGGTCGTGTTTAGCTGCATGCTCGACATCCGCGCCAGCCGGATCCTGCCGCGTCGCTCCGTCGAGCGCATCATGGCTCTCACCGCGCACAGCGAGTGGGACGACCTTCGCGACTACGTCGCGCGCGACGATTCCTATGTGGGACGAGTTGTTCGGGCCGCCATGCTCAGCGCCCGCACCGGCGACCGCGAAGCCGTGCGCGACGCCGCGGAGCTGGCCGCCGCCGAAGAGTCCGCACGCTGGTTCCGCCGCATCGAAGTCCTGAACGTCGTGGGCAACTTGGGCCCGCTCATCGGGCTGGCTGGCACCGTCTGGGGAATGATCCTTGCCTTCACCTCGCTAGGCCAGGCGGGCGGACAGGCCGACCCCACCGCGCTTTCCACGGGCATATCCAAGGCCCTCTTCCACACGCTGCTGGGCCTCTCGCTAGCCATCCCCTGCCTGCTCGTCTTCGGGCTCTACCGCTCGACCGTCGATCGCATCTGCACGCGCGGCATGGTCCTCAGCTCGCAGGTCGTCGATCGGCTCCCCAACGCTGGCACTGCGCGAAGCGGCGTCTTTGGAAGGTAACTCGTGCGCCCGCAGTCGATCCATTCTCGCGCCAGCTTTGGGTCCGGCCACGCTGGCGGGGGCGGGCAAGCGCTGAGCAAGGTCAACGTCACGCCGCTGATCGACGTTGTGATGTGCCTCATCATCTTCTTTCTCATCGTGGGAAGACTGGCCGCCCACAAGCCGATCCAACTCCCCGAGTCCGGCTCGGGCGAGGAGGCCCGGAAGAGTTCGCCGATTGTCGTCGAGATCCTCCAGCCCGGGAACCCGAACGCCACCGAACCTGTCGTCATGCTCGGCGGCCGATCGGTCGATCTCAAGGCGCTCGCCGACGCCGTGAAAGACGCCGTGAAGATCGAGGGCACTGAAAAATCGCAGCGCCCGGTCCACCTTCGCGCCAATCGCGATCTGCCCTACGCGATGCTCTCGCCCGTGCTCAAGGTCTGCCACGAGGCTGGTCTCACCAGCGTGCGGCTTGTCACGGAGCGTGCGCGATGAGCCGCCGCCGCGGGATGAGCAAACGCGCCGGGGCCTTGGCCGCCTGGGACATGCACTACGGCCCGAACATGACTCCGATGGTCGATGTCGTCATGGTCATCCTCGTCTTCTTCATGACCAGCAGCGCGATCCTTGGCCCGGAGTGGTTGCTGAAAAGCGTCCTGCCCGTGAACGCGCCGCCGCCCGTCGCGACCGACACCCTCGAGAAACCAACTCGCGTCAACGCGGCCCTCTCCCGCGACGTGAACGCCAAGACCACTGTTCGCGTGCAGGAAAATGGCGCCAACGAGACCGACGAGAACCTCGATCAGTTCTTCGCTCGCCTCGCCAGGATGTCACGCGAAACAACGCCACGGCTGATCGAGGTCCTGCTCAAGCCCGACCCCGCCGTCGCTTACGGCGACATCGTCCGCATCCACGAAACCTGCCAGAAACTTGGCATCGAAAAGGTTGGCATGCAGGACGCGAAATCGGACGCCGATCCCAGCGGAAAATAGGACGCCGAGCTCTACGCTCTACTTCGCTCGCGCAAAGATATGCAGCTTGTGCCCCACCGCCACCAGTCCACGCTCCGCGCACAGCCGATCACGGATCGCGATGAGCTCGGGGATCTCCACCGTCACCACCTGCCGCGTGTCCATCCGGATAATCAAGTCGTGCGGCCTCTGGCCGTACACCAACTGGTAGTACGACTGCTCCTCGTCCGAAAGCACTCGCTGGATGATCCCCGCGTCTTGCAGCAGCTTGATCGTGCGGTACACGGTGGCCTTGGAGACCCGGAACCCCGCGGCCTTCAGCTCCGCCTGGAGCTTCTCGGCCTCGAACAGCCCGTCGTGCCGGATAATTGTGTCCAGCACCTGAGCCCGCTCGGGAGTGTACTTGAGCCCCTCGCTCTTGAGCTTGCGACGAAAGACCGCGCAGAGCGGCTCGACGATCTCAGGATCGGGTAGCGTCGTCTCGCCCGCGGGCGCGGCCGGTCCTTTCAGAGGCAATGGGGTCAGCGGCATGGAACTATCCTAAGCCTGTGCCAAGCAACGCTCGCAACGCCCCCTCCTCAAACACGAACGCTAGCGAACTCGGGGCGGCCGATTTCTCTCGCGGCGTTTCGCTCGTGGCGCTGATCCTGCTCGGGGCCGCCGCCGTGATCTTGACCGCCAGCGCCGGCGGCCCTCACCGCGCCTTTGACGCGCTGCTCGCCGTCGTCGGAACCCTCATCGACAGCTCACCCGCGCTCGCGTTGGTCGCTGCTTCGATCGGGCTCGGACGCCTCGCACGGCCGCTTTTCCGCGAATCCGCCGACTCGCTGGCGCTTCAGGTCGCCGTAGGCCTCTCGATTATGCTCACGCTCACGCACGCCTTGGGCGTTAGCGGCATCATGGGATCAGCCCTCGGGCGTCTCGTCGCGCTGGCCGTGTGCGTGCTCGGGCTTGGCATCGGTGGCCATCAGTTCGCCGCCCACCTGAACGCCGCGCGAAACGCGCCAGACCGCGCACGCGACACTGCCGCGGAACGCTGGCGGTCCGTGCTCTGGCTGGCGCTGCTGCCCGCGCTGGGCGTGATCATCACCGCCGCGTGCAACCCGCCCGGCTGGCTCTGGGCTAGCGAGTTCGGCGGCTTCGACGCGCTCAGCTACCACCTCCAGCTCCCACGCGAGTGGCTCGCCGCTGGCCGGGTCTGGCCCGTCGAGCACAACGTCTACTCCTACCTCCCCGGTTTCATGGAATCGGCCTTCGCGTTCCTCGGCTGGATGCGCGGACTCGGAGGCCCGCACCAACCGCCCGGCCCCGACTCCGCCTGGCTCGTGTCCTGCCAGATTCTTCACGCGGCACTCACGCTCGCCGCCGCGTGGCTCACGGCGCGGGCTGCCGCAAGATTGCTCGACCGCGGCGACAACAGCCCCGCTCTGGCCCCCATGCTCGCTGGCGGGCTCACGCTCGTCACCCCCTGGATCGTTGTTGTCGGTTCGCTCGCCTACAACGAGATGCCGATGGTCGCGCTCTTTGCTGGCGCGATGCTCACCTCGATGGAAACACGGATCCCCGCGCTTCGCCGCGGCATTCTCGCTGGCTGGCTCGTCGGCGTCGCCTGCGGCATCAAACCCACCGCCCTGCTCTTCGCCGGGCTCCCCGTCGGCGCAGTGCTCATCTTCACCGCGCCGCGCAGAGAATGGCTCGCTCTCTTCTCCGCAACGATCATCGCTGGGCTCGCCGCCCTCGCACCATGGCTCGCGCGAAACGCCATCGCCTGCGGCAACCCGGTCTTCCCCTACGCCTCTTCCATCTTCGGCCTCAGCCACTGGACACCCGAGCAATTCGCCCGCTTCGCCAGCGGCCATCACTTCAATGGCACGCTCCTCGACCGGCTCCGCCTCCTTGTTCTCGCCGCCCCGAACGAGCCCGGCACTTCCAGCACCCAGCGTGGAATGATGCACGCGCAATGGGGGGTCTTCTTCCCGCTGACCGCGTTGGCCGTCGTCGCTACGCTGTTTCATCGCTCGCGCCTCACTCTCGCGATCACGCTCGGGCTCGCGCTTCAAACAGCCGCGTGGCTCTTCACGACCCACCTTCAATCTCGCTTTCTCATACCTCTCATCGTTCCAGCAACGATGCTAATCGCAGCGACAGCCGAGTCGTTGCGAAGTCGCGGCAACGCCGCCCGTCACCTCGCGTCCTCGCTCGCTCTCTTGGTGCTCGCGATCCAATCAGGCGTGACAACGTGGATCTTTGTGACCGAGCAACGCTGGAAACCCAACGCGCTCCTGATCCCCGGCCCCGGCATACTTAGCGGCGAACCGTGGGCCGCGCAGCTCGAATCTCTTACGCCCGAACAACTCAACGCGGCGCTGCAACAGGCAAGCCCTGAAATGTGGATCAACCTCTCTCTGCCGCGCGACGCCACGATCTATTTGCTCGGCGATTCAACCCCCCTCTACATCGATCGGCCTGTGCTCTACCACACCACGTGGGACACATCAACGCTCGGCGTCGCGATCCGGGCCGATCCCACAAGCCCCACGTCTTGGAGCGAAGCCATGGCCGCCCGCGGCGTTGCCTATGTCCTCTTCAACCTCGCCGAGATCAACCGGCTCCAGCGCAGCGGCTGGTACGACCCCGAAGTCACAACCCAGCGTGCCGAGCAACTGCTCCAGACTCAGGCGACGCTCATGCATTCCTGGCCCGAACAATCACGCTCGCTCTACAGGCTCGACCCGGCCGCTCACCCTGGAGCGGAAAAGTGATCTCACCGAACTCGCCGATTGATCCAGCCGCAGGAACCGCGCCGAACACGCCCCGGCCAGCGCACAAACCTGTCCGCGCTGCGCTCCAACTCCTCGGATTTCTTGGCGGCATCGCACTGCTCATCTGGTGCATCGCCGTCGCGCTCCGTCCTGAGAATCGCGACCAGCTCGCCCGGCTTCGCGACGCCAAGGCCTGGGAGGTCGCCGCGCTCCTCGGGCTCACCGCCGTCAGCCTCATCGTCAACGGCCTCTCCTTCTGGTCCTCGGTACGCCCCATCCGCTCTATCGCCGCCCCCGCGATTCTGGCCACCAACGCGCTGGCCACCTTTCTCAACTATCTTCCATTCAAGATCGGCGCGCTCGCACGCATCGCCATCCACAACCGCCGCGATCGCCTCCCGCTCCTCACCATCGGGGCGTGGTTCGTCGCGATGACCGTGCTCATCACGGCCGTCCTCGCGCCGCTGATCGCCGCCAGCCTCTGGCGCCGCACCATCGACAACGCCTGGTGGGCCGCGTCCATCACGGGCCTCATCCTCTGCTATCTCTCCGTCGTCGGCCTTGCGCGAACTTTCGCGGGCCTACCGGGGCTCGCACGCCTGCACTTCATCACCACGCGGGTCGGCTGGCTCTGGCTCCAGCGCCTCGTCGGCACGCTCGCCTTCTCGCAACTGCACCGCGGCCTCAGCATCCTCGCCGACGCCAAAGCCACCGCCCTCACCATGCTCTTCCGCATCACCGACATCGCCGTGCAGAGCCTCCGCTTCGTCCTTGTTGCGCAAATGATCCATGAACCGCTCACGTTCGCCAACGCCTTTCTCGCCGCCTCGACCTATTTCATCATCGGCGTGCTGAGCCCGGCGGGGATGCTCGGCGCGCGCGAAGGCGGCACGGCCGCGCTCGTCAGCGTCCCCGCCAGCGCCACGCTTCTCGTCGGCGCAGGAGAAATTATTGTCAACCTGATCGGCGCACTGATCGCCGTCGCCTACCTACGTCTCGACAAACTCTTGCGCTCCAAGCCCACGTCATCAAGCTCGAGCGAACGCCCCGCGGACCTATCATCGATGTCATGAAAATCTCTCTCGCGCAGATCAACCCCACCGTCGGCGACCTCGCCGGAAACGCGACCCGGATGCAGAAAGAACTGCAATCCACCGCCGCAGATGCCGCGAACCTCGTCGTCTTTCCCGAGCTCTCCATCTGCGGCTACCCGCCCAAAGACCTACTGCTTCAAGAGTCCTTTGTCGCACGCTGCGAGGCCGAAGTTCGTCGCATCGGCGAATCTTCAACCGCCGACATCACCGCGATCTTCGGCTGCCCGCTTCCCGCGCACAACCTCGCTGGCACCACCAACTCTCTTCTCGTCTATCAGAACAACCACCTCATCGCACGCTACGACAAACGTCTCCTCCCGACCTACGACGTTTTCGACGAGGACCGCTACTTCGTCCCGGGCTCAACACCGACCATCATCGAGATCTCTGGCATCAAAGTCGGCCTCGCGATCTGCGAGGATCTTTGGAAAGGTGAGGACGCCGGGTTCGCGCCGCGCTACGCCGACGCCGCCGACCCCGTGACCGAACTCGTCCGCGCCGGCGCGAGGATCATCGCCGTCTCCTCCGCGAGCCCCTTCGTCCTTGGCAAGGGCGCACGCCACCGCGAGATCCTCCGCAAGCACGCCACTCGCCACAGCGTCCACGTCCTCTCTGTCAACCAGGTCGGCGGCAACGACGAGCTCATCTTCGACGGCCACGCCTGCGCGATCGGCCCCGGCGGCGAACTGCGCGCGGCCGCGAAGAGTTTCGATGAAGACCGTGTAAATGTCGAGATTAATCTCGAGATCAATGTTGAGAGCAACGCCGCAAGCTCGACCACGCAACCCTCAACGCCTGATCCTCTTCTCAGCGCTGTCGCCGAAGAACTTCTCTTCCGCGCCCTCGTCCTGGGCGTTAAGGACTACTGCCGCAAGACCGGCTTCCGCACCGCGCTCATCGGCCTCTCGGGCGGCATCGACTCCGCGCTCACCGCCTGCATCGCCGCAGCCGCGCTGGGCTCGAAGCAAGTCACCGGCGTCTCCATGCCCGGCGAGTACTCCTCGCAAGGCTCCAAATTCGACGCCTACGAACTCGCCAAACGCCTCGGGATGGAGTGCCAGGTCATCCTCATCAACCCCGTGATGCACGCCTTCCGCGACACGCTCGACGCCCACTTCGAGGCTCACAAGCTCGCCACGCTCGGCGCGAATATGCCCGACATCACCGAAGAAAACCTGCAATCGCGCATCCGCGGCAATCTGCTCATGGCCCTGTCAAACCGCACCGGCTCGATCGTCCTCACCACCGGCAACAAGTCCGAGATGGCCGTTGGATACTGCACGCTCTACGGCGACATGAGCGGCGGGCTCGCCGTTCTCGCCGACGTCACCAAGCAACAGGTCTACAAGCTCTCGCGCTGGATCAACGCCAACCCCGCCGCGTGCGGCTTCACCAAGCCGCCGATCCCCGACGCTTCGATCACCAAACCGCCGAGCGCCGAACTGCGGCCCGGCCAGACCGACCAGGATTCGCTGCCGCCCTACGAAATACTCGACGAGATCATCGCCCGCTTCGTCGAATCGCGACAAGCCCCCAGCACGATCGTCCGCGAGACCGGCTTCGACGCGGCGGTCGTCACCCGCATCGTCCGCATGATCGACCTCGCCGAGTACAAACGCAAGCAAGCCCCGATCGGCCTGAAAGTTACGAGCGTGGCGTTCGGGTCGGGCCGGAGAGTGCCGATCGCGCAGGGGTGGCGAGGAGAATGAACGACACTTGCGATGACCCGCCGCTACACCACCACCAACGGATCATGGTCCGCCCGCGCCTGCACCACCCGCACGCCCGGCAGCATCCCCCGCAACCGCTCCGCCAGCCGCGGCAGGTACCCGCGCTCCGTGTTCGTATGGCCAGCCAAGATCACCGACATCCCCGAGTGCAGCGCGTGCAGCACGTCGTGGTGCTTCATCTCGCCCGTGACAAACACCTCGCAACCCTCCGCGCGAGCGACGCCCGCCAGCGACCCGCCAGCGCCCGGCACCACGCCGATCGTGCTTACCGCTCGTGAAAGGTCCGTCGGCCCGCCCACCGACGCGACCTCGATCCGCGCCGTGCGCAAGTGCTCGCGCAGCCTCACGGCCAGCTGCGCCAGCGTCGCTGGTTGATCCAGCACCAGCCGCCGCCCCGCGCCGGTGTTCCGCGTTGGCTGAGGGGCAAGCTCGTACACGTCGATCGGCATTGTTTCGTACGGATGAAACTGCTTCAACGTCTCGATCACGAGCGCCACCGCGCGCTTGGCGCACACCATCTCCAGCCGACACTCGCGCACGCGCTCCAGCCGCCCCGCGACGCCGACAGCGGGCTGCGACGACGCGTTTCCGAAGAACGTCCCTGTCCCGTCCGCAGCAAACGAGCAGACGCTGTAGTTCTCGTTCAGGCCCGCACCGGCCGAAGCCATCGCGCTGCGAACCTTGTCCACCGCATCGGGCGGCACGAACGTGACCAGCTTAACCTGCTGCGTCGACTCGATCGCCGCGTACGGCGTCAGCGCTCGGCAATCGCCCGACACCTTCCCATCACGTCCTCCGCTCAGGCCCTCGCACAGCCAATCGCTGATCCCCCTCGACGCCGCGTCGAGCGCGGTGTGCGGGCAATAGATCGCGATGTGCGATTCGATGGCGCGCAGGATCGCACGCTCGGGCATCGACGAGGCCGTGATCCGCGCCATCGGCTCCCAGATCGGCGGGTGGTACGCGATGATCGCCGAGGCCCGCTCTTGAATCGCCTCGTCGAGCACACGCTCCGTCAGATCGATCGTTAGAAACACCGGCCCCGCCAGCGCACGCGAGGCATCCCCGACCAACATCCCCACACGGTCCCAAGGCTCGGCCAAGGCCTGCGGGGCGATCTGATCCATCGACGCGTTGAGGTCACTCACGAGCATTGATGTTCTCACAATCGAGCGCGAAAACCGATCGGCCCGCCGCTCGTCGCAACCATAGCCAGCACGAGCCGCACGCCGGGCAAGCCACCAAACATCAAACGATCAGTCGGCACACAGCCACGCCTCGGGCACGCAAGATATTCAAGCCAGCCCGCCGCACGTCATGGTCAACTTTCTCTGAAACACTACCCAAACAGATCTAAAACTTCTTCCTCAACTTCTTCCCGGTTCGGTGGTCCGGGCCACGCGGAACGTCCATACTTCCTCCACTCTTATGCAACCGTTCTGGAAATTTGCGCGGCGGATGCTGCGCTACCGAACCCTCGTCGTCGCGGCTCTCATCATGGCGGTGCTCTCCGCGGGCACCTTCGGCGCGGGCCTCCTCGCCATCAAGCCGGTTCTCGAAAAAATCCTAGGTAAGGACGGCCGGGATCTGCCCGCGATGGCGACGGACCTCAATGTCAAACTCGCCGCCAACTCCGTTCTCCGCAACATCCAGATCCCGCAAACCTGGATCGACGCACTCCCGCACGGCAAGTTCACGGCCGCGGTCTACATCGTGAGCTTCATCGGCGTCATGACCATCTTCGGCGCGGCCGTCAGCTTCCTCCACGCCTTCCTCGCCCTCACCGTCGTCAACCGAACCACCACCAACATCCGACGCGAGGCCTTCTACCGCGTCCTCCGCCTCCCGCTGCGCGACATCGTCCTCGGCGGCCCCAGCGACGCCGTCGCGCGCATCATGGCCGACACTCAGCAGCTCGGTGGCGGGTTCAACGCCCTGCTCAGCAAGGCCGTCATCGAAGCCTTCAAGGCACTCGCCGCCGTCGTCGTCGCGTTCATCCTCGACTGGCGGCTGGCGCTCATCGGCATGTTCATCGGCCCGGTCCTCGCCATCGTCATCCGCAAGCTCGGCAAGACAATCCGCCGCGCCACCAAGTCCGCGATGCAATCGCAATCCAAGCTCTACCTCGCCGCCCTCGAAGCACTTCAAGGCCTGCGCGTCGTCAAGGTCCACACCACCGAACGCTACGAGGTGGGCCGGTTCCACCGTGTCAACAAAGAAGTCATGCGCGAGCAGAACCGCGTCCGCACCGCACGCGCACTGGCCAGCCCGCTCGTCGAAGCGCTCTCGCTCTTCATCGTCGGCGCTCTGGCGCTCATCGCCGTCAAGGCCATCCTCGACAACAAGCTCGAACCCGCAACCTTCATCATGACCCTCGGCGCACTCGGCTTCGCGGCCGCCGCACTCAAGCCGCTCACCGGAATCTTGAACGACATCCAAGCCTCGTCCGCCTCCGCTGAACGCCTCACCGAGCTCTTCGCCATGGCCCCCGAGCCCGGCTACGGCCCGCACCTCCCCAAGCTCGCCCGCCACGCCAAATCAATCGAGTTCCGCAACGTCACCTTCACCTATCCCAAGCAAGAACGCCCCGCGCTCGACACCATCAACCTCACCATCGAGCACGGCAAAACTGTCGCCGTCGTCGGCCCCAACGGCTCGGGAAAAACCACGCTCTTCTCACTCGTCCCACGCCTCTTCGACCCCGATGTTTCCGAACCAGGACAACCTCAAGGCACGATCCTCATCGACGGGCTCGACGTCAGAGAAGTCTCCGTGCGCAGCCTGCGCCGGCAGATCGGCGTCGTCACCCAGGAAACCGTTCTCTTCCGAGGCACCGTTGCCGCAAACATCGCCTACGGCGCTAAGGGCGTCACCCGCGAGCGCGTCATTGAGGCCGCCAAAAAAGCTCGCGCCCACGAGTTCATCATCGCGCTCCCGCAGGGCTACGACACCCTCGTCGCCGAGCAAGGCCTCTCGCTCTCGGGCGGCCAGCGCCAGCGCCTCGCCATCGCCCGCGCCATCCTCCGCGATCCCGCCATCCTCATCCTCGACGAGGCGACCAGCATGATCGACGCCGACTCCGAGGCCAAAATCGCGGCCGCCCTCGGCGATTTCTCACGCGGACGGACATGCCTCATCGTCGCCCACCGCCTCAGCACCGTGGTCAACGCCGACCACATCGTCGTCATGGACCAAGGCCGAATCGTCGATCAAGGCGGGCACGGGGAACTCCTCAGCCGCTGCGAGACCTACGGCCGAATCGCCCGCCACCAACTCGTCGCTGGCACTTGACACCAACCTCGCGCATACCGTGACACCATGCACGACCAAGCTTGCGAAGGCAACGATTATTTCAAGTGCGACTTCTGCCGCCAGTCATGGGCCGAGGATCGCCAGATGGTCGAGGGCCATCAAGGCAGCCTGGTGTGCGGCCCTTGCCTCAGCGTCGCCTACGCCACCGTCGTCAACGCCAGCATCACCGTGACGCCTCCCGAGAAAGTTCTCTGCGCGATGTGCCTCGAAGACCGCGACGACTCGCACTGGCAGAGCCCCGCGCTCCCAGAGATCTTCGTCTGCCTTCGCTGCATCAAACAGTCCGCACGCATGTTCGAAAAAGACCCCGAATCAGGCTGGAAACGCCCGGCGAAACGCGCCAAAGCCTGACCACGCCCGTCCCCGAAAGAACCTCACGCGCCAGCGTGAAGCGATCCACGCGAGCGAGCCTTGCCTCAATCGTAAAGTTGAGCACCGGGTATCACCGCACCCACCCCAACATCGCCGCGATCGCCACGCTCGGCGGGCTGAACTTCACACCCTCGGCAAACTGCGCGAACTCTCTCACCGCGACCCACCGCACCGCCGAATACTCCCAATCACGCGAAGATCGCTCGATCGCTTCGAGATCGCTCGCGAGCGACAACCTGATCACAACATCCACTCCGCGCGCGGCGACATCATCACAGATCGCCAACGGCTCACATAGCGCTCGCGCAATCTCCAGCCCCGCCTCTTCACGAAGCTCCAGCCCGTACAGCGCGATCAGGTCCGCGAAACTCAGCTCCCGCACACCCGCCCTCGGCGGCTGAATCCCGCCCGAGGGCCCCAGCTCCCACATCTCGCCGTACGCAAGCGTCCGCGCGTCTCGCTGGCCAACAAAGACATGCTCAACGCCGCGACGATCGCGGGCCGAGACCACGCCCCGCGCCGCCAGCAAACGCACGCCGTTGTCGATCATCGGCTGGACCGCCAGCCGCTGGTACCGATCGTGCCGAGCACCGATGGTCACATCACCGTTCGAGCTTGAAATCTCGATCGAATCGACCGCGACGATCGCGCCATCAAACAACCGTGGGTTGTTCGCCGCGCGCTGCGCCCACTCGCGAGCCGTGCGTTCATCGGGCTCCGGCGCGGCCCGCGCGGCCATCAGCACGCGCACTCGCGCACCGCGCGCGATGCCCGTCACCTCGCACCCTGAGCGCGTAAGCCGTGCCGGTTGCATGATCCAAACACCCTCCCCCTCCCGAAAAAGCTTCCTCGCGGCGCAACCGCCATCCCTCAATCAACCCTCAATCAACCCATAAGATCCGCGATCCCGCTGCTGCCCAGCTCTGGCAGCCCCAGCGCCTTAGACTCGCGGTCGATCGCTTCTTTCAGCTTCTCCTGAGCCATCTTCAACGCCTCGTTGGTCGCGTCAACGATCAGCGAACCCGCCAGCGACCGCGTCTTGTCGTCGCCCGCCATCCCCGCGACCAACGCCGGGCTCAGCTCCACGCTCAGCACCTTCATCTGCCCGCTCGCCGTCACGCGCACCGCCCCGCCCCCGGCCTGCCCCGTCACGCTCGTCCGCGCCATCTGCTCTTGCACCTTGGCGAACGACTCTTTGAGCTTGTCCTGGTTCTTGAGCAACCCCGCCACCGCGCCCATCGCCTTAAACTTGTCGAACATGAGACCCCCGTGTTTCGTCCGGCCTTTCGCTGTCGCCGAACGTGTGATGTGATCCAAAGTCAATCGTTACTCGCTCGACGAACCCGAGTGAATCGCTGGCTCAAAGAACTCCGCACGCACGCGCCCGGACCGTTCAATCTCAAACTTCGCACCGAAACTCATCCCGATCAGCTCGCGCAAAGCTAAACTCTCGCTAGCTCTCCCCGCAACAAACTCGTCACTCGTCTCTCGGACGTCCCTCCGCAGTCTGCTGCACCTTCACCACTCGCGCGCCAAACAACTCTTCCGCCTGCTTTACGAGTGGGTGTTGACGCATATCGACGGCTGGCGCAACGCCGGGCCCAACACTCACCGAAGTTCCTCGCGCCGAACCGCTCGACAAGCTACCAGCCAAACTATCCGCCGAAGCCTCAGCACGTTTCGCGCCAACCGCACCGCTCGCCAGCTTCACACCCTCGCCACTCTCGAGCACCACCCTCACCGCCGCGCCGTTCAGCCGCGCCGCGATGGTCTCGATCTCCTTCAGCCCGCCTCGCGCCACCGGCAGCATCGTCTCCGTAACTGCCAGCGTCAGCACATCCCCCACCATCGACACAAACGCGACGCTCTCGATCACCACGCGCAGCCGCCGAGTCTCGCTCGCCACGCGCAAAACCTCACTCCAAAGCTCCCCCGACGATCGCGCACCGCTCGGACCCGGTGCCACCGCTCCTTCAGACGCCGCCGGCGCAACGCCGACCGAGGAATCTGATCGAGAAACACTCGGCGTTGAAGAACTCTGGGTCCAAGACGGCGGCGGCGGCGCGATTGCGATGCTCGGTCTCGGCGGCGCCGCCGTTAGTGTTTTTTTCCAGCGACACTCCCCGAGCCGATCGCCGTCTCGCTACCAGCCCCACCCCCGACCACCATCGCGGTCACGTCCGCCAGCTTCTCCGTCAGCGCCAGCCGCACGATCAACGCGTCTATCAACGCCCGCGGCGTCGAGCTCCCCTTCGTCGCACGCTGCACGTTCTCGCACAGCGCGATCATGTGTACGATCCCCGCCGCATCGAACTTCTCTGCCCGCAAGGCCTCGGCCGCCCGCGCCGCCTCCGACAGGTCCACCAGCCCCGACCTCGCCCCGCACGCCGCCATCACCATCAAGTCTCGTAGCCGATCTAGCAGAGTCTCGATCAACTGATCGATCGAGATCCCCCGGCTCAAAAGCTCGTCCGCCTTCACAAGCGCTGGCCCCGGCTCGCCCTCCGCGATTGCATCGATCAACGCCCCGACCAGCTCCCGGTCCGGCAGACCCAGCAATTCCTGCAGCAACGCCACCGTCAGCTTCTTCTGACCGGCCGCCATCAGCCGATCCAGCAGCGACAGCGCGTCACGCATCGACCCGTTCCCCAGCCGCGCCACTTGGTGCAGCAACTCGGGCTCGGCGCTCAGCCCCTCTTCCTTGGTCACCGCCTTCAAGTGCTCGGCGATCATGGACGAAGCGATGTTGCGGAAATCAAAGCGCTGGCAGCGCGACTGGATCGTCGGCGGAACTTTTTGCGCTTCGGTCGTACACAGGATGAACTTCACATGCTCGGGCGGCTCTTCCATCGTCTTGAGCAGCGCGTTGAACGCCGCCGTCGAGAGCATGTGAACCTCGTCGATGATGTAGACCTTGTACTTCCCGCGCAGAGGCCGATAGATCGAGTTGGCGATCAGCTCGCGCGCGTTGTCCACCGAGTTGTTGCTCGCCCCGTCGATCTCGATCACGTCTGAATCGCGCCCCGCCATAATGGCCGCGTCCGCCTCGGCCGTCCCCCCGGACAGGGCCTTGGCGAAGATCCGCGCCATCGAAGTCTTCCCCACCCCTCGCGTTCCACAAAAGAGATACGCGTGCGCCACCCGGTTGGCTGAGATGGCGTTCTGCAGGGTTCTGGCGATCGGTTCCTGCCCCACGACCTCGTCAAAGGCCTTGGAGCGGTAGCGGCGAGCGAGCACGGTGTACGACATGAGCCCAGTTTAGCGAGGCGCCGAGGGGCGCGAAAAAAAATGCGCCGCCTGCACCGACGGCCGCCCAGCGAACGTCGAGCACGCGAAGAACGACCTCACCGCAAGCAACACCGATATGAAATGGCTCATCTCATTCTCTTGCGTCTCTTCTATGAAGCACGAAGAAATCGCAACCGGCGAGCTCTCAAGTCAGAGAACAGGCCTGATTCTCACGGAGAGTTCCACAGTTCCTAGAGTTCGCGGATCAGGGCCAAGGTTCAGGGCCAAGGTTCAGGCCCCGGGCTTCTTATACACCATCTCCACCCGGTTCCCGCGCGAGTTGAACTCAACCTTGGTCATGTACGCCCGGATCAGCATCACCCCGCGGCCCGACGTCT
>CAZIMT010000067.1:0-10181 GCA_964540295.1 uncultured Phycisphaeraceae bacterium
GACGTGGGGATGTCGGGCTCGCCGATTTTGCGTGATCCGACGACGCCGACGCCAGCCGACGTGGTGCTGCTGGAATCGACGTACGGCGACCGTGACCATCGATCGCTGACGGAGACGCGCGATGAGTTCCTGGGGATCTTGCAAGAGTCGCAGGCGAGCGGGGGCAAGGTGCTGATCCCGGCGTTCGCGGTCGGGCGGACGCAGGACCTCGTGTTCCATATCGGAGAGTTTCTGCGGGCGGGGAAGCTTAAGGCGGCGCGCGTCTTTGTGGATAGCCCGATGGCGACGTCGGTGACAGACTTATACAAGCGGCATCCGGAGGTGTACGACGAGCGGGCGAAGGAACTGCTTAAGAACAGTGGCTCTCCGCTGAGTTTCCCGGGGCTGACGTACACGAGGACGAGCGAGGAATCGCGCAAGCTCAACAACGCTCAGGGGGCGATGGTGATTATTTCCGCGAGCGGCATGTGCACGGGCGGGCGGATCGTGCACCACCTGTTCCATCACCTGGCCAATCCGAGCACGCACGTCGTCATCGTGGGGTACCAGGGGCATGGGACGCTGGGGCGGCGGCTGGTTGATGGGGCCAAGTCGGTGCGGATCTTCCGTGAAGAGGTGCGGGTTGGTGGGAAGGTTCACACGCTGGGCGGGTTCTCGGCGCACGCGGGGCAGTCGGGGCTGCTGAAGTGGGCCGAGCCGTTTCGAGCGAGCAAGCCGCGGGTGTTCCTGACGCACGGGGAAGACGGGCCTCGCGCGAAGCTGCGAGACCAGCTGGCGGGCCAGCTCGGGCTGACAGCGTCGCTGCCAGCGTATGGGGACGAGGTTGAGCTGACGTCGCTGGCTCGGTAGCGAGCGGTGAGGTATCGTTGGCTGTTCGTTATTTTCGTGTGTCGACTTTGAAAGCAGAAGGGGACCGCATGTCACAGACCACTCGTCTTCTCGCGTTCGCGGGGAGCTCGCGCAAGGATTCGTTCAACAAGATTCTCGTAAAGGTGGCGGCGGGCGGCGCTCGCGCGGCCGGGGCGGACGTGACGTTTCTGGATCTGAAGGACTATCCACTGCCCATCTTTGACGAAGACTTGGAAAAGGCTCAAGGGTTGCCGGAGAACGCGAAAAAGCTCAAAAAGATGTTTATCGAGAGCCACGGGTTCCTGATCGCGTCGCCAGAGTACAACAGCTCGATCTCGGGTTTGCTCAAGAACACGATCGACTGGTTGTCGAGACCCAACGAGGGGGAAGCCTCGCTCGCGGCGTTCCAGGGGAAGGTGGCGGCGCTGTTGAGCGCTTCGCCGGGGGCATTGGGCGGGCTCCGCGGGCTGGTTCACCTTCGGTCGATCTTGGGCAACATCGGGGTGATCGTGCTGCCGGAGCAGATCGCGGTAAGCAAGGCGCAAGAGGCTTTCACGGGGGACGGCCGGCTGATTGACAGCAAGCGACAGGGGATCGTGGAAGAAATCGGGAAGAAGGTCTTCGTCACCGCTTCCAAGCTTTTGGCATGATCGGGCAAGCGTTCTCGTCAATCGTGTTCGGTTCCGATGCTGCGGATTTGTAGAACGAACCTCGGTCGCAGGAGTGTCGATGCACCGGAGAATCTCACGCTCGCGCGTGGGGTTCGCTTCCGCTCACGCGATGCTCGATCATGAACCCTATACGAGTGGTTTTAGAGCTGTGCGAGGAACCGCACGTCGTTGCCGAAGAGCAGGCGGATGTCGGGGATGCCGTACTTGCTCATGGCGAGGCGTTCGACGCCAAAGCCGAAGGCGAAGCCGGTCCACTGCTCGGGGTCGATGCCGCAGGCTTGGAAGACGGCCGGATCGACCATGCCGCACCCACCAAGCTCCATCCATTTCTTTGGTGAGTCGGGCGTGAGGCGGACGTTGATCTCGAACTGAGCGGAGGGCTCGGTGAAGGGGTAGAAGGTGGGCGTGAAGCGGATCTCGGCGTCGCTGCCGAAATAGGCGCGGACGAACTGGAAGAGCGTGGTTTTCAGGTCCGCCATGGACACGCCGCGATCGACGTAAAGGCCTTCGATCTGGTGGAACATGAAGGAGTGGGTGGCGTCCACGGTGTCGGGGCGGTAGACGCGGCCCGGCGACACGATCTTGACCGGCGGGCCCCAGCCCTTGGCGATGGCGTCTTCGAGCACGCGGATCTGAACGGTGCTGGTCTGTGAGCGGAGCATGCGCGGCATGAGATTGGTGCGCGGGTCGTCGACGTAGAAATTATCGATCGGGTCGCGAGCGGGGTGGCCTTGGGGGATGTTGAGCTTGGCGAAGTTGTGCTCGTCGTCTTCGAGCTCGGGGCCGTCGGCGACGGCGAAGCCCATTCGGGCGAAGACATCGACGAGCTCGTCGCGTACGCGGGTGAGGATGTGGCGTCGGCCGACGGCCGAGCTGGTGATGAGGCCGGGCTCGGTCATATCGATCTGCGCGGCCTGGACCTTTGCGGGCGCGTCCGGGCCGAGCGCGGCTTTGCGTGCATCGAGGGCGGCTTCGAGCGTGGCCTTGACTTGGTTGAGGCGCTGGCCGACGGCGGGCTTCTGGTCCTTTGGTACATCTTTGAGCCCGGCCATGGCGGCTTTGAGCTTGCCAGAGTTGCCTAAATAGGCCAGCCGCCAGGTTTCGAGCGCGGTGGCGTCGGCGGCGCTTGCGAGTTGAGCGGTGGCGGTGGATTCAAGAGTATTCAGAGCGTCAATCATGCGAGGAGAGTGTAGACCCGCGTAGAATCTGCGTTGCTGCGTGCGGACCCTCGAGAGCTGCTGAAAAGCGTGGAAAATTGCATGGGCCGGGACCGGCACAGGCTGAGTGGCCGCGTGCGCGGGCTTGATTCGGCGCTGCGGCAGGGGCGGGCGGGGGATGATTCGATCCGGCGGGTGGTCGAGGAGATCGAGCGATCGGCGGAGATCCGGCGGCGGCGGCGGGAGCAGGTTCCGAAGATCACGTTTCCCGAAGAGCTTCCGGTGGTGGCGCGGCGGAAAGAAATCGCGGACGCCATCGCGGCCAACCAGGTTGTGGTGCTGTGCGGGGAGACGGGGTCCGGGAAGACCACGCAGTTGCCGAAGATTTGTTTGGAGCTGGGGCGCGGCGTGGCGGGGATGATCGGGCACACTCAGCCGCGGCGGATTGCGGCACGAAGCGTGGCGACGCGGCTGGCGCAGGAGCTTGGCGTGCGGATGGGACGCTCCGTCGGTTTTAAGGTTCGCTTCGGCGACCAGACCAGCGAGGACACGCACATCAAGGTGATGACCGACGGCATTCTGCTCGCGGAGACGCAGGGCGATCGGTTTCTGGACGAGTACGACACGCTGATCATCGACGAGGCGCACGAGCGATCGCTGAATATTGATTTTCTGCTGGGGTACATCAAGCAGCTGCTGCCGCGCAGGCCCGAGCTGAAGGTGATCATCACGTCGGCGACGATCGACCCGCAGCGGTTCAGTCGGCACTTTGACAACGCGCCGGTGATTGAAGTATCGGGACGGACGTACCCGGTCGAGGTGCGGTATCGGCCTTTGATGCAAGAGAGCGGCGAGCAACTCGATGTGGAAGAGGCGATCCATCACGCGGTGGACGAGCTGGAGGAGGCGGACCTGCACGGGCCTGCGCCGGGGCAGGGAGATATTCTGATTTTCTTGAGCGGTGAGCGTGAGATCCGCGAGACGGCCGAGTCGCTGCGGAAGCGGGGGATGCCCAACACGGAGGTGATCCCGCTGTACGCGCGGCTGACGGCGGCGGAGCAGATGCGGGTTTTTCAGCCGCATTCTGGACGGCGGATCGTGCTGGCGACGAACGTGGCGGAGACGTCGTTGACGGTGCCGGGGATCCGGTACGTGATCGATCCGGGCGAGGCGCGGATCAGCCGGTACAGCGCGCGAACGAAGGTGCAGCGGCTGCCGATCGAGGCGATCTCGCGGGCATCGGCTGACCAGCGCAAAGGGCGGTGCGGGCGGCTGGAGGCGGGCGTGTGCATCAGGCTGTTTTCCGAGCAGGATTACGCGGAAAGGCCTGCGTTTACAGACCCGGAGATCTCGCGGACGAATCTGGCGAGCGTGATTTTGCAGATGAAATCGCTACGGCTAGGGCCGGTGGAGGAGTTCCCGTTTGTGGAGCCGCCCGACTCGCGGATGATCCGGGATGGGTACGAGACATTGCGTGAGCTGCGCGCGGTGGACGAGAAGGGGGAGCTGACGAAGCTGGGCGCGGAGCTAGCGCGGCTGCCGATCGATCCGCGGATCGGTCGCATGATCCTGGAAGCGCACCGCGAGAACGCGCTGAGTGACGTGCTGGTGATCGCGGCGGCGCTGTCGATCCAGGACCCGCGTGAGAGGCCGATGGATGCGCAGGACGCCGCGGACCGCGCGCACGCGGAGTACAAGGACGAGGACTCGGACTTCGCGGCGCTGCTGAAGTTGTGGAAGGTGTACCACGACGAGGGGCGGCACCTGGGCACCGGGAAGTTGAGAAAGTGGTGCCGCGAAAGGTTCCTGTCGTTCACGAGGCTGAGAGAATGGGGCGAGGTTCGGCAGCAGCTTGATTCGCTGGTGACGGAGATGGGGTACCGGGCGGCGCACAAGCCGTCGGAGTATGGGGCGCTGCACCGCTCGTTGCTCGCGGGGTTGTTGACCAGCGTCGGGCTGCGTTCGGCGGAATCGGCGGAGTATGCGGGCGCGCGTGGGACGAAGTTCAACATCTTTCCGGGATCGGGGCTCTTCAAGAAGGGGCCTCAATGGATCATGGCGTCCGAGATCGTGATGACGACGAAGATGTATGGGCGGACGGTGGCGAAGATCCAGCCGGAGTGGGTCGAGCAGTTGGCGTCGCACCTGATCCAGCGTTCGCACACCGACCCGCGCTGGGATGCGACGGCCGGGCAGGTGTTCGCGTCGGAACGTGTGACGCTATTCGGATTGGAACTGGTGGCCAAGCGGCGGGTGCTCTATGGCGCGGTTGAGCCGGTGAAGGCTCGCGAGGTGTTTATTCATCACGCGCTCGTCGAGGGCGAGATTCGCTCGCGCGGGCGTTTTCTTGAGTACAACGCGGGGCTGCTCGAGGAAGTACGCAAGATCGCGGCCAAGGCGCGGCGGACCGACCTGATTGTTGAAGCAGAGGCTCGCTACGCGTTCTTTGATCGCGTGATTCCTCCGGACGTGAACGGCACGCAGAGGTTCGAGGCTTGGCGACAGCACGCGGAGAAGTCGGATCCGCGCGTCTTGTTCATGTCGCGCGAGGACCTGTTGGTTGAGGCGCCCGCTGAGGTGACCGCGGAGCAGTACCCGGATCGTGCCGCGGTGGGCGACGGGATCGTTCCGCTCGACTATGTGTTCGATTCGGCGAGCCCGTCCGATGGCGTGACGCTCACGTTGCCGGTGCAGATCCTGGCGCAGGCGGACGCGGACGGGGCAGAGGCGTTGGTGCCCGCGCTGCATCGAGAGCGGGTTCGCGCGCTGGTGCGGTCGCTCCCCAAGGGGGTTCGCAAGTACATCCCTGACGCGGTGATCAGCGAGGCGGCCGAGGCGATTCGTCGGCGGCGCGGGACGACTGTGGAGTTGCTCGCCGAGGAGTTGTCAAAGCGGCTAGACGTGCGGGTTTCTCGCGATGATTTCAACCTCGCGTCGGTGCCGCAGCACCTATCGATGAACTTTCGTGTGATTGATTCGAGCGGGCGGGAATTGGCGCGCGGCCGCGACCTGGTCGCGATTCGCAAGGAACTCGGGCCTCGGATCCGATCGGGCCTGACCGCGGGGAGCGGGACCGCGTGGGTGCGTGACGGGCTTGTGAACTGGGACTTTGGAGACCTGCCCGAGCACGTCAACGTCGAGCGTGGCGGGATGGTGCTGCGCGGCTATCCGGCCTTGGTCGATGTTGATGGCGTCGCGGGGCTGCGGCTCTTCGATTCGGCGGAGGCCGCGCGAGGCGCGATGCACGCGGGGGTGCGTCGGTTGCTGGCGGCGCGAGCCCGAGACGAGATCAGGCATCAGATCCGGACGATGCCGGGGCTGGGTCGGATGAATCTTCACTATTCGACGATCGGTTCCGCGGCTCAGCTCTCGAACGATCTCGCGGGCATGGTTGCCGAGCGTGCGTTCCTGACCCCGCCACTTGAGATCAGGAACGCGGCGAGGTTTGAAGCGGCGCTGACGGCGGGTTGGAAAGGGATCGCCCGTGCGGCGCGAGAGGTCGCTGCGGTCGCGGAACCGATCCTTGCCGGGTTTCACGCCGTGTCACTGCAGGTCGGCGCGTTCACCGCCGGTTCGTTTGCCGCGACGATGCGCGACGTTCAGAATCAGATGACGCACCTTTTCGCGCGAGGGTTCTTTCTCTCGACTCCGCCGGAGCGGCTCGCGCAGTTTCCGCGGTATCTCGCGGCGATCCAGACGCGGCTCTCTCGGTTGGGGAACACCGGCCTAGAACGTGATACTCGACAGTGCCAAGACCTGCTGCCGCGCTGGCAGAGGTATTTTGAGGCTACACGGGCCGAACGCACGGTTCGGGTCAACGAAGAGCAGCTCGTGTTGTATCGGTGGATGATCGAAGAGTGGCGGGTGTCGCTCTTTGCGCAAGAGATCGGCACGTCGATGCCGGTTTCGGCCAAGCGCGTTGATGAGCAGTGGGAGCGAGTGGTGGGGCCGTGATCAGCCGTGTTTGGCCCTGATCGCTGTAGGCCAGACCTCGCGATTCGCCGTGTCCGAACTGTCTATCTCAAACTTGGCGGAGCGAAAGCCCGACGCAAAGCACTGAGATCAGTAGAAACGAACTTAGCGCGGCACGCTCTTAACGCCCAGGCACTGAAACAAAGAAGGCCGTGCGTCCTTGAGGGGACCGCCCTTACGCGGCTGGATGCGACCGCTCGCGAGACGCTGAAAAGCGTGGAAATGGGCCTGGACGGACTCGAACCGTCGACCTCGCCCTTATCAGGGGCGCGCTCTAGCCAACTGAGCTACAAGCCCGATTCGGCACCGAGGCTGGCGACCGGGGGGGGAGTATACGGCCGGTGGGGGGTGCGTGTCACGTTCGAGCCGAGGCGAATGACCAATCTCGTTTTCGTCGTCCGTTTCCCCGCTTTTTCTCCAGCCCGCTTCAGATTCCCAACGCCTGCGCGTCTCGGTCCGTCAGCAGGCCGCCGTCTGACCGCTGCTTCACGGTCTCATCGCGTTTCCACGAGCGATCGCAGCGGGGTTCGCTTCGCAGGTCGAGCACCACGGTCTCGCCGGCCTTGGCGTCCAGAGACACTCGGCTCACGCCCAGCAGGTCTGCCAAGTCAACCGGGTCGAACCTCGCGAGCGAACCGTCGAGGTCGGGCATGACGACGCCCATGTCCAGCGGGTTCTCCGGGAGACCCGAAGTGGAACCCGAATTGGAACCCTGTCCGCCAGCGCCGGTCGCGGCTCGCGCCCGCTCCATCGACTGCATCGCCTTGTCCCGAGCCGCCATCGCCTTGGGCCAACGTGCGTCCGTGCCGACCTCGAACTTGCGGATGAACTCGCCGAGGTGAACGGTGGTCGCGTCGTCGTTGTGCGCACATTTCCAGAGCGACCGGAACGCCTCGTCGGCCGTGTGTACGAGGATCGGCGCGAGCAACCGGCACAGCCCGTCGGTCAGGTCCCAGATGGTGGACTGGCAACGCCGACGGCGTGGCGAATCGACCTTGTCGCAGTACAGCCTGTCCTTCACGGCTGCGAGGTACACCGACGACAACGTGTCGTTGCAGAAGTTGTAGATCGCCTGCTGCGCGGTCCTGAACTCGAACGCTTCGTACGCGGCGAGGACCGTGCCTGCGAGAGTGTTGTATTCGCCCAGCACCCACGCGTCGATCGACGTCGGCGGGTACGACTTCAAGTCCACACAGTGCCCGGCCTGAGCCTTGCCGCTAGGGTCGCACGAGGGCGTGAAATCCGCCAGGTTGCTGAGCAGGAACTTGAGCGTGTTGCGGACTTTTCGGTAGCTCTCGCCAGCCACGCCGAAGAAGTCACGATCGACCTTGATGTCGTTTTCGTAGGCGAGCGACGCGACCCACCACCGACACACGTCCGCGCCGAAGTCTTTGAGAAGATCCTCGACGTTGAGCGTGTTGCCGAGCGACTTGGACATCTTTCGACCGTCTTTGTCCACCATAAAGCCGTGCGTCAGCACCGTCGCGAACGGCGGGTACCCCGTTGCGCCCAAGCACGGCAGCAGCGAGGACTGGAACCACCCGCGGTGCTGGTCGGATCCTTCGAGGTACAAGTCCACGAACGCGGGCTTGCCGTCGGCCTTGGGATCCCACGCCAGCTTCCGCTCACGCATCACCGCGTTCCACGACGAGCCGGACTCGAACCACACATCAAGGATGTCAGGGCCTTTCTTGAGCGTGCTGAACAGATGTGCTTCTGGCTCACGCGTGAGATCTTTCAGCACCGCTGGCGCGGCCGGATCACTGCCCGCGTCGTAGTACTTCAAAAGCTCCTCGGCCTCGGCCGTGAACCAGATATCCGAACCCTTCTCGCGCACGAGCTTCGCGACCGCACGGATCGACGCCGCGGTCATCAGGGTCGAGCCGTCGGGAAGCACGAAGGCCGGGATCGGCAGTCCCCAGGCACGCTGGCGCGAGATGCACCAGTCGGGGCGAGATTCCAGCATCCCGCGCATCCGGTTCCGTCCCCACTCGGGAACAAAGTTGATGCGATCGCCCTTGCGGTCTGTGTTGGGCTCGCTGGCCGCCTGGAGCGCCATCTGCCGGAGCGTTTTCTGCTCGCGCTTGGTCGGCTGATCGACGCGCACGAACCACTGCTCGGTGGCGCGGAAGATCACCGGCGTCTTGCCGCGCCAGTCGTGCGGGTAGCTGTGCGTGAACTTGTGCGCGTAGAAAAGATGCCCGCTGTTCTTGATGTGATCGACGACTTTCTGGTTCGCATCCCAGATTGTGATGCCGCGCAGCCAGTCGGGTGCTGTGGCGTCGTAGGTGCCGTCGTGCTTGACCGGGCAGTAGACCGGGAGGCCCCAGCGCAGGCCGGTCTGGTAGTCCTCGGTGCCGTGGCCGGGCGCGGTGTGGACCAGGCCGGTGCCGTCTTCGAGGGTGACGTAGTCGGCGGGGAGGATGGTGAACACCGATGCCGAGGCTGAAGACGCCACGAACGGGTGCCGGTACCTCAGCCCCAGCAGTTTCTTGCCGAGCGTTGTCGCGATCACTACGACGTCCTCGGCCTTCGCGGCCTGAGTCACGCGCTCGATCGCGTCGCGGGCCATCACCGTCACGTTGCCGTCGACGTAGACCAGCGCGTACTCGAACTTCTCATTGACCGCGATCGCCAGGTTGGCTGGCAGCGTCCACGGCGTGGTGGTCCAGATCATGAAGGAAGGACGGACACCGGGCCGAACTCCCGGCTTGGGGAGCTTGGACGCGGCCTCGTCGCCCGCTTCTTCTGGTCCGTCCGTGCTGTCTTCTTCGCGTTGCTCTGTCTCCTCCTCTGACCCCTCTGCGTTGATGTCTTCAGGCAACCCGAACGCGTCGTACACCTTTCCCGCGTCGTCGGCCTCGAAATCCACGTAGATCGAAAGATCCTCGCGGTCGTAGTACTCAAGCTCTGCCTCGGCCAGCGCCGTCTCGTTAGCGATCGACCAATGCACCGGCTTGAGCGCTCGCGCGACGAGCCCCTGCTCCATCAAGCCAGCCAACACTTCCAGCGTCGCGCCCTCGAACGTCGGTGCCATGGTCATGTAGGGGTGCTCGTAGTCGGCCATCGTCAGCAGCCGGACCATCTCCGCCGCCTGCAGTTTGATGTACTTCTCGGCGGACTTCTGGCATTCGCGTCGAACGGCCATGCGGCGTTGAGCCTCGGTCAGCGATTTCAGCTTCTCAGCTTTGGCCGCGTTCCCGGCCTCCATCATCTCGGTCATCACCTTGTGCTCGATCGGCAGCCCGTGGCAGTCCCAGCCGGGGATGTACGAGCAATCAAGGCCCGCCATCGTCTTGGTGCGTACGACGAAGTCTTTGAGGCACTTGTTCATGAGGTGCCCGAGGTGGATGCCGCCGTTGGCATAGGGCGGGCCGTCGTGGAACACATAGCGGTCACGCCCGGCGCGGGCGGCTCGGACCTTCTCGTACAGCTTCATCTGCGACCACCGCTTCACGCTGGCTGGCTCATTCTGCACGAGGTTGGCCTTCATGGGAAAGAGGGTCTGCGGCAGGTTCAACGTGGCCCGGTA